>CP072828.1:711203-1066805 GCA_017945845.1 Carnobacteriaceae bacterium zg-C25
GATAACAAGCCCGTTGTTGTTGTTTTTCCGTGCGATCCTGTTACGGCAATACTCGTATAGTCATTGACTAATTCACCTAAAAAATGATGGTAGCGAATGATTTTTGCCCCTTGCTCGCGTGCGTAAACTAATTCCGGATGATTATCATTAAATGCATTTCCCGCAATAACGATATGTTCTGGTCCCAATTTAGCTTCATTAAAGGCATAAATAGGAATATTTGCGTCTTCAAGTCCTTTTTGCGTGAAGAAATAATCCGTAATATCACTACCTTGTACGTTGAAGCCTTTACCGTGTAGGATTAAAGCTAAAGCACTCATACCTGAGCCTTTAATCCCCATAAAATGATAGATTTTATTCGTCATGAGATGCGTCTCCTCTTTTTGTCAAATATGTAATATTTTGTGTGGCATCATCGAGCAATACGTCTAATCCTTTATGTAAACCGGAACGTCTCATTACCTTTTTGGATAATTCGGGTAACGGCGTTTGCGTATACATATCCTCCGAAACACTTTGTGTCTGATTTGAAACGACATCCAATAAAATCAATTCATTTTTTTCACGTTTTAAATAGTTTTTAATGTGATCGTAATCAACTGCAACCGTTCTTTCAATTCCTTTTAAAATTGAAGGCACCACTGACGGTGTAAAACCTTGTTTCGATTGAAAAACGACCTGTCTTGTCAATTCTACTTTTTCTGTTTTGATAAGATTCGTTTGTTCGATGTTATTTTTCAATAAATAATTTGGAAAATCTTTCATAATTTACACGCTTTCTTAAATTAATTGAAAAATGGTTCTCCAATTGTACGGTTATCCAATACTAAAATGCCTTTAGCACTATTGTCTTGTACTAATCCTAATTCTCTTGCTGAACACAGCATACCATTGCTATCAACGCCACGTAATTGGCCAGGTTCAATAATTAAACCGCTCGGCATAACGGCGCCAATTTTAGCCACAACAACTTGTTGCCCTGTTGCCACGTTTGAAGCTCCACAAACAATTTGTAATACTTCTCCACCACCAACATTCACTTTTGTAACGTGTAAATGGTCTGAATCTGGGTGATCAACACATTCTTCAACCAATCCAACCACAAATTTCGGTGTGTTATCAACTGAAATGTGCTCAAAATTTTGTGTATCTAATAAACGATTGATGGTATCAACAGCCTCTTGCGTTAAAAACTGTTGTCCGTCTTTTTCAAAAGACACGTACGAAGACGCATTGAAAATATTGTAAGCAAGCGTTTCATTTGTTTTAGTGTTAAAAACGCGTGTCACATCGACTTTTGATTCAGATGATACGTTTTCTGTCGTTTCTTTTTTTAATAATAGCAAGGTGTCGCCAACATGTGCTTTATTATAAAATGCTAAAAACATTTAGTGTACTCCTTAATTTCTATGTTTAATCGTTGCTAACACACTTTTATCTAACGTTAAAGCAATTTGTTTAGCCATTTCTTTAGCGGCTTCATAGTCACTAATTTCAAATAACGTTTGATGTGTATGGATATAGCGTGCGCACATACCAATAACTGCACTTGGTACGCCGTAATTCATTTGATGGGCTGCACCTGCATCTGTTCCACCTTTAGATACAAAATATTGATATGGAATATGGTGCGTTTCAGCAGTATCTAATAAAAATTCACGCATACCACGTTGTAAAATAAAACCTGGATCTTGAATGCGCATCAATACACCTTTTCCTAAATGACCATAATTGGCAGGTGAACCATCTAAATCGTTAGCAGGTGAGCAATCAATCGCAAAAAATACATCTGGATTAAATAACGTTGTTGACCCTTTTGCACCACGTAAACCAACTTCTTCTTGAACGTTAGCTCCAGCAATTAAGGTGTTTGGTAATTTTTCATCTTTTAACGCTTCTAATGTATCTAAAACGACCGTACAACCGTAACGGTTATCCCACGCTTTTGAAATGATCCGTTTTTGGTTTGCTGTGACAACAGTTTCAGTTACCGGTACAATCGCATCTCCTGGACGTACACCAAAACTTTCTGCTTCTTCTTTCGATGTAAAACCGGCATCAAATAAAATGCTGTCTACAGAAACATCTTGCGCACCATTAGTACCACGTAATAAATGTGGTGGCACTGAAGAAGATACGACTGGAATATCAACACCTTCACGTGTTGTTAAAACAAAACGTTGTGCCGAAACGACATACGGATTCCATCCACCTAAAGCGACAACTTTAAATAAACCATTTGGTGTAATTTGTGCTAGCATAAAACCCACTTCATCCATGTGAGACGCAAACATTACACGTGGTGCGTGATCATCACTATTTTCACGCACACCAAAAATACCACCTAAACCGTCCCCTTGGACATAATCAACAAAAGGCGTCATTTCTTGTTCCATGTATCGACGAATGTCATATTCAAATCCACTCGTACCTTTTAATTCTGTTAATGCTTTAATACGATTAAATACTTTTTGATCCATCTTTTTATTCTCCAAAACTTGTGTCAATACAGTATATTTTACCATAAATCACATAAAAAAGCACTACCCGGTAAGGTAGTGCCAAATCGTCTAAATATCTAACAATTCTTTTTCTTTTTCTGCTGCTAAAGCATCTAAATTTTTAGTTGAAGCATCTGTTAAATCTTGTACTTTTTTCTCAGCAGTACGCAATTCATCTTCACTAATTTCTTTTGCTTTTTCAGCTTTTTTTAATTCATCGATAGCGTCACGACGAATGTTACGAACAGCAACTTTAGCATTTTCAGCTTCTTTTTTCACTTGTTTCGCTAATTCTTTACGACGTTCCTCTGTTAATGCAGGAATAACTAAACGAATCACATTCCCGTCGTTTGAAGGTGTAATCCCAATATCACTTTGTAAAATGGCACGTTCCATTTCTTTTAAAATCGATTTGTCGTACGGTGTAATCATCAACATACGCGCTTCTGGTACCGTAATTTGAGCCATTTGATTAATTGGTGTTTCAGCACCGTAATATTCAACCGTTAAACGATCTAACAAGCTAGCATTGGCACGACCCGCACGAATGGCACCCAACTCTCTTGATAACGCCGCTTCTGCTTTAGACATACGTTCTTTTGTATTATTTAAAATTGTATTTATCATACGAATCTCCTTGTTGTGTTGTTATCTCAAATCCATTATAAACTATTTTGCATTTTTGACAATTGTTCCAATGTTTTCGCCTAAAACAACACGCTTAATGTTACCCGGCTCATTTAAGTTAAAGACAATCAATGGAATATCGTTGTCCATACTTAATGAACTTGCTGTTGAATCCATAACTTGTAACCCTTTACTAATCACATCTAAATGGGTCAACTCATCAAATTTCATCGCGGTTTCATCTTTACGTGGATCGGCATTATAAACACCATCAACGTTATTTTTTGCCATTAAAATGACATCAGCATCAATTTCAGCAGCACGTAGTGCAGATGCTGTATCCGTTGAAAAATAAGGGTTTCCTGTTCCACCCGCAAAAATAACAACACGTTTTTTCTCCAAGTGACGAACAGCTTTACGACGAATATACGGTTCAGCAATTTGTCGCATGTCGATTGATGTTTGTACACGTGTTGGTACGCCGATATTTTCTAGTGTATCTTGCAATGCCAACGCATTCATGACAGTAGCTAACATGCCCATGTAGTCAGCTTGTGCACGTTCCATTCCCATTTCAGCACCGATTTGACCACGCCAAATGTTACCACCACCCACAACGATAGACACTTCAACGCCTAACTCATGGATTTCTTTAACTTCTTTTACAATTTCTTTAATCGTTGGTGGGTTAATACCAAAACCAGTATCGCCTGCTAATGCTTCCCCACTCAATTTTAAAACAACACGTTTATAAATTGGTTCTACCATAAATTCCTCCACTGCTATTAAAAATCCCCCAACAAAATAGGGGGATTTTAAAATTAAGCTCTAACTTGACTCATTACTTCTTCAGCAAAGTTATCAACACGTTTTTCGATACCTTCACCAACTTCATAACGGTTAAATGATTTTACAGTTGCACCTTTAGATGCTGCAAATTCAGAAACTGTTTGATCTGGATTTTTAACAAATGGTTGGTCGTTCAAGCTAATTTCAGCCAAGAATTTATTGATACGGCCTTGAATCATTTTTTCAACGATGTTAGCTGGTTTACCTTCATTTAATGCTTGTTCAGTTAATACTTTTTTCTCGTGTTCTAATTCTTCTTGAGAAACTTGGTCACGAGATACATATTTAGGGTTGATTGCAGCAACGTGCATTGCAACATCTTTTGCAACAACTTCGTCAGTTGTACCGTCTAAAACAGTTACAACCGCAATACGTCCACCCATGTGTAAGTATGAACCGAATGCTTGATTGTCTTCTTTTGTTACAAGTTCAAAACGACGTAACTCAATTTTTTCACCAATTGTAGCAGTTGCTTCTGCAATCACTTCACTTAAAGGTGTTCCGTCAACAGTTAATGCTAAAGCATCTTCTAAAGTAGCAGGTTTTTGAGTTGCCACTAATTCACTAATCATTGCAACTAAGTTTTGGAATTTTTCGTTTTTCGCAACAAAGTCTGTTTCAGCGTTTACTTCTACGATTGCTGCAGTATTACCAGAAACAAAGATTGAAGTTAAACCTTCAGCAGCGATACGATCAGATTTTTTAGCAGCTTTTGCTAAACCATTTTCACGTAAGTAATCCACAGCTTTTTCGATGTCTCCTTCAACTGCTACTAATGCTTTTTTAGCGTCCATCATACCAACGCCTGTTTTGTCACGTAATTCTTTAACTAATTTTGCTGTAATTTCAGCCATTATTGTATTCCTCCAAAAAATTATTTTAAAAAATGACTGTCAAAAATAGTGGTTTTCTATTTTTTGACAGTCATCTACACTTTATTGATTAGATTAAGCGTTGTCGCCTTCAACCACTTCAACGATTTCTTCTAAAGAAGTTGCTTCTTCTGAAACGAAATCATCAGCTGTAACTTGATCTTCACCTTGGTTAGCTTCGATAAACGCATCTGCCATTTTAGCAACGATTAATTTAACTGCACGAATTGCATCATCGTTTGATGGAATGACAACATCGATTTCATCTGGATCACAGTTTGTATCTACCATCGCAACGATAGGGATATTTAATTTGCGTGCTTCTTGAACAGCAATTCTTTCTTTGCGTGGGTCAACGATGAACATTACATCTGGAATTCTTGGCATATCTTCGATACCACCTAAGAATTTTTCTAAACGTTCTTGTTGTTTCACTAATTCTGCGACTTCTTTTTTAGGTAATACATCAAATGTACCATCTGTAGCCATTTCTTTGATACGTTTTAAACGAGTGATACGTTTTTGAATAGTATCCCAGTTTGTTAACGTTCCACCTAACCAACGGTGGTTAATGTAAAATTGTCCTGAACGTTCTGCTTCTTCTTTCACTGCATCTTGTGCTTGTTTTTTAGTACCAACAAATAATGCGATACCACCGTTTTGAGCAACTTCGTGCATGTAGTTGTAAGCATCATCAACTAATTTTACAGTTTTTTGTAAGTCGATAATGTGAATACCGTTTCTTTCTGTAAAGATGTAACGGTCCATTTTAGGGTTCCAACGACGTGTTTGGTGACCGAAGTGTACCCCAGCTTCTAGCAATTGTTTCATTGAGATAACTGCCATAATTTTTTCCTCCATTTTGGTTTTTTCTTCCTTAGTGCTCATTTGTCGACACACCTTACGGCACCGTATCCAACATCGCTACTAAGTGAATTGTATTTTGGTTTTTACAACCTTTAACAGTATATAAAAAAACAGCTTAAATAGCAACTCATTTTGCTTTTTTTCTTTATTTTTTTTATAAGTTTATCCAATAACGTTTATAACCGTTGCCTTCTTCATCAAAAACAACTTTTTCTAAAACACCGTTATTGCTTTCAATAATTTTTGCAGATGCGCGATTTTCTTCATCACACGTCACTAACACTTTTTCAAAACCAACTTTTTTAGCTTCTTTTAATAGCAAGTGTAATTGTAATTTCCCATAACCATTTTTTCGATAATCAGGATGAATGGAATAGCCAACATGACCACCAAATTCTTTTAAATACGGTATGGCCAAACTAAGTCGCAAATCACACATGCCGATTACTTTTTCACTCGTCGTATCAACTAGTATAAAAGCTAATGCACTGACTAAATGTTTTGGCGTTGTTTCAATGTGTTCTAGTTGTTGAATAAAATCTAGCCATTCTTCAACGGTATCAAAATCTCTTAAAAAACTACCGCCAGCTATACTCTCTTTTCTTTCAATAAACGTATTTTTATATTCTAGTAAACTCTCTTTATAGTGTAATGACGGTCTTGTTAAAATCATCATACCTTAACTTCCGTAATATAAATTATCATTCGCAAACTCTGGTTCGCATGTCACAATAATGCCCAATTGTCTAAACATTTCTTCATCCGCTTTAGGCAAAATAACCGTACTGTGTGCTTGTAAATGACGCAATTTATCTAACGCTTGCAGCACCATTTCTGCACTAGGATTCGTTACCGCAGAAATACTTAATGCAATCAGCACTTCTTTACTATCTAAACTTTGCGTATTGTTTTTTAGTTTATCCATTTTCAATTGTTTAATTTTATCTAAAATAACGGGTGGCATTAACCATAAATCATCGCTCAACCCTACAATTGCTTTTAAAGCATTCAATAAACAGGCTGCACTAGCGGACATCACTTGACTATGTTTACCGGTAATCATCGTCCCATCTTGCAATTCAATGGCGACTACTGGAACATTTTCTTGCTGACTTTTTGCAATAGCACTATCTACCACACGACGATCATGCACATTTAATGACAATTCATCCATCAACAATTTGCCTCTTTGTGCGGCTTGTAAAGTACCCATACCCTTTTTATAATCGTTGTGTAGCGCGAAATAACGTCGAATCACTTCTTGTTTTGAAGCTTCTTCTACCACCGTATTGTCCGTAATCGCAAATCCGACTCGGTTAACACCCATATCTGTTGGCGATTGATACGGTATCGGATTTTCACCCGCAATTTTGGTTAAAATTTTACGCAACAACGGAAATGCTTCAATGTCACGGTTATAATTTACTGTTGTTTCTCCGTAAGCTTCTAAGTGGAACGGGTCAATCATATTAGCGTCTTCTAAGTCTGCCGTTGCGGCTTCGTATGCAATATTAACTGGGTGTTTTAAAGGTAAATTCCAAACAGGGAATGTTTCAAATTTAGCATATCCCGCTTTTTTTCCTAATTTTGTTTCATGATAAAGCTGACTTAAACACGTCGCTAATTTACCCGAATTAGCACCCGGTGCCGTTACAATAACTAATGGTTTAGTCGTTTCGATATAAGTGTTTTTCCCATAACCTTCTTCACTAACAATGGTATCAACATCCATTGGATAACCTTGTGTATAGCCATGTGTATACACTTTTAGACCACGTTGTTCAAGTTGTGCTTTGAATTTTCTTGCTGCACTTTGTCCGGTATAACGTGTAATCAACACACTATTAATCGATAAATCCCAATACCCTAAATCATCAATAAGTCGTAAAACATCACGATCGTATGTAATGCCTAAATCAGCACGAACTTTATTGTTTTCGATATCGCCAGCATACACACAAATGATAATTTCGGCCTGCTCACGCAATTGATGCAATAATTTCACTTTTACATCTGGATCAAATCCTGGTAAAACACGCATTGCATGAAAATCACCAATCAATTTACCACCAAATTCCAAATATAATTTATCAAATTGATTCACGCGCTCTAAAATGTAGCGACTTTGCTCTTGTAAATATTTTTGATTATCAAAACCGATGTTCATATTATCCTCCTGAAAATTGTTTAGGGAGTATACAAAAATAAAAATCCCCCATTCAGTGAATGGGGGTTTATATCGTTTCCCATGTATAATGGGAGCCCGATAATTATCATACGCTCATTGATTTAAACTGTCAATCATCTTCTATCGGATAAGCGATAAAAAGTACACGCGCGTTAAATCACGCTATCCTTATGATTTTATTGCGTAATGGCATCTTTTAAAATATTGTCTGGAATTGTAATGTTTAATTGTTTGGCTTTTTCTAAATTAATATAAACTTTTGCGTCGTCCATTAATTGTACAGGTGTATTTTCAGGCTTTTCACCTTTCAAAACAGAAATGATCATTTTTGCTGTTTTGACACCAATTTCATATTGATCAATACCATATCCCATTAATCCACCATCTTTGACCATTGTGCTAGCTGAAGGAAATACGGCAATTTGTTTACTATCCGTTACTTGTGTCACGATACTCATTGCACTGGCAATGGTATTATCAATCGGAACAAAAATAGCATCTACTTGCCCAGCAATTGTTTCAGTTGTGAGTTGCACATCATTTTGACTGACGACACCACCTAATTTCAATTCGATACCAAGTTCTTGAGCGGCAATTTTTGTTTCTTCGACTTGTTTTACGGAATTATCTTCATTTAAGCTATAAAGCACACCGACAACTTTTAAATTCGGTAGCACTTGTTTCATCAATTCCAATTGCTTTTTAATGGAAATGCGATCACTAACTCCCGTTACATTTCCGTTAGGTTTACTTTCGCTATCGACTAACCCAGCATCAACAGGATACGTAATACCCGCCATTACAATTGGTATTTGTGTCGTTTGATTTCGTAACGCTAACGTTGCAGGCGTTGTAATTCCCACTAAAATATCAGGTTTTCCTGACACCACTTTTTCACTCATCGTCATTAAATTACTTTGATCCCCTTGCGCGTTATAAAAATCATACGTCGCTTGAATACCTTGCTTTTGCAACTCGTCTTTTATCCCTTTATAAATGTCATCTAAAGCCGGATGTTCAACCAACTGTAGCACACCTAATTTAACACGGTTTTGAGAAGTCGTTTGAGGGGGTGTGGTGTTTTGGCAAGCGCCTAATAATAACAGACTCATAGTTGTTGCGATAACTTTAAATAATTTCATTTTCTTTTCTCCTATTCTAATGAACCCAACAAAAATGACCACTTATATTTTATTAAGTGGTCAAAAAACCACTTAGCGATTATCTAAGTGGCTGAGTTCATTATCATATAATGTGGTCCACATAGATACATTTCCAACAGAAAGATGGTTGTATCTATGTACAAATGTACGAGAAACAACCTGTATCTATAATTGCCAACTGAATTGTTTCGCTTTTTTCATCGTACATCTCCTTTTGATTTATTAAATTTAAATTAACATATTTTCTCATTTAATGCAACGTTTTTATCATTAAAAACACATTTTAATCATAAAAAAATAGAATTACTTTAAATTAAAGCGTAAATTTTGTAAAATATGTCTATTCACTAAAGTTTATATCACACATTCAAGGAGATTAACATGAAAACAAAATTAACCATTAAAAACATTTATGACAAAACATTTAAATCTAAAATGCGCGGATTCGACCCTGTCGAAGTAGACGAATTTTTAGATATGATCATGCAAGATTACGAAGCATTCGAAAATGAAATTGCACGTTTAAACGAACAATTGAAAACATTATCAACAGTCGGCGACACTAATCGTACAATTGTTGACAAACCTGCTCCACGCGTAGAAAGTGCTGGTTCAACAAATTATGACATTTTACGTCGTATTTCTAATTTAGAAAAACACGTATTCGGATCTAAAATTGACGTTGATTAATCATCATTACTCACAAAATTCGGATTATTGCGGTCGAAAGGCTGAGGAAAGTCCATGCTCGCACAAGCTGAAATGCTTGTAGTGTTCGTGCTTAGCGAAACAATAAGCTAAGGCAGTTGAAAAACTGACGGCAGAAAAAATAGCTAAGGTGTAAACTATGCTAAAGTATTCTTGAAAGTGCCACAGTGACGAAGTAATTTTGGAAACAAGATTAGTGGAACGTTGGTAAACCCCTCGAGCGAGCAACCCAAACTTTGGTAGGGGCACTCTTAATAGGAATAACAACAAAAAAAGAGGTACGTCCATCTGACGTACAGACAGATAATAATCCAGAACATTTTCCTTCCGAGAAATGTTTGGACAAAACATGGCTTATAGAATTTTGTGACATCGGATAAAGATACCTGCTACTTTTAGCAGGTTTTATTGTGTAAGGAGAAACAATGAAAACATATCAATTAATGGCCACATGCGCTGCTGGTATTGAAGCGCTAGTCGGTAACGAATTAAAAGCTCTTGGGTATACCGTTCAAGTAGAAAACGGTAAAGTCCTTTTTGAAGGCACCATTCACGATATTGCACGTACTAATGTCTGGCTACGTACAGCGGATCGTATCAAAATTATCTTCGGTTCATTCAAAGCAAAAACGTTTGACGAACTATTTGAGAAAACAAAAGCACTCCCTTGGGAAGATATGTTGCCACTAGACGCTAACTTTCCCGTTTCTGGTAAATCGGTGAAATCAACATTACACCACGTCCCTAGCGCGCAAGCCATTACTAAAAAAGCAATTGTAACAAGACTATCCAATTACTACCACCGCCAAACAAAATTACCTGAAACTGGTGCCGTATATCCAATCGAAATTTCAATTTTAAAAGATGTTGCTACCCTAACGTTAGATACATCTGGATCTAGTTTATTTAAACGTGGCTACCGTAGCGAAAAAGGTGGTGCTCCTTTAAAAGAAAATATGGCAGCAGCACTGATTCAATTAACAACATGGTTTCCGGATAGACCGTTATATGACCCAACTTGTGGATCTGGAACGATTCCAATTGAAGCTGCTTTAATCGGCTTAAATATTGCTCCTGGTTTAAACCGCAATTTCGCCTTTGAATCATGGCGTATTTTTCAAAACGATACATTGAAACACGTTAAAGAAGACGCTAAAAAACAAATTAAAACGGATATCACTTTAGATATTTTAGGTGCCGATATTGATGCTTCAATGATCGAAATCGCTAAAGAAAATGCAAAACGTGCTGGAGTGGATCAACACATCACCTTTAAACAAATGCAACTGAAAGATTTTAGAACGAAAAAAGAATTTGGCATTTTGATTGCTAATCCGCCTTATGGGGATCGATTGCTTGATGAAGAAAAAGTGCATGCACTTTATCGTGACATGGGCGAAACGTACGCTGCTCTACCAACGTGGAGTAAATATATTTTAACCAGTGATTTAACTTTTGAAGATCATTACGGTAGCAAGGCAACGAAAAAACGTAAACTGTATAACGGTGCTATCCGAACAGATTATTATCAATATTGGGGCATTCGACCTAAACGTGATAAAAACGTATAAAAGCTATCCAGAATTAAATAGCTAGACTGTTGACAAATTAAAGTGTCAACAGTCTTTTTTGGTTCTATAATATTTGGTGTGGGTGGCTTCCGCAAGGAAGCTATCAACACCTTTTAAATGATGTATACAAAATAATTAACAACCTTAAAATTCGCTTTTTGTACCATCTTTCCTCCAAAACAAAAACGACTCAACAATGTGAGTCGATTTTTTAGTCGGTTTATTTTGGTGTCTGCCACCCGCTTGACCCTTGCGTTCAAGATTTATTTCGGTTTTTATTTTGGTGTCCGTCACCCGCTTGACCCTTACGTTCAAGATTACTATCAGATGACCATGAGCCGACTACTCATCTATACATAAATCAGACAGTTGTTTATTCGTAAGAAACTACTTTACCTTTAGCATTAAATAAAATTGGATTTTCGCCTTTTTCAACACAGTCAACCGTAACTAAACAACGTGCAATATTTTTATTGGATGGTGTATGGAACATTACTTCTAACATGATATGCTCAATAACAGCACGTAATCCACGTGCACCTGTATTGCGTTCAATCGCTTTTAGAGCAATGGCTTCTAATGCATCAGGTGTAAACTCTAATTGCACATTATCCAATCCTAATAAATATTGATATTGTTTAACTAAGGCATTTTTAGGCTCTGTTAAAATGCGTACAAGATCCATGACTTCTAATTTTTCTAACGCCGTCATAATCGGTAGTCGTCCGACAAATTCTGGGATTAAACCATATTTCAATAAATCTTCTGGAATGATTTGTTTCATAAGACTTTTTGTCGTATCGTGCGATTGTGTAACCGTACCACCAAATCCAATGACTTTAGCACCTAGACGTTCTTTAACAATCATTTCGATGCCATCAAATGCACCACCAACAATAAATAAAATATTGGATGTGTCAATTTGTAAAAATTCTTGATGCGGATGCTTTCTACCACCTTGTGGTGGGATATTAGATACCGTACCTTCTAAAATCTTTAATAAGGCTTGTTGAACACCTTCCCCGCTAACATCTCTTGTAATGGATACATTTTCACTTTTACGCGCAATTTTATCAATTTCATCAATGTAGATAATACCACGACTCGCTAATTCTAAATCGTAATTGGCGGCTTGGACTAGTTTAACCAATACGTTTTCAACATCTTCACCAACATACCCTGCTTCTGTTAATGTTGTTGCGTCTGAAATGGCAAATGGCACATTTAAAAACTTGGCTAACGTTTGCACAATAAATGTTTTACCCGAACCAGTTGGCCCAACTAAACAAATATTGCTCTTTTGCAATTCAACTTGACTATTATTTTTTTGCATTTCATTGACACGTTTATAGTGATTATAAACAGCAACGGCTAAATTCTTTTTTGTGTCTTCTTGACCAATAATGTATTGGTTTAAATGATTAAAAATTTCCATCGGTGTAGGAACATTTTTAAACACATACGATTTTTCGTGTCTGTCTTGTTCATTAAGAATATTTTGACATAGCGCAACACACTCGTCACAAATATTCACTTCTGGTCCTGAAATAATGTTTTGTACTTCTTCCGATGATTTGCCACAGAAAGAACAATATAAATGATTTTTATCGTTCATCATTAACTCCTAACATAAAATTGCTACCATAATGTAGCATATTTCCTTTAACATCACAAGAAAAACGCAATTACATGTGCCCTTCCCATTCAGCGTAAAAGTTTTCTAAATAGAGTAGCATCAATTCATGACGTTTTTGGGCCATTTGTTTAGCCGTTTGCGTATGCATTCTATCTTTAAGCAACAGTAATTTTTCATAAAAATGATTAATTGCAGTTGATTTTTCATGACGATACGCTTCTTTTGTCATTTTTAAACGTGGTTTAATCGATTCATCATATAACGCACTCCCTTTTGCTCCAGCGTATACGAATGTACGTGCGATACCAACAGCACCAATAGCGTCTAATCGATCGGCATCTTGAACAATTTTGGCATTTATCGTATAGTCGAATGATTTTTCCAACTGTTTTGAAAATGACATGGTATTTATAATCAACATAATTTCATCTTGTTGATGTTGTGTTATAGACAATGTACTTAATAGCATGATCACTTCTTGCTGGGCTTTTTGAACATCATTGACCAACTTATCATCAATGACATCATGTAGATAAGCCGCTAACCAACAAACGTCTTCATTCGCGGATGGTTCATGTTGAACAATAGATTGCGTTAGTCTAACAACACGTTCAATATGATCAATACCATGCCCTGTTGTATCCTGTGCTAATTTGTCGTGCACAAACTGAATGACCGTATTTTTTTCATTTGACGTCAACATTATAATTCACCTAAAAAGTCCGTTTCTAAAAACAGTTGTGTTTCAGCAATACCAACAAATGATGTGTCTTGTTCAATGATATGATGTATGTCTAGTTTAGCGTTTATTTTACCAGAACTATCTTTGATACCAATTAAATTGACACCGTATTTTTGCCGAATATCCAAATCAATAATACTTTTACCAATCCATTTCGTTGGCGCTTGAAATTCAACAATCGTCATATGCTCATCCAAGGCAATCATTTCTTTTATTTTGTTTTTAAGCAGTTGATGTGCCAATTGTTGCCCCGCTTTTTTTTCGGGCGTAATGACTTGATTCACACCTAACGCTTGCAATACGGAAGCAAACGATTCATTTTTGGCTTTTGCTATAATTTGTTTGACCCCTAGCGTTTTGCAATGCATAACAGATAAAACAGAACTTTCCAATCGTGTCCCCGTTGCAATAATGGCGACATCACACTCGCCTACTCCAGCCGCTTCTAAAAAATCCAATTGCGTCATGTCGCCGACAGCCGTTTTTAAAACATACTCGGATATTTCTTCGACCAGTTGCTCATTCATATCAATGGCTAACACGTCACACTCAAATTGACTCAATTCTTTTGCAATTGTTCGCCCAAAAATACCTAATCCTAATACTGCAATATTTTTCATATCTTTATCCCATCAAAATTTTTGTTTTTACTCGTTTCACTTCTTTGCTGTGTTGTTGTCCAATACTCAAAAGGACAGTAATTGGTCCAATACGGCCGATAAACATCATCAACATAATCACTAATTTGCCTAGCAGACTCAATTGGCTTGTAATGCCCATTGAAACACCCACTGTAGCTAGAGCGGACACACTTTCGAACCATAGCGACAATGGATTTAAATGTGGATTAGTTATTAATAATACGAAATATCCGCCTAGTAATACCACCATGAAAAACACTAAAATGACGAGAGCTTGTTTAATAATATGCATAGACAATCGTCGGTATTGGTATTCGACTTGTTCATGCCCTTTAAAAATCGATTTCATCAATAGCACTAATACAACTAACGTGGTCACTTTAATCCCACCAGCCGTACCACCAGGTGCACCTCCGACGATCATTAATAAAATATAGACAAAATTTGTTGTCGGTAAAGTTTGTGCATAGTCTACTGTAGCAAATCCTGCAGTACGCATCGTCGCACTTTGAAAAAAAGAAGCAACAAGTTTATCAAAAAATGATAACGGTCCTAACGTATTTGGATTGTGGTATTCGCAAATAACCGTAACTATAGTTCCAATAAACAATAACCAAAATGTTGCTTGAAGCACCATGCGCACATGGTGCGAAAAACGAAATCGGTGAAATAACCATTTGTTACGTGAGATGATTAATTTTAACCAATCAATAATTTCATACCAAACGGAAAAGCCAAGACCACCAAAAATAATTAATAATGCCACAACGAAATTGACGATTGGATTTGTAATAAACAGTTGCAAACTACTCGCACCAAAATTATCAAATCCCGCATTACAAAAGGCAGATACAGCAATAAAAATACTATGCCAAATACCTTGAATACCGTATTTTGGTATAAATTCAAACATTAATACTATAGCGGCAATACTTTCTACAAATAAAGTTAGTTGTAGCAAACGTTTGATAAAATCTTTTAATTTGAATGTCGTTTGACGATTGATGGCTTCTTGCAATAAAAACTGATCTTTTAAAGCCATTTTGTCTTTTGCCCAAAGTACACTCAAAGAAATAATCGTTAGCCACCCCAACCCACCAATTTGCATTAAACACACACCAATGAATTGACCGAAAAAATTATATGTCGATGCAACTGCAACGGTACTCAATCCAGTCACACAAACCATTGATGTCGCTATAAAAAGATGATCAAGTAGCGTGGCATGACTACTTTCAATTTGCGATATCGGTAGCGATAACAATAGTGTCCCTACTAAAATCACAACGATAAAACCGAATACAATCCGTTGATATGCTGATAATTTCATAATCCCTCTTTACTAAACCAAATTAAAGCTATCTTTAACAAGACGACAACACATCTCAAAATCTGTATTGTCATCTAATCGAATAGATACCCAATGTTTTTTATTCATATGATACGCCGGTAATATAAATGGATACGTCAATAATGTTTCTATTTTAGACGGATCGATTTTGACATTGACCAATTCTACGGTATGGCTACCTTCTTTTCTTAATTCAATGAAAAGACAAAACCATTTTCCATTTTTTGTATAGGCAAAATGCTCAGTATTTTTAAAAGGAGACACAGGCGTAACACCAAAAGTCTGCTCAATATAATTTTGCAATCGTTGTTTCATGCGATTACGTATAAAACACGTCAAAAACAGATGTTGAATCATCTCATCAATATGCTGAATGAGTTCAGCGGTAAACTCTCCAAAAATCGTTTGCTGATACACAGGAAAATAAATATCGTTCATTTCACAATCCATCACATCAATGGTCAACGTATTTTCGTCAATGGAGAAAATCACATGAATTATCTTTTTATACGGTGTCGTCCAAACGCCGTCAATAAAACCAACCGTTTTTAAAGCGTCGTTATTGATTTGATAATGCGTTAAATCAATTATTTTATAATGTCTCATCAGTAACGGCACCACTTAATAAATAAATTTGTACTAATTGCTCGGTTGCTTCTATTGACGTCATGTGCGTACGTTCGTAAGAATGACTTGATTCAATACCGGCACCGATTAAAGCATGTTTCACTTCCGCACCAGCCCTCATCGCCGCTGAAGCATCGCTTCCATAATATGGATAAATGTCTAAACGGTAGTCAATCCCATTATCTTTAGCTAGTCGCACTAAATGTTGTCTAAAATTGAAATGATATGGCCCTGACGCATCTTTCACACAAATTGATACAGAGTATTCATCTGTTTGCTGATCGTCTCCAATCGCTCCCATATCAAGCGCTAAATATTCCACAACTTTTTCAGAAATGGTTGAATTAAACCCATAACCAATTTCTTCATTTGTTGAAAAGGCAAAATGCGTTGTAAATGGTAAGATTAGTTGTTCATTTTGAATTTTTTCTAATGTATTGAGCAAAATCGCTGCACTCACTTTATCATCTAAAAAACGACTTTTAATAAAGCCTGTTTCTGTCTGTTCATAACGTGGATCAAACGATACAAAATCACCCACTTCAATACCCAATTCACGTGTTTCAGTCTCGCTTGTCACACGCTCGTCTAGACGAACTTCCATATTATCTTGTGTCCGTTCCGCACTCCCCGCATCGCGATAAACATGTGTACTCGTTTGATGGATTAAAATCGTACCCGTTGTGGTTTTATTGTGATTCGCCATATGAATTGTGCAATTTTCACCTTCGATCATATTCCATGGAAAACCGCCTATTTTATCCAATTTCAGTCTGCCGTCTGATTTTACAGCGCGTACAATAGCACCCAATGTGTCAACGTGTGCCGTGATAACACGTTGGTAATCGTCATTTTCTCCTTTAACGGTAACAATTACCATTCCTTTAGCTGTTTTTAAAGGTGTGTAACCCATATTCAATAATGTTTCCATTAAATAATTTTGTACACCGTACGTATAACCTGTTGGAGAAGGTATTTTAACTAAAGATTCTAAATAATGTAATGTTTGACTCATATTTCATCTCCTCACATTAAATTGATATTTATACTGTGACAACATGTTTGTTTTTTTACACTAACCTGTTTGTCGTAGATTTATTTTATATCCATTATAACACACAAAGTCTGTTAATCCTGTAGATAAACACTAGACAAACAACAAAAACCCTCTAGCAATGTAGAGGGCTTTTTGAATACATCTAATCAATTAGATTATTTTGGTTCTATAATATTTGGTGTTGGTGGCTTCCGCAAGGAAGCTATCAACACCTTTTAAATTATGTATACAAAAAGGTCAGATATTCCCTTATAATTAAAGCGCTAAATCTAATAAAAGGAGAATTATCATGACCTATGCATCTAGTATACACCAATTATTATCAATTGAGGATAAAAATATAACATTTAACGATACATTAGTATTACCCACTGTCACTATAAAAGATAAAACCTATCGACAGTTATCTGGAACTTTATCGTATACACCGTCTTGTTGCGAAAAATGTGGCGTTCAAAACAACCATCACACCGTTATAAAATACGGTTTTAAAACCATTCGTTTATTACTAGGAGATATTAACTTTTCTCCGCTGTTATTGCAGTTGAAAAAGCAACGTTTTCTATGCAAAGCCTGTGGAGAAACCTTTATCGCTACAACAACATTAGCGGATAAAAATTGCCATATCTCTCATATTGTCAAACGTAAAATAATCGACTTATTAACAGAAGAAATGGCGATGTCCACTATTGCCAAACATACTTTTGTATCACCTCATACGGTCATCAGAGTCTTACGTCGTACCGCAAAAACATTTATGACGCATTGCCATTTACCTGAAACCATTTGTATAGATGAATTTAAATCGGTTCAAAATTGTGTTGGGAAAATGAGTTTTATTTTCTGTGACGCACAGACACACGATATTATAGACGTTCTGGAAAGTCGTAAACAGCAGGATTTAATCGATTATTTTTTAAGGTTTGATGCATCAGAAAGATTACGTGTTAAATTTGTGGTAATGGATATGTATAAACCGTATATAAAAGTGATACAGACGTGTTTCCCTAACGCTAACATCATCATTGATAAATTCCATGTTGTACAACATTTAAATCGCGCATTAAATCGTTTAAGAGTAGAAATTATGAATACCTACCGTTATAGTAGACCGACAGATTATCGTAAATTGAAACAATTATGGCAATTAGTGTTAAAAAATAGAGAAAATTTAGATGTTGAACGCTTTGAAACGCATCGTTTGTTCGATGGACTGATGACAGAAAAAATGATTGTTGATTATTTAGTGGATTTGTCCCCGCAATTATCCAGAGTGCACCATATCATCAATAATTTAAAATTTGATATTGCCTCGAATGATTCTCAACAGTTTATAGATGATTTAAACGCATCTAAGTCATATCAACTACGTCAATATGTACGAACAAGTTTAAACTCACTGATGTATTATATAGATGAAATTCGCTTATCTCTAGAGTATCGCTATACAAACGGACCGATTGAAGGGCTTAATAATCGCATTAAGAATATTAAGCGTTCTGGATATGGGTATCGTAACTTTTACAATTTAAGAGCTCGAATACTTATTGTCAATCGATTGTTTAAAAATAAGAAAACCGATAACGAAGAACATTCCTCGTTATCGGCTAATAAAGTCGCTTAATTTTTGGTCACCAACACCATTTGACATAGAACCATTATTTTTTTAAGTTGTAGAATGCAGATAAACCTTGGTATTCTGCTAAATCACTTAATTGGTCTTCAATACGTAATAATTGGTTGTATTTTGCAATACGGTCAGTACGTGATAAAGAACCTGTTTTAATTTGTCCTGCGTTTGTTGCAACAGCGATGTCAGCAATTGTTGAATCTTCTGTTTCACCTGAACGGTGTGAAATAACTGCAGTGTATCCAGCTTTTTGAGCCATTTGGATAGCGTTAAATGTTTCAGTTAATGAACCGATTTGGTTAACTTTAATTAAGATAGAGTTACCAATACCTTGCTCAATACCGCGTGATAAAATGTCAGTGTTTGTAACGAATAAGTCGTCACCAACTAATTGAACTTTTTTACCTAAACGTTCAGTTAATAATTTCCAACCGTCCCAGTCGTTTTCGTCCATACCGTCTTCGATTGTGATGATTGGGTATTTATTTACTAATTCTTCTAAGTAAGCAACTTGCTCTTCAGAAGTACGTTTTGCAGCACCAGGGCCTTCAAATTTAGTGTAGTCATACACTTTTTCTTCTTTGTTAAAGAATTCTGATGACGCACAGTCAAAACCTAAGAATACGTCTTTACCTGGTTCTAAACCAGCAGCTTTAATCGCTTCTAAAATTGTTTCAACACCATCTTCTGTTCCTTCGAACTTAGGCGCAAAACCACCTTCGTCACCAACAGCTGTTGCTAAACCACGTTTTTTCAAGATTTTTGCTAAGTTGTGGAATACTTCAGCACCCCAACGTAAACCTTCACGGAAAGTTGGTGCACCAACTGGTAAAATCATAAATTCTTGGAATGCGATAGGTGCATCTGAGTGAGAACCACCGTTAATGATGTTCATCATTGGAGTTGGTAATACTTTAGCGTTGAATCCACCTAAGTATTGGTACAATGGTACATCTAAATAATCAGCAGCTGCACGAGCAACAGCGATAGAAACACCTAAAATTGCGTTAGCACCTAATTTTTCTTTGTTTTTTGTGCCGTCTAATTCAATCATTGTTTTGTCAATCGCTAATTGGTCACGTACATCGAAACCGATTAATGCTTCAGCAATGACATTGTTTACATTTTCAACAGCTTTTAATACACCTTTACCTAAGTAACGTGCTGAATCACCATCACGTAATTCAATTGCTTCGTATTCACCAGTAGATGCACCAGATGGTACCATACCGCGACCGAAAGCTCCGCTTTCTGTATATACTTCAACTTCAACTGTTGGGTTACCACGTGAATCTAATACTTCACGCGCAAAAATATCTGTAATAAATGGCATTTGTATTCTCCTTTTAATTTAAAATCATAATGATTTATTTTTATTACTTTATTATTTTAGTCAATAAAAAGTGTTAAAGCAAGTTTTTTCCTTTAATATTAACTATTTTTTTATTAATGAAACACCTGTCATATCAGCAGGTTTTTCAATATTTAATAAATCTAACATCGTTGGTGCTAAGTCGGCTAATCGACCACCTTCACGTAATGAAACGCCTTCTTTTGTTACGATTACGGGTACAGGATTTGTAGTATGTGCAGTCATTGGTTGACCGTCCATTGTAATCACTTCATCAGAGTTACCGTGGTCTGCTGTAATAATCGTATAGCCACCTTTAGAAAGGATTAAATCAACGACTTCACCTAAACATTCATCAACGGCTTCAATTGCTTTTACCGTTGGTTCAAGCATACCTGAATGCCCTACCATATCTGGATTGGCAAAGTTTAAAATAATCGCATCCAATGTATCCGCGTTAATCGCTTCAACAAGCGCATCTTTTACTTCATACGCTGACATTTCAGGTTTTAAATCGTATGTCGCTACTTTTGGTGATGGAATTAAAATGCGGCTTTCACCTTCAAATTCTTCATGACGTCCACCACTCATAAAGAATGTAACGTGTGGATACTTTTCAGTTTCGGCGATACGTAATTGCGTTTTGCCCGCGTTAGATAACACTTCACCAATTGTGTTTTTCAAGTCTTCTTTCTTGAAGGCAATTTTGGCAACAACATCATCACTATATACCGTAAAGGTTACAAATTCTAAATTCGTTGGGAAATTGTCTCCACGATCAAATCCATCAAATGTTGGGTTTGATAAGGCTGTCCCTAATTGAATTGCTCTATCTGGACGGAAGTTAAAGAACACAACTGAATCAAACGATTCAATAGTTGCAACCGGTTCGTCGTTGTCATTTGTAACAACAAATGGTACAACAAACTCGTCATACACTTCTGTATCATAAGATGCTTGAATACCTTCAAGCGCATTTGAAAATTTAGGTCCACGACCATGCACCATCGCATCGTACGCTAATTGAACACGTTCCCAACGTTTGTCACGATCCATTGCATAGTAACGACCTGAAACGCTAGCAAATTGTCCCACACCGATTTCATCAAACATCGCTTGTGTTTTTGTCATAAATTCTAATGCAGACGATGGCGCAACGTCACGACCGTCTAAAAAGGCATGAACATATACTTTGTCTAAATCGTATTGTTTTGCTAAACGTAATAAAGCAAATAGGTGTTCATAGTGTGAATGTACACCACCGTCAGAAACTAATCCCATTAAGTGTAACGCTTTATTGTTTGCTTTTGCTGTTTTAACCGCATTGACCAATTCATCAATTTCATAAAATGTATTTTCACGAATTGAAATATTGATACGTGTTAATGATTGATACACAATACGACCTGCTCCGATGTTTAAATGACCAACTTCAGAGTTACCCATTTGTCCATCAGGCAATCCAACATCTTCTCCACTTGCTTTCAACTCATTGTGTGGATATTTTGCAAAATAGCGGTCAAAATTAGGTTTATTTGCCGCCTTAACAGCATTACCAAATGTTTCTTCACGATTTGCAAAACCGTCTAAAATAATTAAAGCTACTGGTGATTTACTCATTATTTAACACCTTCTAACAACGCTAAGAATGATGCTGGCTCTAACGAAGCACCACCGACTAATGCACCGTCCACATCTGGACAAGCCATATATTCAGCGATATTTTCTGGTTTAACTGAACCACCGTATTGTACACGAACTTTGTCCGCCACTTCTTGACCAAAATTGGCAGCAACAACATCACGAACGGCTTTACACATTTTTTGTGCGTCATCTTGTGTTGCTGATTTACCAGTACCGATTGCCCAAATTGGTTCATAAGCGATAACGCTTTGAGCCACTTGTTCAGCACTTAATCCAGCTAAAGCTTTTGATACTTGTTGACTAACAAATTCAACGGCTTTGCCTGCTTCATAAGTTTCTAAAGATTCACCACAACAAATGATTGGTGTCATGCCGTTTTTAAAAATAGCATGTGCTTTTTTGTTAATGTCTTCATCTGTTTCATGGAAGTAGTCACGACGTTCTGAATGTCCGATAACAACGTAATCAACAGCTAAAGCACTTAATGTTTTAGGGCTGATTTCACCTGTAAATGCACCTTCGTCTTCAAAATAGCAGTTTTGTGCTGCTACTTTTAAATCAGTGCCGATAACACCTTTTTTCATTCCTTCTAAAAAGATGGCTGGTGCACAAATTACTGTATCCACAACATCGTTTGAAGGAATATTATTTTTTACTGAACTGACAAACTCACGTGCTGTATCATGAGTTTTATTCATTTTCCAGTTCCCTGCAATTATTGGTTTACGCATGTTTTTCTCCTTTATAAATTTAATTATTTATCTGAAATAGCTTCAACGCCTGGTAATGCTTTACCTTCTAAATATTCTAATGAAGCACCACCACCAGTTGAAATGTGTGTGAATTTATCAGCATAGCCTAATTGAATCGCTGCAGCTGCTGAATCACCACCACCGATGATTGTTGTAGCACCTTCTAAGTTAGCAATAGCTTCACAAACACCAATTGTACCTTTTGCAAAGTTTGGTAATTCAAATACACCCATTGGTCCGTTCCAAACAACTGTTTTTGCACCTTGTAATAATGACGCAAACAATTCAACTGTTTTTGGTCCAATATCTAACCCTTCTTGATCAACAGGGATTTCTTGTGAATTCACAATTGTGATTTCAGCATCGTTACTAAATTCACGCGCTACTTTTGTATCAATTGGTAACACTAATTTGTCACCAGCTTTTTTCAACAATTCTTGTGCTAATGGAACGCGGTCTAATTCTAATAATGATTTACCAACTTCATGACCTTGTGCTTTGAAGAACGTATAGGCCATACCACCACCGATAATTACTTTATCAGCTTTTTCTAATAAGTTTTCAATTACACCAATTTTATCAGAAACTTTTGCACCACCTAAAATTGCCACAAATGGACGTTCAGGTGTATCAACGGCACCACCGATAAATTTAATTTCTTTATCCACTAAGAAACCAGCTGCTGTTTCTAAATGTGCAGCAATTCCCACGTTTGATGCGTGAGCACGGTGTGCTGTACCAAATGCATCGTTTACGAATAAGTCACCTAAACTTGCCCAGTATTTACCTAATTCAGCGTCATTTTTAGATTCTTTTTTACCGTCAACATCTTCAAAACGTGTGTTTTCAAATACTAAAACATCACCTTCTGTTAAGTTGTTAATAGCTGATTCTAAAGCTTCTCCACGTGTTTCAGGAACAAACGTTACGTCTTTACCTAATAACTCACCTAAACGTGCCGCTACTGGACGTAAAGATTTAGTTGCTTTATCTTCTTCACTTTTCACTTTACCTAAGTGAGAGAATAAAATTAATTTTGCACCGTTTTCAATTAAATAATTGATTGTTGGTAACGCTTGAACAATACGGTTTTCATCTGTAATTTGTCCATCTTTCATCGGTACGTTAAAATCTACACGAACCAATACTTTTTTACCTTTTACATCTAAATCTGTCACAATTTTTTTTGCCATGACATTACTCCTTTTTATGTGTTAAATAGACGTTTCAATAGAATGCCTACCGTTATTAATTCCCGTAGCAACATGAATATTGCTAAAGGATTAATTATAAAGTAAGGCGAGGAAGTCAACCACTCCCCCGCCATTAGAAATCGCGTTATGCGACTGATTTTTCACGAATATGATAATACTCTATACGTAAATTATTTTGCTAATTTTGCAAAGTATTCTAAAGTACGCACTAATTGAGCAGTGTATGACATTTCGTTGTCATACCAAGAAACAGTTTTCACCAATTGTTTGTCGCCAACTGTCATTACTTTTGTTTGAGTAGCATCAAATAATGAACCGTAAGTAATACCTACGATATCAGAAGATACTAATAACTCTTCAGTGTAACCGAATGATTCGTTAGAAGCAGCTTTCATTGCAGCATTAACTTCTTCAGCAGTAACTGTTTTTTCTAATACTGTAACTAATTCTGTTAAAGAACCTGTTGGAACTGGAACACGTTGTGCAGCACCATCTAATTTTCCGTTTAATTCAGGAATAACTAAACCGATTGCTTTAGCAGCACCAGTTGTGTTTGGTACGATGTTCACAGCAGCTGCACGAGCACGACGTAAGTCACCGTGTGGTGCATCTAAAGTATTTTGATCCCCTGTGTAAGCGTGGATTGTTGTCATTAAACCTTCAACAACACCAAAGTTGTCTTGTAACGCTTTAGCCATTGGAGCTAAACAGTTAGTTGTACATGAAGCACCAGAAATAACTGTTTCTTCACCTGTTAATGTTGTATGGTTAGTGTTGTAAA
Source organism: Carnobacteriaceae bacterium zg-C25 (assembly GCA_017945845.1). NCBI lineage: Bacteria > Bacillati > Bacillota > Bacilli > Lactobacillales > Carnobacteriaceae > Carnobacteriaceae bacterium zg-C25. The sequence continues at coordinate 735,976 of CP072828.1, forward strand.
CGATTGTTGGAACATCGTTACCACCAGGAGCTGAAATAACAACTTTTTTAGCGCCACCTTTTAAGTGTAATTCTGCTTTTTCTTTTGATGTAAAGAAACCAGTACATTCTAAAACGATGTCAACGCCTAATTCGCCCCATGGTAATTCTTCTGGGTTACGGTTAGCTAAAACTTTAACTTCTTTACCGTTTACGCGGAAAGCACCTTCTAAAACTTCAACTTCACCGTTGAAACGACCTTGTGTTGAATCATATTTTAACAAGTGAGCTAATGTATTTGCATTTGTTAAGTCATTGATTGCAACTACTTCGATTCCTTCTACATCTTGAATACGACGGAACGCTAAACGTCCAATACGTCCGAAACCATTAATACCAACTTTAACTGTCATATTAATATTTTCCTCCAGTTATATATTATTTTTTTATTTTAAAGAGTATCCTCTTTTAAAACCAAGTTTGCTAAAGTCTCATCAACAATCAATATCGTTTGTTGTGGGACCATTTTTAAGTAAGCTGATAAAGCTAGCGCTTTGCTACTTCCACCAACTACTAAAACTTCGCAAGGCAAGTTATGTAAATCGTCAATATAAAGACCGATTCTTGCCAGGCGGTAAACAATTTGCCCGTGTGCATTGAAAAATACACCCATTGCTTCGCCGACTGCACCACTTTCTTTGATGCGGTCAATTTCTTTTGCCGACGCACCACGTCGACTTGCCATTATTGTCGCATCTCCGATGCTATAAATCAAGCAATTTGATTTTTTTAATAATGACACAGTGTTCGAAATGGTTGGATCTTCCAACAGCAATTCTTGTGATGACGAACTAATTTGCTCGGGAATGTATAAATTTAACGTTTCACCATTTAACCTTTGGGCTAAAGTGTGCGAGATGGTATTGGCTTGAATGCTCAAATCTCCACTCCCCGACCCGCGTGTTGGGACGACATAAAACTGTCTGTTTTTTGCCACCTTTTTTGAAACGTGGGAAACGACCTTTGAAAGCGTTGTTCCACCTGATACGGATAAGATATTTTCTCCGGTTGGTAAAACACGATTCAAAATATTCGATAACGCTTGACCGAGATGAATGATTGTATCTTGATTTACAGTAGCGTCCCCAGGTACAACGATACAATCGCGCAACTGATATTTATTTTTTAATTGCTCTTGTAAAACCAATCTCTCTTGTTCGTTTTTACTATCACGATGAATATCGCTCAAGAACACTCGACCATTATCGGTTAACGATAAACCATTTTTTGATTGCGTTACAAATCCTAACTGCTTTAGTTGTTCGATTTCATTGCGCACAATTCGTTCACTCAAATTTAAAGAATCGGCAATTGTACGGCGTCCAATGACTTCATTCAATTCAACGAGCAATAAAATGGATAGTCGTCTTGAAAATTGTTGCTGTGCTTCGGGAACCAGTTTTATCATTAGATTGTCTGTCACCATAAAAGCACCTCTACTCCGGGACTTTTTTGACCCGATATTTCATTAAAATGATTTATGTTTTTATTATAACATCGCAAAATTAAGATTGCAACGCTTTTTTAAAATGCACAAACGGTCTATTCGGGTCTTTTTTGTCCCATCACCAATTACTTGGACTCCACATTTTCCCTTCTAACTGACCATTTAAGCTGTCAATACGTTGATCTTGTTCTTGAATATATTGCGCAACTGCTTCTAAAAGTGCAATTTCACGATAGTCTTTACTCATTTCTTTTTGTTTTTCAATTAATTCTACGATCCAATCCATTACGTCAAATCACCTACAATCATCTGTAATTCATCAATCTCTTGTTGTTTATCTTCAATCGCTTCAATTAAATGCGGTGATGTTTCAAAAAGACGTAGCGCAGAAATTAAAAATTCACCACGTTGTTTAAACGTTGGATTTTTAACACCGCACACATATTGCCAGTAATCGACCAATAACAGTTGTTTATCTTTTGGACACATGTAATCAAATTGAAAGACACAAAACGGTGGTAAATACACCATTCCCAAGTGATTGGCAAACATTTCAAACGGTCTCAACATCTCACTAGGTGTGTATAACGCTTTTCCACCTGCTTGATAATGCGATTTGGATACACCAAAAACGGCAACGATTCCAAATTCGATACCGTTTAGTCGTTTATCGTCACCTAAAATCGTTTCGTCCATCCAATTTTTTAATAGAGACGGCGCGCTATACCAATAAACTGGAAATTGGAAAATAATACGGTCATACTGTATTAATTGTTCCACACTTGGTTGTTCGTTGACTAACTCAATATACGTAACCTCTTTTAAGGATTGTACCGTTTCTTTAAAAAAAGATTGTGAATGGGATTGTAAAGGTGTCGGATGAGCTGATAAAACTAATGTTTTCATTTAATACCTTTCTGATTCATAATTTGTTATACTTATCTTATCATATTTTTGGAGATAGTCATGTTACAACGCGAATTAATTGAACAAAAACTAAAACTACTACCCGATTTACCCGGATGCTATTTAATGAAAGATAGTAACGGCGAAATTTTATATGTCGGTAAAGCTAAAAATTTAAAAAATCGCGTCCGTAGTTATTTCAAACAAGCACATAATGGAAAAACACAAAAATTAGTTTCTCAAATTGCCGATTTTGAAACCATTATTACAAATACCAATAAAGAGTCTTTATTATTAGAAGTCAATCTAATTAAAAAGTATTTACCAAAATACAACATCAAACTAAAAGATTCTAAAAGTTATCCTTATTTAAAAATTACAAACGAGCGTCATCCGCAATTAATTATTGCACACACCATTGAAAAAGACGGCGCAACTTATTTTGGGCCTTATCCCGATATTACAGCCGCTACACAAACACAACAACTACTCCACAAAACGTATCCACTACGCCGATGTGGTAAAAATGAAAAACGGGGTTGCTTCTACTATCATTTGGATCAATGTATTGGGTGTTGCGATCACGATGTTCCCGTTGAAGTTTATCAACAGCAAATACAACACATCACTCAATTTTTAAACGGTGATACGAAAGACATTAAACACGCCCTTCAACAAAAAATGCAGCAAGCTTCGGAAAACTTGGAGTTTGAACGTGCCATGGATTATCGCGATCAAATTAAATATGTTGAACAAACCGTTGAAAAACAGACGATATTGTCCGACGCCTACACCAATCACGACTTGTTTGGTTTTTACGAACAAAACGGCACACTATCCATTCAAGTCTTTTTCTTGAGACAAAGCACCATTATTAAGCGTGAGGCTAACATTTTTGATTTCTATGGTGATGTCCATGACGAATTGATTTCGTTTATTTATCAATTTTATAGCAGTCAACACCACCTCCTACCAAGTGAAATTATCGTTCCTGACACATTGGATATCGGACTACTGAACGATTTAATGGGAACATCGGTAAAAAGTGCTCAACGTGGTAAGAAAAAAAGTTTATTGGACCTAGCCAACAAAAACGCAAAAATTGCATTGGATCAAAAACTGGCTTTAGATGAAATGAACACACAAAAGCATTTAGGTGCTGCACAAGAATTAGCCAATTATTTAGGTATCGAGAAAGCCAACGTTATTGAATCATTCGACCACTCCAACACACAAGGAACGCACCCCATTTCAGCAATGGTCGTCTATGTCGACGGAAAACCCGAAAGAAAACGTTATCGAAAATATAAAATTAAAACGGTAACAGGAAGCAATGAATTTGCCACAACACAAGAAGTCATCCGACGTCGTTATATTCGCGCACTTAAAGAAAAAACACCCCTACCCGACTTAATTTTAATGGACGGCGGAGAAATTCAAGTCAACGCGGCACGTGAAGTGCTCGAAGATGAACTCGGCTTAAACATTGCCGTAGCGGGAATGGTGAAAAACGAAAAGCACCAAACACATCATTTAATTTATGGAAATCCATTAGAAATGATTGCGTTAGACACGAACTCAAACGCGTTTCGATTGGTTCAGCGCATACAAGAAGAAGTCCATCGCTTTGCCATTACCTTCCATAGACAATTGCGTTCTAAACAATCACTTTCTTCTCAATTGGATGCAATTCGTGGTGTTGGTCCGCAAACACGTAAAAAGTTATTGATACATTTTAAAAATTTATCGGACATTGAAAAAGCGTCGATGGATGAACTACAATCAATTGGTATTAATCAACGCATTGCGCATATCATTACCGATCATTTCTCGCTAAAAAATGGCATTGATTAACTGAATATGATATACTAATAGAACATTTAATGTGAATAACACAAGAAAAAGGAGTTTGTATGAAAACAAAAAAATTAGCAACATTAGTAGCTACAGGTGCAATGGTTTTATTGGCTGGATGTTCAAATACAAATAGTAACGTTGCAACCTCAAAATATGGTAACGTCACAAAAGATGAAATGTACACTTTAATGCAACGTACACACGGTGCTCAAGCGTTATATTCATTGCTTGTTGAAAAAACGGCTGCCGCAAAAGTTAAAGACAAATCTGGTATCGATCAATTCGTTACAGAATTTATCGCAACACGTGAACAATCTGCTGGTGGAAAAGAAGCTTTTGAAAAATTGGTTAAAGAATCAGGATTCAGTTCTGTAGAAGATTTTAAAAAAGCGATTTACAATAGTCGTGTAACGCTACAAGTGATTAAAGAAAACATTGCGATTACAGATGAAGAAATCACTGCAGCATACGAAACGTATACACCAAAAATACAAGCATCACACATTTTAGTGCCTGATAACGAAACAGCCTTAAACATTATTAAAGAGTTACAAAACGGCGGTGATTGGAACGCTTTAGCAGCTAAACATTCTACTGATGCTTCAAATAAAGATAAAGGTGGTTCTTTAGGTGAATTTGACCCATCAACAATGGTTAAAGAATTCGCTGAAGCGGCAAAAGCCATGAAAAATGGTGAAATTTCAACAACACCAGTCAAAACAACATTTGGTTACCATGTCATTAAAATGGAGAAAAACAATCCAAAAGGTAGTTTAGAAGACGAGAAAGCAAACATTAAAGAATCATTATTAAATGCAAAAGCAAGCAATTCTGCTGAACAACAAAAAGTCATGACAAACTTACTAAAAGATGCTGACGTTAAAATTTCAGATGAATTTTTATCTAAATCTTTATCTTCAATCTTATCACCAGAAACAGCATTACCAAAACAACAATAAAACAACGCCCTGCAAATAGATGTTTTCTATTTGCAGGGCTTTTATCATCTATACAGAACTAGAGGATTAACGAATAATTTGTTCGGTGACAAATTTTTTATATCTAACATGATCCCCCATTAATTGCTCGTGCGTTCCTTCGCCTGTTATCTTTCCGTCTTCAACGAAATAAATTCTATCCGCATCCATAATCGTTGATAAGCGATGCGCAATAATGATGGCAATTTTATCTTTCATTAATTCATTCATTGAAACGGTAATTAATTTTTCCGTTTCGCTATCCAGATTTGACGTTGCTTCGTCCATTAACAATATACTTGATTGTCTAATAATGGCTCTTGCAATTTGCAACCTTTGTTGCTGACCGCCTGAAAGCTTGATTCCGCGTTCGCCGATTTCTGTATCGACTTCTAAAGGTAATTTTTTGACATCATCTAACAAATGTGCCTGCTCTAAAGCGCCATAGACATCTACAGATGCTTTATTTTCAACACCTAATAGTAAATTATCTTTAATGCTTAACGATAATAAGGCGGTATCTTGAGCGACAACGGATAGTAATTTTCTCCAATTTTTTGTTGAATATTGATGAATATCAACATCATTTAAGGTGATTTGACCGTCATAATCAAAATAGAGTTTTTCTAACAATTTAAAAATGGTACTTTTTCCAGAACCACTTGGTCCAACAATAGCTATTTTTTCACCTTTATTACACTTAATAGAGATATTATTCAAAATGTTACGCGAATCATCATAAGCAAATGAAAGATTTTTAATTTCTAAAATTTCTGGTTGTAACGCATCAACGTTTAATTGATTTTCTGTTTCTAATTCACTTTCAGATTTTTGATTTTGTATTTCATCTAATAAATGAAATGATACTTTTACTTTTGAATACGCATTGAAAAATAAACCAATTTGACTAAAAGGTGTCAATAATTGAATTAAATAGATTAAAAACGAAATCAAAACGGGTAAAGTTAAGTCATTATTTTGTATTCGAATGGCACCATACGTAAATATACCAATAATGATTGCAAAAAAGAATAACATGACAGATGGTTGTATAATCGCTTCAATAACCGATACTTTTAATGACGCTTTGTAATTTGCATTGATTTCTACATCCAATCGATCATTGATTTCTTTTTGAGCGTTAGAAAATTTAATTAAACGAATTTGCTGGATATATTCAGCTAGTTTACCACTCAAATTCGCATTATTCACTTTTACGATATCTGAAAACTTACTGCTATAATTGGATAACAACGACAATAATAAAATTAATGCTACTAAAGAGACAATTAAAAATACGGATAATTTCCAATCTAATAAAAATAAAATAATAACTGAACCGACAACAATGATAATACTAGATATAAAATTCGGAATGACGGTTGATGAAAAATGACGAATTTCCGAAAAATTTTCTATGATTTTATGCGTGATACCGCCACTTTTCTCGCCTTCCAAAAACGAAACGGGTGTGTCGATTAAATGCGCAATATGTTTTTTCATTAAATGATATATGGCATTTTCACTATTTTTAGACATGATATAATTTCCAAAAGATATTAATACCGTTTGAAGTAAAATCATACTAAATAATTTTAGCAACTCTGTTAATAGGTTTGGACTTTCCAATATTTGTTTGACATATAACGGTATAAACGTATTGATAATTGAACTAATCGCAATGATAATGACACTTAACACAAATAAATTAGTGCTTTGATATAACCTTCGAAATTTAGCCATATTCTAATTCCTCCAAAAAAATAAATTATTTTAACAGTTGCTCTGTCATAACCGACTTAATCCACTCTCCTTCTTCAAAACTTAAATTTAAAAACATTTTAATAAAATTAGAAAATAATGTCAATACAACAAAAAAAAATACTTGCTCTTTTTAATAAAAACTGCAGAAAATAATACGCATCCTTATTTCCTACAGTTTTTCATTTGATTTCAGTTATATCATTTAATGTGGTCTGCATCATGACAGGCGTATGAATGCCTGATTATAAGACGCTATTTTATTGAATCAGTTCTTTTTCTAATAGCCAGACACGAATGACACTGAGTGTATGATTTTGGTATTTTCCAGATTCATACATGTGATCTGCGCCCGTAATGGATACTAAAATAGAATCTTTATAATGTTTTGCCGTTTTACGAGCAATTGCTGAAACGGTCATTTTATCGTTGGATCCTGTGATGGTTAAAACCGGACAATGAATTTTTGAAAAATCGACATAGGCACTTTTCTTTTTATCTAAAAATGGGAATGCCATTTGGGCATAGACTAATCCTGATTCCGGAATTAACGTTTTAAAGACGGCTTCTTTATCTTCGATTGTTTGCTCATTCATACAATATTTAAAAAACTCTTTTTTATAGGGTGGCATTGGTTTTTTCCAAAATCCCCAACGTAAAAAATGTTTGATAAAACAACGCACCATTGTTGGATAAAAGGCAAAAATATCGCCCGTTGGCGCAGGTCCCATTAAAATCATGCCTGAAACAAAAATGCGTTCAGCTACCAATTGCGCAATTAAACACCCTAGTGAATGCCCTAATATAATGGTTTCACCCTCCAACTGTTCAATATACGCCACTGTATCATCTACATAATCCGTTAAACTAACGTCCCCTACTTTGTCAAAACAGTCATCATACGATAAGTCATGATAACGTAAACTTGGTGTGTGGACATTTAAGCCCATGGATGCTAACTTTGTCGCAAATTCTCCCCATACTTGACCATTGCACCATGTACCATGTATTAAAACAATATTTTTCATTTGCCCTCCAAAAAAACTTTGAATATCAAAATATACATTTATAACGTAACCCTACCCGATAATCAGGTAGGGTTACTAAAATGATTACGCTTCAACAGCAGATTCAACAACTAAAGCAACAGCTTTTTTCGTTTTAATATCATTTTCTAACATATCGTTATTTAAAATAGATTTTACTTGTTCAACTGGCATGTTGTATGTTTGTGCTAATTCGTTGATTTCTGCTTCAATTTCTTCTGGTGTAACAGATAAGTTTTCAGCTTTAACGATTGCTTCTAACACTAAGTTAGTTTTAACGCGTACATCTGCGTCAACTTCCATTTGTTTATGTAAGTCTGCACGTGTTGTACCTGTTAATTGGTAGTATAACTCTTCTGAAATACCTTGACGTTGCATGTCGTTTAAGAAGAAGTCCATTTGACGATGTACTTCAGAATGTACCATTTCATATGGTAATTCACCAATTTCAGCATTTTCAACAGCTAAACGCAATGCTGCATCTTCAATGGCAGATTGTGCTGCTGCATCTTTTTGTTCTTGTAATTCTTGAGTATATTTGTCTTTTAATTCCGCTAAAGTTTCAACACTGTCATCTGCATCTTTTGCAAATTCGTCATCTAAAGCTGGAACTTCTTTTGTTTTCACTTCTTTAACAGACACTTTAAATGTTGCTTGTGCACCTTTTAATTCTTCTGAATGGTATTCTTCTGGGAAAGTTACATTCACTTCAACATCATCACCAGCTTGAGTACCTACTAATTGATCTTCAAATCCTGGAATAAATGAGCCTGAACCTAATTCTAATGAGTGGTTTTCGCCTTTTCCACCAGCAAACGCTACGCCGTCTTTAAAGCCTTCAAAATCAATAACAACAGTATCGCCATTTTCAGCTTTACCCTCTTTAACGACCATTTCTGCTAATTGTTCTTGTTTTGCTTTTAAGCGTGCTTCAACATCTTCTGTAGAAACTGTACGGTCTTGTTTTGGCACTGTTAAACCTTTATACTCACCTAATGTAATTTCTGGTTTTAACGTTACAGTTGCTTCAATTACCCATGCTTGACCTTTTTCCATTGATTTGACATCAATTTTTGGTTGCGCTACTGGGAATAAACCTAATTCTTCAATGGCATTGTCGTAAGCATCTGGTAAAACGATGTTTAATGCATCTTCATATAACGCTGCTTCACCAAATTGTTTGTTGAAAATCGCACGAGGCACTTTACCTTTACGGAAACCTGGTACATTTAAGTTTTTTTGAACACGTGCAAACGCTGCATCCAATCCTTTTTTAATTTCTTCTTGAGAGATTTCAAATGTTAATAGGCCTTCATTGCCTGTTGTTTTTTCAAATTTTGCGCTCATTCGCTAAATTCCTCCAATAAATAATTCATACCTAAACAGTTTACACCATTCTATACGATTAGTAAACTAAAAACCTGTAATATCGTACGTAAAGCAACCGTGTTGACCAATCTCTAGTTGATTTATTCCTTTTTTATTCACCCATTGCCCGTCGTGCGTTGTTGTATCCGCGATACCTTGCCACGGCTCAACACAAACAAACGGCGCTTGCTTCGGATACGGCGACCAAATGCCAACGTAGGCTGTTTCATTAAACGTCACACGCACACCGTGATTTTGTTTGTTGTAGACATCAACACTCACTTGTTGTCTGTCCGTTTCAAAAATAACAGCGTCCATTGCAAACCAGTCTCTTTCCAAATCAATGTGAGGGTTAATGACCGTTTCGACTGCTCGATCAATGACAAACGGCCCTTCCAATAAATACCGTTTAAATTCGCCTAACCCATATAGAGCAACGGTAAAATCTTCAAACTGTTCATCATTTAACGTTGTGTTAAATGCCGGATGCGCACCGATTGAATAATACATTTTTTTGTCACCGGTGTTCAACACATCGTACATCACACGTAGCGTAGAATCGGTTAAAACATACGTGCAAACCAATTCAAAATCAAATGGGTACATCTTTTTCGTTTCGTCATCACTCACCAATTTAAAAGTCAGTGTCGTTTCGGTACGTTCCGTCAGTTCGAACGCTTTATCTCGTGCAAAACCATGTTGCGTAAGATGATACGCATTGCCATCAAATGTGTAAGTGTCTTCTTTCAATCGACCAACATTTGGAAAAAGAACGGGCGAACGTCTTGCCCAATACTCTGGATTACCTTGCCACACGTATTCAAGCGCTAACGGTTTATTATAAAAACTTTGCAATTCTGCTCCATGCTCACTCACCACAACGCGCATGATGTTGTTTTCTAAAATATGGTTCATTTTGCTCCTCCGATTCACTCATTCATTACAAAATATAGTGTTTTAACTTGTCATCTTTGACCACTTTACCAACTTTTTCTTCAACATAGGCTTGTGTAATTGTCACTTGTGCGCCAAACATATCGGCTGATTCAAATAATAAATCTTCCAATAATTTTTCAAGAATAGTATGTAAACGTCTAGCACCAATATTATCCGTTTCTTCGTTTAATTCAAACGCATGACGCGCAATTGTTTCAATCGCTTCTTGTGTAAAAATGACTTCCACACCTTCTACCGCCAATAAAGCCGTATATTGCTTAATTAAAGAATTGTTTGGCTCTTTTAAAATACGCTCAAAATCTTCTTTTGTTAAATCTTCTAATTCGACACGAATTGGAAAACGTCCTTGTAATTCCGGAATTAAATCGGATGGTTTAGATAAATGAAATGCCCCTGACCCAATGAATAAAATATGATCCGTTTTGATTGGTCCATATTTTGTGGATACTTGCGAACCTTCAACAATCGGTAAAATATCACGTTGTACACCTTCACGAGACACTTGCCCTGCTTGATTGTTTTTAGAGGTAATTTTATCAATTTCATCAATAAAAATAATCCCTGTATTTTGCGCTAACTCAATTGCTTGTGAATGTATATCGTCTTTATTAATTAATGTTTCTGAAATATCATCAATCAATAATTCTTTAGCTTCTTTCACGCTTAATGTCCGTTTAATTTGTTTACGTGGACGCATTGAACCAAGCATATCTTGCATGGCGGACAATTGTTCCATTGCAGGTCCACCACCATATACTGCTTTTTCACGTTCATTTACTTTTATCGTCACTTCTTTATCGTCAAGTAAACCTTGAGCAATTTGTTTTTCTAAAATACGTCTATCTGCGGCTAACTCTGCTGAAACTTCTTCCTCTTCTTCCTGTTGCGGCGCTTCAACACCCATACCTTTAAACATTTGTGATAAGGCATCTAATTGTGCATTCGCTTTTTTTCTAAAAATCCCCGGTTTTAACGCTGCAGCAAGACGGGAAATGGCTTGTTTTTCAGCTTGTGCATAGACAAAAGATTTTTGTTTTTTCGTCACTAACTGTACCGCATTATCGACTAAATCTCGCACCATTGACTCTACGTCACGTCCGACATAACCAACTTCTGTAAATTTTGTTGCTTCAACTTTGACAAAAGGAGCATCTACTAACGTCGCTAAACGACGCGCAATTTCCGTTTTACCAACACCCGTTGAGCCAATCATGAGTAAATTTTTAGGCGTCACATCACGTTGCATGCTTTCATCTAATTTCATGCGACGGTAACGATTACGTAACGCAACGGCAACCGATTTTTTAGCTTGTTGTTGCCCTACAATGTATTGATCTAATTCCAAGACAATTTGTTTTGGTGTTTTTTCAAGTAGTGTCATATTATTCTCCAATCGCTTCTACAATAATATTATCATTTGTAAAGACATCTATTTCAGATGCAATTTTTAAACTTTCGTAGGCAATTTGTTGCGCACTCAATGCATTATCCACGCGCATTAAACCACGTGCCGCTGCTAAGGCAAAATTACCACCCGAACCAATGGTTAAAACACCGTCATCTGGTTCAATAATTTCTCCCGTTCCAGATACGAGTAGCATTTGTTCTTTATTCATGACAATGAGTAACGCTTCTAACTTTTGTAACATGCGATCTGAACGCCAAGATTTTGCCAATTCAATGGCGGCACGTTGCAAATTACCTTTATACTGATTGAGCTTATCTTCAAATAATTCTTCTAATGTAATAGCATCGGCTACTGAACCGGCAAAACCAACAATGACCTCATCATTGTAGAGACGTCTAATTTTTTTAGCGCTCCCTTTCATAATCACACTTTGTCCCATAGTGACTTGTCCATCACCTGCCATGGCAAATTGATTCCCTTTTTTTACTGCACATATTGTTGTCATAATTTACTCCTTTTTCTTTCGTGATCGTGGATGATGCATCATATATTCACGATATAAATTATCTTTTGTGACGTGTGTATACACTTCAGTTGCTTTTAAACTGTCATGCCCTAATAATTCTTGAATAACCCGAATATCTGCACCATTATTTAATAAATGCGTTGCAAAACTATGGCGCAATTTATGCGGATGAATATCAAACGTTAAACTACTTTTTTTAATGATTTGATTTAAGATGTACGCGACACCAACACTTGTTAGCGGATCGCCTAAATGATTCACAAACAGTATATCGTGTTCTTTTGATTGCATTAACGCTCCACGCGCTTCGTCCAAATACACCGATAAATAGTGTTGCGCGACATCACCAAAAGGCACATACCGCACTTTGCCACCTTTACCCACAACGCGTATGAGTTGCGCATGATGATCGATATCATTCACACTCACGCCGATACACTCACTCACACGTAATCCGCAACTATACAAAAGTTCAATTAGTGCCACATTGCGTTTATCGAGTGGTGTTGTCCCAATCGCCGATTGTATAATCATGTTCATTTCAGAGGGGTAATAAAATTTAGGCAATCTTTTTTCCCTTTTTTTATATGAAATGCTTCTAAATGGATTGTCTTGACAATAATCATTTGTCACTAAATATTGAAAAAAAACACGTGCACTGGACAATAGTCGTGAAATGGTGTTTTTACTATACCCACATTCATTCAAATACCCTAAATAAAACCGCGCCTGATGAAAAGTCAATTGCGTAACATCGGTTACACCTTGTGACGATAAATAACTGAACAACTTATCGATATCACGAGCGTACGCGTCAATAGTCGCCTGTGAATAAAACTTTTCATGCGCTAGTTGATTTAAAAAAGCCGTCTTTACATCCATAAGCAACCTCCATCACCTATTATACGTTTTTTCAAAAAACATTCAATTTAATAACATTTCCTATCTGTATAGAATATGATATAATGATTTAAAATTTTGTTTAAAAGGAAGCTATATGAAAAATAAATCGATTCAAAAATTAACGCTATTTACAACGCTGTTATTACTACTTTCGGGATGTGTGTCACGAACAGCAAACGGAGAACCAACCGGTTGGGTGTGGGATTTATTAGGAAAACCAATGGAATCTATCATCATTTGGTTTGCACAACTTTTCGGTGGGCAAGCCGGTAGCTACGGATTGGGTATCATCATGGTAACCATTATCGTACGTATAATCATTACACCATTAAACTTACAAATGACACGTGCTACAACTGAAAACAGTGAAAAAACAACGTATATTAAACCCGCAATGGACGAAATAAATGACCGTTTAAAAAATGCACAATCTCTTGAAGAACGTAATGCCGTTCAAATGGAAATGATGGCATTGCAACGTGCAGCCGGCATTAAATTAATTTCAGCAGGTGGTTGTTTACCAATCTTTGTACAAATTCCAATTTTCTCTGCATTATATTTTGCGACGATTTCATCAAACGCCATTCGTTCAGATGTCTTCATGGGCATTTCATTAGACGTACCAAGTATGCTATTAACGATTCTATCGGCAGGTGCGTATTTGATTCAAGGTCTACTCACACAAATTGGTATGACACCTGAACAAAAACAAATGAACCGTACAATGATTTTGATTACACCAATCATGCAACTTGTGTTTGCATCAAGCGTTCCAGCCGGAGCGGCTTTATATTGGGTAATCGGTGGTATTGTGAGTTGCTTTACAACGTTATACACGAATTTAGTACAAAAACCACGTATTAAAGAACAAGTTGCAGAATACATGGCACAAAATCCAATCACATTACCAAAACGTAAAGACATCACACCAAACAAAACATCTGAAACGGTACCTGCTCCAATCACAAACGGACAACGCCGTAACGAAGGCAAACAAAGACGATAATTTAAACGAACAAAAAGCGACCGCTAAATAAACGGTCGTTTTTTGTCTCTATATCAAATAGAGTTGATAGCTCATAAAGGTAGTGATTTAACAGATGTTAAGTCACTATCTTTTCATTTTAAGTCACAAAGTGATGTACAGCTCACCGAAATGTATGCGATACATTTCTCTTCCCCTACGTTGTGCGGGGAAGGAGCTATTCGTACGTCACTTTTGACTTAAAATATTAAGCACCTAGTGAAGAGATGGTACCATATAGAAAAATTGCTTTTTTGTATACATGAAATTATGGTTGGTGGCTTATGCCACCAACCATAAACATTGTTACACAATCATTTAATTTTAATATACATTTTTTATTTTCTGCTCACATTGTCTATTAAAGTGCCCGTAATGCTACCTTAATCTCATCCTTACTTACCATCTCATTGAAAAACGGCAAGCCGACAATGCGATAACGGTCATCATCCACCAGCGTTCTTGCCTCGTCTCGCTCAGAAATTTGACGCAAAAATTCCTGTTTCCAACCCTCCTTGCCATTCTTGAAAGTGTTATTCGCATCCAAGAATTGACTACCTTTCGGCTCAATGAAAATTTGCCAAGAAACATTGCCAGTCTTCTTATCATTGGCAAACAAGAGGAAGTCCGGCTCAAAAGCTTGCCCTTTATCAAAACTGTAAATCCGCACAGCTTTTTCATTTCGAAGCAAGTAAATATCCGTCCATTTTTCTTCAAGTTCCGTCATTAAATCCTTCACCAAACGAACGAGAAGTTTTTCTTCACTTGTACCAAAGTTATCATCATAAGCGTACCAGTCCAGATTATCCAAGTTTTCGAAATATTGGGTTTCAGCTGAATTTTTTTGCGACACACCAAACTCTGCCTGACTGTTGTGATGAACAGTGTATTTCCGCAAAATATTATCTTCAAACAAGTCTTTAATTTTATACTGTTCGAATGTTTCTGAACCAAAGAAATGCTCTTCCGTCGCAATCAAATCTTTTTCAATATGATGAAGTAGTTTTTCCGTGATGTAAAGTTTGTCATCTGGTGTCAAATCATTGACTAAGTGATATTGAGACTCCACTCGCATATCAATATCTGAAAGCATATCGATAAATCCAGAGACACTCGATAATCCTACAAAAGTCTTTTGAAGATGATCAAAAGAAAACTTTTTGTTGCGATTGATGGCAGTTCTAACAATATGATTGCCGATGATTTCGCCAAATTTGAAGGTAAGAACTTCTAAACTTTCCGAAACGTAAGTTGCCTCATCAAAAGCCTCAATATCTCGTACGCCATGAGTTAAGAGTTTCACTTCAAAAGATTTCGGAATGAAATTCGTATCAAACAAACTGCCTTGACGTTGTTCAAGAAATTGTTCATATGAGAGACGTTTGTTCATCCAGACGACGCCATCGGTGTAAGTTCGCGTCTTTTTGAAAGATTCTTTGAGTTTCAACGTGTGTTCTACTAAATTTTGGTCATCGAAAATACCAGACTCACGCAAAACTTGCTTGAGCTCTGAAATATAACGAGGATTATTCGCAGAATGATAATGTAATTGCTCGATAACACGGAGTTCGTTATTCTCATTATCGTCAAACTTACGAATATATTTTTCCTCCAAATTATCACCAATCACAAAAGGATAATAGCGAGCACCACGTCCAATCAACTGTTTCTCGGTGTTGGTGGTTTTTCCGGCAACAAAGCCGTTTTTTGTCGTTTTACCATCACGAATGTCATAAAGACGGACAATATCAAACAAATTGAGAACGTCCCAACCTTCATTGAGCATATCCACAGCGAAAATCGCACGGATTTCATTTGCAGGCTGTTCCAAGGTGTTGAGGAGATGAAGACTATCTTTATGCTTATTCTTTCCGTCAACTAAAAGTAGGCGTTCTTTCCGAAAATCCTCTTGAAGTTCTGCCACTAAATCACTATCTGAAATATCCGCTTTTTCAAAATAAGAGAATGCCTTTTTTAAAATACTGGATTTTTCGTCTATTTCTGAAACAAGATTACGCTGTGCTTGAATATCTTCAGGCGTAAGGTTATCCAGCAAACCTAAAAATGCATCCAGATTTTCTTGACTCTCGGCAATTTGCTGTGACTTGAACATGACCAAAGGTTTTAGGTTGATACCGTTTTTCAGAGCAATTTTCTTACGGTACTGGCTGATAAGGATAGCTTGAAGCATGCGATTGTTCACTTCGCCATCCACCAAGTGAAAGAGAACGTCTTTCGAATACTTGTCCAGTCGAAATTCTTTCAAGTCGTACTTGAAGAGGAGAGATTTTTCGTACTTTTGTGCCAACGTTGGATTGGTCAAGTCAATGGTTGCCGTAAATTCAAAGATACTCGATTTTTTGGAGGTCTTTTGAATCGCTTCAATCGTACTTGTCCAGCTCGTGTTATCATCTTTTTCTGACTTGCTCAAACCTGCATTCAAGTGGTGGGCTTCATCCGCCAACATGACGACAGAAATATCCTTAAATTGTTCGTAAGACAAGCGATTTTCTCGTGGCGTATTGAGGTCTTGATGCAGTTTCTGAATGGTAGTAAAAACAATATTGATACTGTCATCTCGACTATCTGAAAAATCCGTCACTTCACGCACTGTCACGATTTGTCCGTCCATGACAATCTTTTCTGCAAAAAGATATTTTCCAGAAGTACTCTCCAAAAAATTATCCTTGGTTTTCGTCAGAATATTATCGTTGTTGACAAAGAAAATAAAGTTTCGCTCGCCTTGATGATACTTTTCCAAAATGACTGACGCCATTAACAGTGTTTTCCCTGAACCAGTCGCCATGTTGTAGAGGACTTGCTCTGGAATAGCACGATTTTTATCGGTTTTATAGTATAAATACCGTCCAAGTGCTTCCTCTTGGTAAGGTCGTAAAGCATATTTTAAATTTTTTGTGATGTAGTCAGGTAAATCTGCTCGAAAATTCTTAAAGCCAGACCGACTGACCGTGTCATAGGTTTCGTAAATAAAAGGCATAACTTATTTTTCCTTTCCGTAGAAAGCATGATTGAGCTTCTTGTCCTGAGCAGAAATCCCATAATCGCTGTCATCCATATCAGCGTAATTCACGTAGAGATTGTTTTTGTCGATGATTTCAGACAAAATTTGCTTTTGTTCCGCCAAGGAAAGCTTCTCAAATTCAGCTTTCTTTAGCTTTTTAGGGTCAATCCGATAAGATAAGAATGACGATTTTTTCGCAAGTTCAAATAGCTCCAATAATTCTTCCGTTGTTGTCGCTTCTAAAATTTGATTTTTAAAATCTTGAGCATCGTTTTTCAGTTCAGCGTACACAAAGCTACCGCCACCAGACCAGTTGACGTCTTTAGAGATACCGCCTTGTTCACCTGCAATAACCTTTTTCAAGCGTTCCACTGAAACTGTTTCGATGTAATCCATCTGCTCAATACCGATATATTGGCGGTTCATCTTGTGGGCGACGGCGGTGGTTGTTCCTGAACCAAGGTGATAGTCAAGGACGATGTCGTTGGAATTGGTGGATAATTCAATTATTCGTTGTAATAATTTTTCGGGTTTTGGCGTTGAAAATATATTTTTGGCTTCAAATAGTTTTTGTAATTCTTTGGTTGCTTCCGTTGCTGTTCCACAATCGTCCCACCAAGTTTTGATACTAACGCCTTTTGCTTGAACTTCACTTAAAAATAATTTTGCTTGTGGCTTTGAATTTCCTGTTTTGCCAAAAACAATTCTATTTTCTTGTAATAATCGGTTGTATTCATCTTGTGTTGTTCGCCAACATCTACCTTCTGGCGGTAAATAAGTTTCACCTGTATTTGGGTTGGTAATTGGATAGGTTAAATTTGGGCGAATATTTGGTGCGTCAAATGGTGTAACTTTCCATGCACCTCGTGGGTCATTATCAGGATTTGAGAAAGCATTTTCATTAACATCTTTTGAGCGATTTAATTTTAAATTATTAGCACTTTTTGCATAAACTAAAAGATGATTGTGCGACAGGCTAACAACAATATCGCTTTGTACACTTTTTCGGTGTTGCCAAACAATATTATGAATAAAATTTTCACGTCCAAAAACTTCATCGCATAGAATCTTACAATAGTGAGCTTCATTATCATCCAAATTTATCCAAATACTACCCTCATCACTCAACAATTCTTTTGCCACTTCCAACCGATTTTTCATAAAAGTTAGCCAAGTCGAATGATTAAAACTATCATTGTAATTAAAGCTATCATTCCCCGTATTATAAGGTGGGTCAATATAAATCAACTTCACTTTTCCGGCAAAGCGTTTTTTCAAACTATGCAAAGCAATTAGGTTATTTCCTTTGATGATGAGATTATCCGTATCCTTTAATTCTTCTACTTCATGCTCGCCAGTTTCATCATAGCGTTTGAAATTCGTTAAAACTTTGTCATCCAGCAGGCGATTGATTTCTGTTGGAGCAAGCGTTTCATTAAAGAAAATTTCCTGACGTTTGGCATCGTCCTTGGTTTGTCCACCCTCCAGCACACAGTCTTTATAGGGGAAGTTCAGAACAACTTCTTGATTTTCGGAAAGATACTTGTCTCCTGTCGCTAGACCAATTTTAGTCTTGTAAGCCGTAAAGCTGTCAGGGAGAAATTCTTTGTTGTTCAAAAACTGCAAAAAGATGTCTTTTTTAAAGACGAGAACACCTGTTTCAAGCGTTGCAAAGAAATGCTGGGAAATTTTTTTGTCACTCATTAAGAGATTGAGGAGTTCAGGGTTATACTGCCTTGCCAACTCCGATAGTTTATTTTTATTGAGGACACCTTCCACCATAAAGGTGTCATTTTGTGCTAGAAGTCGTTCCAGTTCTTTCTTCATTTTTCGTTCTCCCTTTCAGCTGAAGATTATTGAAGGATTGATAGGATTCCTTTATGATGAATATCATAAAGGAAGGGTTAACCCTTCGCGTCTATTTAAATTTCTGATTTTATTATAGCATATTTAAAAACCGTTTTCATAATCTTCCATCACACATTGTGTTCCATTGTCTTTCTTATTTTGAAGGTTAACCCCGGTTGCTTTAATCTGGGTTAACTAACCGAAACAAATTGACATCACACGTATCATCAAAACCAATGACAAGCGTCTTTTTGGCATGTTTAGCTGGACGCATTTCATAGTTGAGTATCGTTGGTGTCAGCGATGCACACGATATAAGCAAACAACAAATCGCATATGCTTCATCATATAAGTTGATTTTTTCTCTTTTATAGCCTTTCGTCAGCACTTGAACATGTTTTAAAGGGACATGTTTTTTGAGAACACACGATAAATAGAAACGTAAATGATACTCATTTCGTTCTAAATAATCTTTTAATGCTTGTTGATACAATTCAGCGTCCTTTAAACACGCCTCACAGACCGTATTGTCTGTATCGTTTAAAAATAATGACGCCCATTTTGTCGATTGTCGAATGACTTTTTGACACATCATACACTCACGCATGAATCAATCCTCTTCTTTTTGCCTGCTCGTTTTTTTCGTTAATCCATTTAACAGCCTGTTTCATTTCTTTTGTCATGCCGTTATGCCAAAATAACACTTGCCCTGTCGGGTGTTCTATCGACCGTCCTACCCTACCTGCAATTTGTACTAATGCTGCTTTAGAAAAGACGCGATGATCTGCTCCGAGAACAATGACATCAATATTTTTAAAAGTGACGCCGCGTTCTAAAATCGTCGTGGTCAACAAAAACTGCACTTTTCCTTCTCTCATTTGTACAATTTTTTCTTCACGCAACGCATCTTCGGCGTACACACTTTCAAAATGAGTGACGCTCAACTCATTTAACCACGCTTCTAACTGATGCATCACGTCAATTTTTGGACAAAATACTAAAAAGCGCTTTCCTTCTTTAACCCAATTTAACATCAGTTTCATCCACCCAGTCATTCGTCTTTTTTCGATATGTTTCACATAATTGCCAATATATCGACACTTTGGCACACTAAGTGCGTGTTGATGATAACGCGCAGGCAATTCAAAATAATTCAACATGTTTTGACGCATTAATTTTTCGTGATGTGGTGTTGGTGTAGCCGTTAAATAAATCACAACCCCGTCATCAGTGAGTGCCATCGGCACACGCCGTTGGAGCATCGCGTTATGTTCAAATGGATAGGAGTCCACTTCATCAACTATGAGCACTTGAAAAGCATGCGTAAATTTTAGTAGTTGGTGTGTGGTTGCCATGACAAATTGCGTAAAATGATACGTTTCTTTTTGATTGCCATACAATACCATAATGTCTTCATTGGGAAACGCTTTTTGAAATCGCGGAACAAGTTCCAATAACACATCAATACGTGGTGTTGCTAAACAAATGCGTAACCCGCTGGATAATGCTTTTTCAACACTTTCAAAAAGCATTTCCGTTTTTCCTGCACCTGTTACAGCGCTTACCAATAAATTTTGACGGCTGTCTATCGCATGGCTAATAGCATGTGAGCCTTCTTGTTGTTGCATTGACAATTGACCATCCCATAGACATTTGACCGTTCGCAACGGCATCTTTTTATTTTCAACTGTTGCAACATGGCAACACGCTCTCATTTTGCCGAGTGCTATACACGACACACAATAAAGGCAAAATTTTTGACACACTTCACATGGCGCAAGCACGAGCTGACTAGAGCCACATCGTGTACATTTCCCGTCAGTAATACAAGGTTTAAACTCTGAAAATAGAGAACAATCCGGAACGATATAGTCACGCCCACTTTCCATAAAATCACCTCATTATAATATAAACAATTTCAAACTGTCCGTAACAAAAAAAGAAATGCACAACATAAAAAGGGATTTATTTTGTATTAAGTTTTTGCTTGAATCGGTTATTAAAGTACGATATAGTAATAAATATTTATTTTTGAAAGGGTGTATCTTATGATAAAAAATAAGCGTTATCTTAAATTTTTAAACATCATTTGTCTTACCGTTGGGAATTTACTGATTCTATCATCGTTTTTAACATTTGGGTTCTTAATAGCTCGACTCAATGATAAGAATGGCTTTAGCGCAATACTATATTTCGTAATCTTATATACTCTACTTTATATCACATTATTACTTCATGAATTAGGGCACGCTTTTTTCGGTGAACTCACTGGTTTTAAAACTGTTGCCATCTCACTCGGTAAATACAGCTTTGTCAATCAACAAGGGCATTGGAAGTTCACTAAAAAGTTATTGGTACAAGGTGCTGGCGCACAGTATGTCGGTATAAAAAAAGACCACAATGACACAAGAAGCATTCTAATGCTTTTCGGTGGTATTATTATACATATCTCTTTAATCTTTATTTTTTTAATGATTGGACTGATATTGAATCATTGGCTAATTGCTTTACCACAAATTTTGATAAATTTAGGTTTTGTTTTTCTAAATATAAACCCTAACGGAATAACCGATGGTGCTAAAGTGCTTGAACTGAAAGAATACCCGCATCATAGTAAACTATTTTATCAATCACTAGAGCATGCGGCACAACTTTTTTTAGATTCAAAAGAATCAAACTTATCTGATTTTTATTCGCTTGATGACAGTTTATTAGAACCAGGTATTATTTGCCAAACCGTACTTGCAAACGTTATTGAAGTACAAATACTCAATGGCAACCTTGAATTAGCACAACAAAAAGCAGAGCAACTGATTCAATTTACAGAAAATAAATTTATTAAAGCTGCTACAGAATCTTTGCTATTATTAATTTATCTACTACAAAATGAAAAAGAAAAAGCAATAAAACTTGGAAAATCTAAAACATTACAAACCTATTTAAAGCAGCAACAATACTCATTACAAACCATTAAAGCTTATTACGAATTGGAATGTCTAGGTGACTATACTGCAACTAAAAAATCACTAGCAACTGCCGATAAATTTTTAAAACAAAGTCACCTTTTACAAGACGACAAAACTTTTTATACTGCTCTTAATGCAACACTACAAAAAAATCTTAATAATGCTATTTCATCAAAACATTCATAAGTTAACCCCCGTTTTAAAACGATTTGTTCATATCGTTTTAAAACGGGGTTTTTAATTCATTACCATTAATTTCATTTTTTTAATGCGTCTATTGTTGCTAATACCATACAAGGTATCGTTAAAGCATGAATGTAATGATTCGATAAATCTATCATATTAAGAAAAATTCCTACAAAAATAACTACAATATCAATCACTTTAGTATATTGTGTTCTTTGAAATACCCTATTATTTAAATATATAAATAAAAAAGTGGATAAAACAGCTAGTAAAAAAATCATACTCTATCAACCTTTATCATTATCGACGTAAATCATACGCATCTCTCAAACCTAGTCCAAAAATCAAAATAAGACCTACATAATAATCTATTTTTAGACTCGCTATAATGATAGAAATGAATATCCCTATAAGCGTATAAACAAATCTATTAAAATATTTATATTTAACGCTATACATCCCCTCTATAATTAATAAACACATCAGTGCTAAAACGATTACAAATATATAACTAAAATTCTCTTGTTTTAAAATATATTGATGTAGCAATAAACACAACGCAAAAGAAATAATACTAAAATTCCCTGTTTTATAAAATTTAATCATATTTATTCCACAATAATTGTATCAAATAGTCGTTTGATACAAAATAACTCCTTTCTTCAAATGAATATCTTCTGTTACTATACATAATCGTAAAACAATCACTTTTTTTATTGATACACTTTTACAAATCTTGGTATATCAATTATAAATTAAACGCTTTCATCAATTTAATTATATGTTTCCCATATATTCCCGTCAATCACTAAAAAAAATTAATTGATCAACTCATTTTCCAAACGATTAAACTAATGATTTCAAAACAATTTTTAATTAATGACTACTCTTTTTATGATAATTATAGCTAAAAAACCGTTTAAAACGTTATGAACTATCGTTTTAAACGGGTACTATTCCTTTATTGAACGAAAAAAATGCCAATTATGACTAAACATGAAATAAGCGCACCAATTGTATCTTGTTTTTGCCATGTCAATTGTCGGAATTTTGTCCGACGGACATTTTCATTAAAGCCTCGTGCCGTCATTGCCGTACCTAAATCAATGGCACGTTTATACGTTGACACCATGAGCGGTAATAAAATCGGGACGAACGCTTTTCCACGCTGTATCATTCCACCACTTTCAAAACGAACACCTCGTGAACGTTGTGCCATCATGATTTTTTCTAACTCTAGCATGAGTGTTGGAATAAAACGAATGGATACAGAAAACATTAACGACCATAACGGCACATTGATGATTTTACGTAATGGCCACATAAAAAATTCAATGGCATCGGCTAATTCAATAGGTTTTGTGGTTAGCGTTAATAGCGTTGAAACAACAACAATACTCGTTAAGCGAAATAATGTTGATACAGCATTATTTAAACCTGAACTAGTGATATGCACGACACCTAAAGAAAAATAAATTTTTCCACCTTGGACAACGCAGATTTGTAAGAACGTTGTAAACAAGATGATATTTAAAATTGGTTTTAATCCATAATATAGCGCCTTTAATGGTACTTTGGATAAATAAATGAGTGCAACAAAAAGAAAGGCTAATAAACTCATGCCAAGTTGTGATGACACAATCATTGTCATGACTAGTAAAAATAATGTAACGACTAATTTTAATCGTGCATCTAAGTGATGAATGAGCGAATTAAAATGAATGTAACGTCCAAGAAAAAATTTATTCATTTGATTGCGTCTCCTCTTGTTTCATCATTTCAATACTCGACATGAGTGCTTTTACAGTAACGGGTTTTAATGCCTCAAATTTTTTAGAATTAGGTACACGTTCTAACAATTTTTTGAAAAAATGAACCGTTTCTGGTAAAACAACGCCATCAATATCACTATAAGCATCATCATAAAAAACATTGGCGGTCGTATCTAATTTGACACATGCTCCGTCTTGAATGACAGCGACATAATCGGCGTATTCACTCACTTCATTCATGTCGTGAGAAATAAAAACAATCGTTTTTTGTTCAGTTTCATTTAACGTTTTAAACAAGTTCATCAAGTCTTTTTTAGCCGTTGAATCTAAACCTGCCGTTGGTTCGTCTAACACTAAAACATCTACATCACACGCCAAGACACCGGCAATTGCCACTTTTCGCATTTGTCCACCCGATAGCCGTAATGGATTTTGACCATAAAATTGATCGTCAATACCAACTTGTGATAAGGCATGTATCGCCATTTTTTTAGCCTCTTCTTGAGCATACCCAAAATTTAAAGGACCGAACATCACATCATCTAGCACCGTTTTTTCAAATAACTGCGTCTCGGGAAATTGAAAGACCATGCCGACATGTTTTTTTAGTAAAAATTGTTCATCTTGCGAACTTTCTGGCGTGAGTACACTATCTTTAAATACTACTTTTCCCGAATGCGGTTTTTCCAATCCATTTAACAATTTCGTTAACGTCGTTTTACCACTACCCGTTTTTCCAATAATTGCCGTCATTTGATGATAAGGAATCGCCATATTTAATTGTTTTAAGACACTTTTGGCTGTTTGATTGATGCCATAATAAGAAAAATTTACGTCTTGATATACGATGTCCATAATTCATTTACTACACTTTCTATTGATAAATTGATCGTTTCTTGTTGTTGAAATAATGAAAATCGTTCAACAACTGCATCAACGACTGATTTTGTTAATCCCGCATGTGCTGTATATTGGTATTGCTTGGCATCAATGATGTCAATGACTTGTCCATTGTTTAATGAAACGATACGATCAGAAAATGACAACTCTTGTCTATCGTGCGTCACCGATACAATCGCAACACCTTTTTCCACTTGAATTTTTTTCAAGACTTGAAACAATTCCTGTCTAGATTGTGGGTCAATCATTGTTGTTGCTTCATCTAAAATTAAAACTTTGGGATTTAGCACCATAGCACTTGCCAAAGCCACACGTTGTTTTTGTCCACCGGACAATTCATCAATTGCCGTTTGAGCATATGCTGTCATATCAACCAAATTTAAAATGTCTTTAATTTTATCAGCCATCTGTTCGGAAGGCACTTGTCGATTTTCCAATCCAAAAGCAATATCTTCTTCTACCGTAATACCAACAAATTGATTATCTGGATTTTGAAAGACATACCCAATTTGATCACGATAGTCATGAAAATTTTGTGACGTTACTACTTGATTTTGAAAAAATAATTGACCGCTTTGGTAGTCAATTAAGCCCATCATGATTTTGCTAAGTGTCGATTTTCCAGAACCATTGGGTCCGATAACACTTAACCACTCACCTTCATGCACATCAAACGTTATATTTTGTAACGAAAATGACTGATTACTAGTCGTGTATCCAATATTTTCTAATTGCAATATGACTGACATATGTTCCTCTCTTATCTTCTATCCGTATTGAGTAACCCTAAATAGTTGACGTATTTAAAACAATTCAATACAATATACTAAATTAGGAGATGCTCATGAAACAGATTTTAAAATATTTAAAACGATTCGACTATATTTTAATCATAACAGCCGTTCTTTTGTCGTTTACACCGACAATCATCACAACGTTTTTTTTATCACAACAATCTAAAAATCAATTGATTGCACTTGTTAAAATTAATGGTGATGTTGTTGATCGATTTGTCTTATCCGATAGCACACCCAATCAAGAATTTTACTATACACCCAATGATAATCAATACAACATTGTAGAAATTGATCGTCATCGCATTCGCATTAAAGAAGATAATTCTCCCGATCAAATTGGTGTACGTACTGGTTGGATTAGCCAATACGGTCAAGTGGCGGTCTGTTTGCCACATCAGTTAATGATTGAAATTACGGGTGAAGCCACCCCTGATGCTAATGAGATGATCTTACCACTAAATTAAACTATCTAAACCTAAAATAATGACATAAATAGCACTAAACAAGACGAAACTTTTGATACTTTCAACAAAAGTTTCTTTTTTTATTTGCTTTTTACAAAAACGTTTAATACTTGGAAAATGTAAAAAAAACATTGGAACAAACGCAATGGCTGAACGTATTGGTAAATAGCCAAACAGAATATAAATTGCCCACATGATCCATGGCACTATACTTAAAATAACATATAACATTAAACTGCGACGTGGTGTGAGGTAATGCACGAGTGTATAGCGATGATTGCGCAAATCTTGTTCATAATCACAGAGATTATTCGCTAACATAATATTGGCGATTAAACAAATTAACGGCACACTCATGACAAACGTCAATACAATGCTTTTCCAGTGTAAATTCAAATGAACAACCGTTTCTGTCCATGCAGATGTCATGAGTAAACTTGGATTTTGGACAAAAATGCTAATAAAGAAAATACCAAATCCCATTGTCACACCCGAAAAAATTTCACCTAACGGTAATCGTGACAGTGGTATCGGACCAAATGTATAAAAAATACCAATTAAAAAACACACTGCTCCGATAGGTAATAATATAATGTCGGTTAAAAATACCAATACAATGGACAATACAACGGCAATGCTGAGCAACACAAAAATGATGGTTACCATTTGCCGATAGTTTAAATTGAACTGACCAATAACATTATCCTTTTGTTTATATTCTTCATCAACAGCCTTTTTATAATCCATGGTGTTGTTAATGGCGGTCGTGCACATATCAAAACAAAGCGCCGCCAACACAAACACAATCGTATTGAGCCAATTAAATGTGTGATAATGATTGATGGTCCACAAAATACCGATTAACATCGGAAAAACGCTCGCTACTTTAGTGCGTAATTCCACAAATTCTAAAAAAATGGGTAACGTTATTTTTTTCACAAAAACACCTCTATTCAACAATATGATAGGCTTTATCCAACAGTTCGAACGTTGATTTTAATCCTTTACTCAAGTGAATACCGCCATCTTTATCGATAAATACTGCTTCAAGATTATCGTGTGCATCAACATATTTTAAACCTTCTTCAATACCTAATAAAAATAGCACGGTACTGTAGCCATCTGCCGTCGCTGAATTATCTGTAATGACCGTTACACCCGAAATGTTATTTTCAACGGGGTACCCTGTTTTAGGATCAAGAATATGATGGTATTTCACACCGTCTACTTCAACATAGCGTTCGTAAATCCCACTAGTCACTACCGCTTTTTGTTGTACAGGTACACTACCGACAACCGTCCCACGCACTTCGTCCGGATCTTGAACACCGACAACCCAACCTTTTTCATTGTTTGGCGAAGTTCCCATCGTGACAACATTTCCACCAAGGTTGATAATTGCTGTTGTAATGCCATGCTTTTCAAAAATCGCCTTCACGCCATCAGCAATATACCCTTTAGAAATACCACCTAGTTCAATAACCATGCCGGATTTTTCTAATTTCACCGTTTTATTCGCTTCATCAAGCGTAATATCTTTATAGTTAATTAACGCTAAATTTTTTACAATATTTTCATGTTCCGGTTTATTAGCATACTCAGCGTCTCCAATACGCCACAAGTTTGTAACGGCACCAATGGAAACATCAAATTTACCGTGGCTTTCATTTGCCATATTCAATGCTTTTTTGATCAATTCAAAAGTAGCGTCATTGACCTTGACGGCTTCTTTTCCCGCGGCTTGATTGATGCGATAAACGTCAGAACCTTCTAAGTTAGTGGAAAATAATTTTTCCATTTCACTCATGTAATCCAGCGCTTCTTGAATCGCTGCTTCTTGATTTTTATGATAAACACTTAATTGAACAACGGTATGCAACAACGACTCACTACGTGTAATTGGCGTTTTTTCAATGGGTAATGCTGTTGGTTGTGGTGTTGTACTGCACCCAACTAGTAGAGTCGCCACTAAAAGAAAAAATAGCTTTTTCATATATTCTATCCTTTCACTTTTAAAATAAAAACACGGCTTAATTATACGCGAATAAGCCGTGTTTGTGTATTATTTAATATTCAAAATTAGTGAGCTAATTCAAATTTAATTAAATCAGTTTTACCTTCTGCTGCTGCTTTTAATAATAAGTCAGTTGCTTCTTTGAATCCTTTAGAAGTGCTTGTTGCCCCTGTAACAGTTTCAACTTTAGATGCATCTTGAGTGCTTACCAATTGCATATTTAATTTGTCGATTGCTTCTTTAGCTGAAACACCTGATTTATCTTTCATGTTTTTGTTGTATGATTCGTCAGCAGATTTCATTTTGCCTTCTTTGTTTTCATAATCAAATTTAGATTCTGTAATTTTGCCATCTTTTACAGTAATTGAATGAACCACTTTCCAGCCACGTTCGTCAAATCCTGATTCTGCTTTG
This sequence comes from Carnobacteriaceae bacterium zg-C25, assembly GCA_017945845.1. Classification (NCBI taxonomy): domain Bacteria; kingdom Bacillati; phylum Bacillota; class Bacilli; order Lactobacillales; family Carnobacteriaceae; species Carnobacteriaceae bacterium zg-C25. The sequence continues at coordinate 764,577 of CP072828.1, forward strand.
TAAGTACCGTCTTTTAATGTCATCATTTTTGAATCCATTTTAGAATCCATCTTAGATTCCATTTTAGACTCCATTTTTGATTCCATCTTAGACTCCATTTTGTCTGCTGCTTTAGTAGTTGTTGCAGGTGCAGCTGTTGAACCACATGCTCCTAATACTGCTACTGAAGCTAATAAAAGTAAAGATTTTTTCATTTATTTTATCTCCTTTTCCCTTATGGGTTATTTTGTATAATAAATAATAGCATAAATGAAAGCGTTTGTCTACTTTTTTGTGAAGGTTTTAACTAAAAATAATATATTAAAATATTAATTAAATACACATACTTTTTATAAAAAATACGCCCTATAATCGTAATATTTTTCTGTGATTTCATTTTTAAAGTGAACCGTCAACTCTGTTTACATAGACATCATTTTTTCGATTTTTCTTTTAAACCATCCATTAAAACCGCCAAAAAATAACTCTATGTTAAATAGGGGTGATGACTGATACCATCAACCCTAAAAAATGCCGGTAGATACTCTACCGACATTTTTTTAGACTTTAAAATAATTGTTTTAATAACCGTTGCACACTATCAGTTGCCCTGTCATCAAATAATTGATGCACGCGTTTGTTGAATCGTGCTAAATACTTTTCCATTAGCGCACGTGTTTTTAAAAGTGCCCCACTACTTTCAAGATGATGTAACAATATTGTCAAATTCTCTATCGACCATTCATTATTTTCAGGAACGTATCGACTCCACTCTTCATACGAACCACTATATAATACAGGTGCTGTATAAATACCATTTTGAATATCTTGAAATCTTGGTTTACCCGATACATTTTTATCCCATGAATAATCAATTAAATCGTCATGTAACTGAAATGCCATTCCCAATGCAATACCGGCTTGATAGGCATTTCTCAAAGTGGATGGTGTTACACCTTCATATAACACACCAGCTTGTGTCGCTAGACCAAATAATTGCGCCGTTTTCCCACGAATTTGTTTTAAATATTGTGTAAGTGTAATGGTTTTATCGTATTGATGCATCAATTGTCTTAACTCACCCGATAAAACCAATTCTAAAATACGATCATTGCCAAACGATTCAATACCGTCTACATAGCCTTTTTTGGCTAAACGGGCGCTATAAGCCAATAAATAATCGCCTGCATAAATGGCAATACGATTATCAAATTGCTGATGAAAGGACGGTAAATTACGTCGTGTATCCGATCGATCAATCACATCATCGTGAATGAGTGTCGCTAAATGTAAAATTTCAATGCTTGCCGCACGATACAGCGTTTTTTCATTTAAGTGACCGCTCTGCTCAGCAAACAAAATACATAGCGCAGCACGTATAAATTTGCCCGAAGATAAAATGTACGATTTCACCGTTGCGAGCACATCTGGATGTGTGGGTGTCAACTCATTTAACATAATGGATTGTACTTTATTCAATTGTTCTTTTATCGTTGGATGACTATCCCAAATGTGATGAACCATGCATTTCACCCTTTCATTCAAAAAAGGCTAAGACTGATGCCTAGCCTTTTTTGCCTTTATTTATAAATATGTTTCGGCTTGCCATAAATCAGCTTATCTACCCAACGTCCAATCATTGGTTGTACGTAGTAATCTAATCCAAACGTTCTACCTGCACCAGACATTAACGCTAACGCTACAGGTACAAACCAGATGTTTACCCAATAGAACATTGCTGATAAGGAGAACATTGCCACAAAAGTAATGGTAACTGCACTCACTAACCAAACAAATAGACCGGCAATCAATGCTAAACCGATTGCAATTTCAACACATACCATGAATTTTTGCATAAACAATGCCATCTCACGATTTGGAATAAAGATTTTCATGATAGATGCAAACCAGTCTGGCATATCGCCAAACACTTGCATTGGTGCTTCGCCATACGCATAGCTTAAACTAAACACTTGATTAGCCACTTCAGTTGTTGCATCTGTTGCTTGTGACGCACCAGAAACAGCATCGGCTGCTTTTAACCACTCAAATGGGAAAACAACGTCATCGCCAAACCATGATGTTGTACCAAACCATCCAAATGCCTTTTTCAAACCTTCAGAAAGCCACATGCTACCATAAAAAATACGTAATGGCACTAACCATAAACGGTTCCCTTTGCTTGATAAATGACCACCAAAAATATTACGTTTATCTTTAATATCAAAGAACTCGTGTTTTACATACGCACCAATATTATAAAAACTACGAATACCAAAGAAATAAATTAAGTTGGTAATATGTTTTAATAACATGGCAAAGAATCCACTCATATGGTATTTATCCATAATGTAGGCAACACCGTAACGTGAACCGATAGATACCATGAATCCATCGTATTTACCTTTATAAGCGTGTTTTTGTGTACCTTCGATTGATGCAATGATGTTTTCTGCGGCACAGTGCCCTGTTTGTTCAGCCGCTTGCACAATTTGTGGAACGGGCGCACCATTTGCGTTTGAATCTTCAAACCACACTAAGTCTCCAGCAACAAATACATTTGTTTTACCTTTAGCTTCCATAAATTCATTAACGACTAATCGATTGGCTCTTGCTTTTTCAATACCGAAATCATTAGCGTCTGAATTAGCTTGTACACCAGCTGTCCAAATAGATGTTTGTGTTGGAATGACACGACCACTTTTCAAGTGTAAAGCGTCTTTTTCAATCGATGTGACACCATCGCCAAGAACAAGTTCTACACCTTTTTTCGTTAAGTATTTTGTTGCCTTAACTTGTTCTTTTTCTGTAACCATGTTTAAAATTTTTGGCATGGCTTCAACAACTTTTAAAGAAAATTCTTTTTCATCTAGTTTAAATTGATGTGCCAATGATGGTACCCAATCAATTAACTCACCAATCATTTCAATACCGGTAAACCCAGCACCAATAACGGTAAACGTCAACAATTCACGACGTTTTTCTTCATCGTGTTCACGCATTGCGCGGTAGCAACAATCAACAATATGCTCACGTAAACGTTCAGCAGCTTCAATTGACCATAATGTAAATCCATTTTCTTTTACACCCGGTGTACCAAAATCGTTTGCTTCACCACCCATTGCAATTAATAAATAATCAAATGATAGCGTTTGGTGTTCAGCAACAACATTTTGATTTTCATAATCAATCGATACCACTTTATCTGTAACCAATTGTACTTTTGGATATTTTTTGAAAATCCGTTGTAAATCGTATTGAATGGCTTCCGCTTCTACACGACCACCAGCTACTTCATGTAGCTCTGTCATGTACGTATGGAATGAATTTTTATCAATTAGTGTAATCGATATTTCTTCATTTTTTTTGTACTGTTTTGCTAAACGTCTTGCGGCTGCAATCCCTGCATAACCAGCACCAATAATGACAATATTTTTGCTCACTATTATTCCCTCCTTTAAAATACACAGAATATCATACCATATTGTTACCTTATTCACAACAAAAAAGCGTCATTTATTATGTTTTTAGAAAACGTTTTATTTTTTTGTGAAACAGATGAAAAACACGCGTTCTTTTGATATACTGTAATGACAATACAAGGAGATTTTATATGAAACTAACACGCATTCAACGCATGATGTTTATTGCCATGCTTTCAGCACAGGCAGTCGTCATTTCACTCATCGAACGTGGTATCCCTTCTCCTTTTGCTTTCGCACCTGGAGCAAAATTGGGATTAGGTAACTTAATTACATTGATTGCCCTATTCACACTGTCAAAAAAAGATACGATTAAAGTGCTCATTTTACGATTATCCATTACAACATTTTTTGCTGGAACCTTATCCACATTAATGTATAGTTTAGCTGGAGTCCTCTTGAGTTTTATCGGTATGTTAGCCGTCAAACAACTAGGCCCAAAACGCGTCAGTTTAATCGGCATTTCCACTATCGGTGGCATTTTGCACAATTTAGGTCAATTGCTCGTTTTTGCTGTTTTTGCAAAGACATGGACCATTTTAAACTACTTGCCAATTTTAGCGATGACGGGCATTTTAGCCGGATTTGCCGTTGGATTTATGGGTAATTTCATTTTAGAACGACTCGACATTTTAAACGTAGATGAAAATTGGATAGCCAATCGTTAGTTTTACCATACACAAAATCCCGCATGTGATGCGGGATTTTTATCAAACTAAATTAAATAATACTATCACTTTATAAAAAACAGTGTCATTCTGCATAAAAAGACTGTTGAATCGTCAAGACAATTTTTGTCTGCAATTGACTCATTAGATCAAATAGCATAAAACACGCTAGAACAACGCTACTCAAAATTATCCAAGTGCTTACGCTGTTAATGTTTTATCTTTGGTAATTCTAATTTTAAAAAGCAAATCCAACTCTTCTTCAGATAATTTTTGTGCTGCGGCAATAAGCTTTTCTTCTTCTGGAGTGCATTCTACCGGTGCATCTTCATAAACGTCCTCATCAACCCAGTGTTGTTTATCTACTCCAACCAAAATATCAACGCCCACTTTTTCACATAATGACTCATACGTAATCATCTAAACACCTCCACACAAATATTTGATTTTTCATCTCTTTGATAAATGTATTTATACCATTTAAATTATAAGCGGTTTCATGTAATTTATCAATTGATGATAAAAACTAAATGTACGATTTCACACCTTGTTTATCCTATAATAAAAAGCACCTGAATATTCTAAGTGCTTGAATAGGTAAATGATATTTTTGATTTAATACTTTCGTATAAATCTAAAATTTCTTTAGGCGTATCATCGGAAAATAAATTTGTGCTTTCCGTCAATTTCTTCATCGTCGATAATCCAAAATAAATTTTTTAGTATGGCGTATATATCAAAACGTTTAGGACACGCTAATATATCGATGACACAAAACGTTTATTTACATGTTTTAGAAGAACTAAAACAAAAAGAAGATAACAAAATATATCAAGGTATTTTGACGGAATTTGAGAAATAATCATACAAATATAACACAAAACCCTTGAAAACGTTGGTAAATCAAGGGTTTATACCCATCCTAAGGGAATCGAACCCCTATTTCAAGAACCGGAATCTTGCGTGATATCCATTACACTAAGGATGGTAAGCCTACGTTTAACGTAGGCAAAATATTATTGAACTAATTGACTAATGGCATCTGCATAAATTGCCGTTGCATTGAATAAATCATCTAAATCGATAAATTCATTTGCTTGATGCATTGTATCAATGCTATGTGGGAACATTGCACCGTAGGCAACACCACGTTCCAATAAACGACCGTATGTTCCACCACCAATAGTCCGTTCACTACCTTTATGTCCTGTATGTTTTTCGTACACATCTAATAAGGTTTTCACAAGTGGATCATCTGCTGGTACGTAATGTGGCGTTTGTGATTTTCCGGCTTCAATTGTTACATCGTATTCAGATAACGCTTTATTTAAACCGTCTTCTAATCCTTGTGCAGTCACACCTTTAGGGTAACGGTAATTTAACCATACTTCTCCAACACCTTGTGCATATTTAAAGACACCCGGATTCATTGTTAAAACGCCCATCACGTCATCTTCATGCGCTAAACCAAGTTTTTCAGCATAAAATTCTAAATGTAAGTAATTTTGAATCAATGATAAAAATTCACGGTCTTGTCCAACAAAATCATACCCACCTAAAAATTCTGCTAAAAATGTCGCAGCATTTACACCGTTCATTGGCGCCATACCGTGAGAAGCTTTACCAACCATCTCAATTACAATGTGGCCATCTGCTTGTTTTGCCGTACCACGTAAGTTATTTTGCTCTACAAACACTTTCAAATCAGAAGCTACTTTATCGAATGATTCTGTTGTTGTAATGGTTGCAACAGCATCTTGCGGTACCATGTTTTCACGCAAACCGGCTTCAAATGATACTAATTGAGTTGGTGTTTGTGTAACGGGTGCATTGAAACGTACTTTCAATGTTAAAATTCCTTTTTCACCGTTAATGATTGGAAAATCAGCATCTGGCGAAAAACCAAAATCAGGTTTTTTCTCTACGGCTAAATAGCGATCTATACATTTCCAACCGCTCTCTTCATCTGTACCAATAATTAAACGTAATTTTTTATGAATTGGTAATCCCAAATCACGAATTATTTTAATGGCATAATACGCCGCCATTGTTGGCCCTTTATCATCACTTGAACCACGAGCGTATAGGCGGTTATCTTTAATTGTTGGCGTGAAAGGATCTGTATCCCAACCTGTACCAACAGGCACCACGTCAACGTGACCAAATACACCCATAATTTCGTCGCCTTCACCGATTTCAATGTGTCCGGCTAAATTATCTACATTTTTTGTAACGAATCCGTCACGTTCACCAATTTCTAAAAATTTTAATAGTGCTTCTTTTGGCCCTGGACCTACCGGTGCATCATCTGTTGCTAATTCATCACGACGCACACTATCAATACTTAACAACGTATTCAAGTCATTTAATAAATCTTCTTTACGTTTTTCAACTTCTAATTTCCAATCGATTGTCATAATACCCCTCCACTTAGACTATATAAAGTTTAAACACATTAACTCAACACTTCGGTTAATTGTGGAACCACTTGTTTTTTACGTGATACAACACCCGGTAAAGCAATAACGTTATTTGTCACAGCACCATTAAACGCTTTTTCTAACGCTTCTTTTGGCTCACCGGCAACAATAGCAACTGAATCACTTGATAAAATATTCGTAATGACAAAAACAAATAAATCATATTGATTTGTCGTATTTTCATTGATCATTGCTGCTTCAAGTTCTGCTTGTTTAGCTAACAATTCATTTTCATCAACCGTGTTGATTTGTGCAATACGAACTGTTTTGTCACCCATACCAAATGATTTGGCATCTAAGTTTAATAATTCATCAATGGATTTAGATGATAAATTTGTACCAGCTTTTAACAACTCTAAACCGTATGACTGTGTATCTACTTGAGCAATTGCTGCTAACTCAAGTGCAACCAATTCATCTTCAACTGTACAAGTTGGTGATTTAAATAATAAGGTATCCGAAATAATCGCTGATAACATCAATCCCGCAATTTCACTTGGAATTTCAACGTCTTTTTCGCGGAACATTTTATATAAAATCGTTGCCGTACACCCTAACGGTTCAGCACGATAATACAACGGATTAGCCGTTTCAAAGTTAGCAATACGGTGGTGATCGACTACCGCAACCACTTCTACATCCGCAACGTCACTCACACTTTGTTGTGATTCGTTGTGGTCTACTAAAGCAACTTGAGACACTTCGTTAGCCACTGTTTCAACGACACGTGGCGTCGGTACATTGAAATAATTTAAAGCAAACGCTGTTTCTTCGTTGACATTCCCCAATGCAACCGCCTCTGCTTCTTGGTTTGTTTCGTTTAATAAATGTGCATAAGCAATTGCCGATGCGATAGTATCCGTATCAGGATTTTGATGCCCAAAAACTAATAATTTTGACATAATTGCCTCCAAAAATATGATACGTCTATCTTATATAAAATTTCACATTTTTTCAAGTAATCCATCCTTTTTTATCCGTATACAACCTAAAGTTTCGAGTTGTCGAATACCGTACCAACACACCTCATCTAAAAAACAATCGACATCGACACAGGGTAAATCGTCTACCACTAATTTTTGCTCTTTTACCAACCATTTTACATACGCCTGACAGGCTTTGATTGACGTGGCTTTGTGCCATAAATACGACAATAAGACGTATTGTTTACACATCATTCCTGCAACAGCACCTTGTTGCTCCAAAATGCGCGTTGGCACTTTAGAAATTTCTCCCTTTTGGCTATAAAAGTTTCTTAAAAATTTTTGATCTAAACGTGGTGGAATGGCATGAGATGATACACTGACTTTCGTTTCATAATGCAATCGCTTCAATAAATCTAACGGACTGATGCGTATAGTGTGCTTTTCATTACATAAATACAGTTGATGATTTTCAAGTTTATAAAATAATAACGTTGGAAAGGCATAACGATATGGATTATGCGTCAAGTGACTATTTTTTCGACCGCAAATCCAAATCACATCAATCCCAAACCGTTTATACCCTTCGGTACGCAACGTAATGTCTTGCACAGAAATTTTACTACACTGAAATTCAATGGCGATTTTTCGCTGAAGATACGTCACTAATAAATCCGGTCTTTGTTTTAAATGCGGAATATAACTTTCTAACGCCACATCACAACCAACTGCTTTTAACGCATCGTATAAAAACTGTTTGCCATTAACATGTTCTACTGTTTCCCCTTCAGAAAAACTTTGCTGCGCACACTGTTTACAATGGGCAAAGTGAGCGCGATATTTCTTTCCCCGTTTAATCATTAACGCACTTAAACAATCTGGACAAAAATATTGCTCATTTTTATTGGCATGATCAATATGCACAATTTCACCACTTTTATTTTTTGCCATTAACACAACAACACCCCATAATTAACATACACCAGTAGCCGCAAAAAACAACAAAAAAACTTCAATCAATTGACTGAAGTTTTTTCAACGACAACACCCTGTGTATCGACGTCTAAAATACACACACGATAATCAAAAAAGGCGTCTTTGATTAAATTATATATAGCGTTGGCATCATGTTTATGCGTAATGGTCATCACCGTAGGCCCTGCACCACTTAAATACGTGCCATACGTTTTTTCATGTTTCAATAATTCTCGTACACGTAATAATTCTGGGACAAGTTCCGCACGATACGGTTCATGAAATTGGTCATTTTCAATCAGTTTTTTAATACGCTTGTAATAGCCTCTTGATAAATGAGCGACCAATACATTACTAGTTGCGCTAACTTCTGCTGCTTTTGACAACGGTATTTCATGTGGCAATACATTTCGACTTTTACGTGTGGATAGCGGTTTATTTGGAATTAAGGCAACAAATGCCATTTGTTTTAAATAAATTTTACTCCAATACACACGACGATTAATGACGGTGCTTGATACCATATTACCTAAAATAGCGGGTACGACATTATCCGGGTGCCCTTCAAATTTTGTCGCCAATTGAATTTTCGTGTCGCGTGATAATTGTAAATTACCTAACTGATCGGCAATTTCAATAGCCGCTACAATCGCCGAAGATGAACTGCCTAATCCACGTGTCAGTGGTATATCACTAGTCATTCTCAAGTGATGCGGTGGAATTTTTTCCGAAACTTTTTTAATCATGTGCACTAAAAAATTGCGGTGATCATGTGGCATATGTTCATATTCATGCTCAATATACCACGTATCAGATGGTTCAATCACTTCAACGGTTAAATATAAATTTAGCGCTACCCCTAACGAATCAAATCCCGGACCCATATTCGCAGAGGTGGCTGGCACTTTAACTACTAACATATATTATTCCTCACTCAATAAATGCATGCTCACTTTCAGCGTCACATCATCCATTGCTTGTAAATTTTGACAAATCGTGTCATACGTTTGTTGACTAATGGGATGCGTTACAATAATCACATGCGCCATTTCTGGTGAAATTGGGTTTTGCAATATCGATGAAAAACTAATGCCTAATCGGCTAAACTCTGTGGTGAGTTTCAAAAACATTCCCGGTTTATCACGCAATTCCAATCTAAAGTACGTTTGAAAATAAACGTCATCGTGATTTAATAAATGCTTATCTTGATAAAACGATGAAAATAGTTCACCATTTGTTTCTAGAGCCATATTTTGCGCAATATTGATAACATCGCTCACAACCGAGTTGGCTGTTGGCATTTGTCCAGCTCCCAATCCATAATACATGGATTGTCCCATTGCCGCTCCACGTATGACAATAGCATTATTTTCGTTATGCACATTCGCTAATGGATGTGTTAATGGCACAAGCATACACCCGACCAACCCAAAATATTGGCGATTTTTTTGTTGCGCATACCCAATTAATTTAATGCAATACCCTAATTGTTGTGCATATTGAATATCGGCTAAAGACACTTTTGAAATGCCTTCAATTTTCAAATCATTGATATCTACGGACATGCCGAATGCCAATCGAGATAGAATCACCATTTTATAAGCGGCATCAATCCCCTCAACGTCATTTGTCGGGTCACTTTCTGCAAAGCCAAACTGTTGTGCAAGTTGCAATGATTCAGCATACGATAAATTTTTATCGGCCATTTGTGTCAACATGAAATTAGTTGTTCCATTCACAATACCCGTTACTTGTTGAATATCGTCACTAGATAAACTATTGGCAATGGTTCGTAAAATAGGAATACCGCCACCAACACTCGCTTCAAAAAAGATGTCGCAGTGGTTTTCTTTTGCTAATTGTAATAATTCATTTCCGTATAAGGCAATCAAATCTTTATTTGCCGTAACCACGTGTTTCCCATTTTTTAAAGCACGTTCAATATAGCCTTTAGATAGTTCTACATTTCCAATGACTTCCACAATAATATCAATCGTGTCATCTTCTACAATGTCATCAAATGACGTTGTAAAGGCATACTCCGTCATATGTTGATATTTATTTAAATCACGTACTAAAATTTTTGAAACATTTACCGTTTTTCCTAATACTTTTTGAATTTTTGTGCGGTGTTCATTTAAAATTTTAACAACTCCTGATCCTACCGTTCCAAAACCAAGTAATCCAATTTGAATAGTTTTCATGAAAACACATAACCTCCTTTTGTCTAGTATACAAAAAAAAGAGTAGAAACACCACACTTTTTAAAGTGCCTTTCTTCGACTTTATTTTTTAGCGTAAAGTCCAATGTGTATTATGTAGGTATTGCTATTTTTTGCATGATTTTGTGATATACTATAGTCACTTTAGGAGGTGCCTATGTCAAAATTATTCGATTTTCAAAACAGTTTAAAGGATAACCATATTCCATTAACTTTTGTTCATAATCCACAAACAATTGGCTATTTAACGGGATTTTATTCTAATCCACACGAAAGATTGCTCATGCTTGTTTTACAAGACAATGAACAGCCATTACTCATTTTACCCGCTCTTGATTTAGAACAGGCGAAACAATGCACAAAAAACATTACGTTATTACCGCATTTAGATAGTGATAATGCATGGGAACTTTTAGCCAATGCTTTACACCACCCACAGACAACTGCAGCGCTAGACAAAGATTATATGTCGGTGAGCGTTTTTGAAAAACTGCAACAAGCGCTACCAAACGTTACGTTTTCCATTGACTGTTCGCCCATCATTGAACAGATTAAATACATTAAAACGGAAGATGAACTCGCATTAATGCGTGAAGCCGGAAAAACTGCCGATTTAGCCATTCAATTTGCTGCGCGTGCGTTTGACACCAAAAAATCAGAAATGGAAATCGTTGCGGAAATTGAGTATTCGCTTAAAAAAGTTGGCGTTTCTCAAATGAGTTTTGACACAATGGTATTGCGACAACCAAATGCAGCCAATCCACACGGTACGCCCGGTACAGATACATTGCAATGGAATGAATTTGTGTTACTCGATTTAGGAACGATACATAACGGCTATGCCAGCGATATGACGCGCACATTATTTTTTGGTGATACCATGTCAAGCCGTCAAAAAGAATTGTACGATCTCGTGTTATTAGCTCACCACACCGCACGCGATCAATTCCGCATTGGGATGAAAGCCAGCGAATTAGATAAAATTGCTCGTGATATTATTACCAACGCAGGATACGGCGAGTATTTCACACACCGTTTAGGGCATGGTATTGGTCCATCTGTTCATGAGTTCCCATCCATTTCAAGCGCGAGTGATGTTGCGTTAATTGAAGGCATGTGCTTTTCGATTGAACCCGGTATTTATTTACCAAACGATATTGGGATTCGTATTGAAGACTGCTTTATCGTTACAAAAAATGGACTAGAATCCTTAACGCATAGCTCATACAATCCAGATTACACCACATTTCTTTAAAAAAAGAACGAACACGTTGCTGTTCGTTCTTTTTGCTATAGTTTTTTATGAATGATGCGCACCACAATGGCAATGCTCATCATGTGATTCATATTGCTCCGCTAAAAATTCTTGATTTTCCAAGCACTCTTTACAAATACCCGTAATTTCAAACCGATGCCCTAAAATCACATAATCTGGCAATTGCTGGGCAAACACATCCATTGGACAATGCTCTAATTCCGTAATACGATCACACACATTACAAATAAAATGATGATGGTGATGGTGATGCGAATGATGCATGATGAAAATTTTCTCACCATTACGCTCACTCATCTCTAAAATCCCCTGCTCAACAAATGTATATAAATTACGATAAACCGTATCATAGCTCAATCCTTTAAAACGTGATTTTAAAGCTTCCTGCACTTGCTTAGCGGATACAAATTTTTCGCTATTGGCAATCACTTCTAACATCGCTTGACGTTTTGGCGTTTGTTTATAACCTTGCTCTTTCATCTTCGCAATGGCTTCTTGAACAATATCCATAAACTCTCCTTTATTGCGTAATTTTATGCAATAATTCCGGGTCAAATTTACCCGATTTAATCATCGCAATTTCGTGCGCATACGGTGCACGCGTATTTTTTTTATCTTCACCGACTTGTACATACGGTGTTTCTAAAATTTTTGGTAAACCTTTCAACTGTGGATGATACACGACGTGGTGTAAAGCGTCAAAACCAATATGCCCAAATCCGATATTGGCATGGCGGTCTTTTTTAGCGCCTCGCTCATTTTTTGAATCGTTGATGTGCAACACTTTAAGTTTGTCTAAACCAATAATTTTATCAAACTCATTTAAAACGCCGTCAAAATCCTCTTTAATAGGATAACCCGCATCATGTGTATGGCATGTATCCAATGTAACGGATAATTTTTCATTTAACGTTACACCATCAATAATTTTAGCCAACTCTTCAAATGACCGTCCAATTTCAGTACCTTTACCCGCCATTGTTTCTAACGCAATTTGTGGTACTTGATCTTTTGTTAAAACTTCATTTAATCCTTCAATTAACTTTTGAATAGCTACATCACTTCCAGCACCCACATGTGCGCCCGGATGCATTGTAATTTGTGTAGCACCTAATGCACTGGCACGTCTAATTTCTTCTTGTAAAAACGAAATGGCAAACTCAAAATGATCACTTTTAATGGTATTGGCTAAATTGATAATATAAGGGGCATGTACAACGATATTCGAGATACCAAATTGCTCCATTGCCTGTAACCCTTTATCAATATTTAACTCTTCAATGGGTTTGCGTCGTGTATTTTGTGGTGCCCCCGTATAAATCATCATCGTATTTGCACCATAGCCATGTGCTTCCTCTGCAGAACCTAATAACATTTTCGATCCATTCATCGAAACGTGTGAACCTAATAAAATCATAATTCCCTCCTAATGCACCTTTAGTATACCATAAAAAGCCATTTATACGTTATGGTATAAACAGCTTTCCATGATTTTATTGCATCTTATGACAGATTATGGATGAATCGTTTGATAATATGCCTTGATACCGTTAAATAACCCTTGCGCCAATTTTTGCAAGTAAGGTTTTTGTTTAATTTTCTCCAATTCTTTTGGATTATCAATAAATCCTAACTCAATCAATACAGCAGGTTTTGCAGTTTCTCGTAAGACGGCTAAAGTTTCTCTTTTGACGCCACGATTAAACGCTCCCGTTTCAGCAATTACCGCACTTTGCAAAGCATCTGCTAAAATTTTACTATTTTTTAAGCGAATTGGATCGTTATGTAGTTTTTGATTGATTTTAGGTTGGTAGTCTTTGTCGTATTCATACCAATACGTTTCAATACCCGTAGTTTGACTACCTTCACCCGCTCCTGTTGCATTAAAGTGTACACTAATGAAAATATCGGAATTGGTTGCATTCACCAGTCTAGAGCGTTCCGTTACAAAATCAACATACGTATCATCTTCACGACTCATAATAACCGAATACCCTGAATTTTGTAATAATGCACGTAATCGTTTTGAAACGTCTAATACTAAATCACTTTCTTTAACGCCATAGTAATGCGCACCACTATCACGACCACCATGTCCTGGATCAATAAAAATCACTTTGCTCACTTGTGTAGCATTCGCAGTCGTCGTTTCACTATTCACAAAAACGAATTCTTTATTATCTTGTTTCACTTTACCATTAAATTTCCATGTAATGATACCTTTTTCCACATAATAATAACGATTTTGATACGTTGTCACACCCGTATAATTTGTGTCAAACATCCCATTTTTTAAATAGTGCCACACGCCGTTAATCAACATCAGACCTGTATAATTTTCATCTACTTTTCCGTTTGTCACGTAATACTCTCTACCATCTTTACTGTAGCGCACTAATCCTGTTTTTGAGGATACAAAGTGCCCACCTTCAATGTAATATAAATTACCCGTAATACGAACCAAACCTGTAAATGACCAATCTAAAATCCCTTTTTTCGTGTAGTACACACGACCTTGGTACATTGCTAACGAATCTTCACTCATCAATTGACCTGATTTAAAGTGATACCATTGTTTATCAGGCCCTTGTAATAACCCAGACACCGTCATATCAACAACTGAGTTTTTAAGGGCATATAATCGATTTAAATATTTACCTACTCCGTTATAGCGCCAAGTAATTTGTGCATTTTCAACATAAAATAATGTACCATTGTAGGAAACCATGCCGTTAAATGACCAATCGATTTGACCATTTTTTACATAAAACCAGTTATGATTATAAAAAATTAAGTCTGAAAAATCTTTGGCAACAACGCCGTTTTTGATATAGTACCACGTACCATTTTTAGCTTGTACCAATCCATTTTTTTGCCAATTCACTCGACTGTTTTGGACATAAAATTTTGAGCCTTTGTATTCAACAACATCTTCTGTTGAACCGGTAACTTTTCCATTTTCAACATAGTTCCATGCCCCATTAAAGAAGAATAAATCCGTATATTTCCAATCAATTTGACCATTGTTCACATAAAACCATGTACCGTAATGAAGCACTAAAGCCATCAATTGTTGCGCAACTTTACCGCCTTCAATATAGTACCACGTGCTATTTTTGGCTTGTACCAATCCATTTTTTTGCCAATTGATTCGACTGTTTTGGACATAAAATTTTGTGCCTTTGTATTCAACAACATCTTCTGTTGAACCGGTAACTCTTCCATTTTCAACGTAGTTCCATGCTCCATTAAAGAAGAACAAGTCCGTATATTTCCAATCAATTTGACCATTGTTTACATAAAACCATGTGCCGTAATGCAACACTAAAGCCGTCAATTGTTGCGCAACTTTACCGCCTTCAATATAGTACCACGTGCCATTTTTGGCTTGTACCAATCCGCTTTTTTGCCAATTGATTCGACTGTTTTGGACATAAAATTTTGTGCCTTTGTATTCAACAACATCTTCTGTTGATCCTGTAACTCTTCCATTTTCAACGTAGTTCCATGCTCCATTAAAGAAGAACAAGTCCGTATACGTCCAATCAATTTGACCATTTTTTACATAAAACCATGTACCATTATAAAGCACTAAAGCCGTCAGTTGTTGTGCAACTTTACCGTCTTGAATATAGTACCAATTCCCATCTTTTGCTTGAACTAATCCCGTATAATCAAAAGCGACCGTTGCATTTTTCACATAAAATAGCGAACCCTTATATTCAACAACATCACTAATTGCCCAATCAATTTGGCCATTGTTTACATAAAACCGTGTGCCATTATAAAGGACTAAAGTTGATAATTGCTGTGCGACTTGACCGTTTTGAATATAATACCAAACACCATTTTTTGCTTGAATTAATCCCGTAGCATCAAAATCTACTTGACTATTTTTAACATAATATAATGACCCATTATGTTTAATAACATCGGTAAACGTACCGGTAACTCTTCCATTTTCAACATAATATAATTCTCCTGTTTTGGAGTCTGCTAGCCCTGTATAAGTATTCGGTGCATTGTCAATTGAATACGGTAAGGCATCGTTGTTTTTTCTAAAACCGACATTACCTGATACATTTGGATCTAATGTATCCAATCCATTTCTTTCAATAAAACGTATTAATGTTTCTGCATATCGCGGATCTGTTGCGTATCCTGCATTTTGCAATGCGTTTGCTGCATCAACATATGTTTTAGACTCTAAAAATGCTTTATAAATTTGCTTGCGATAAGGTGTAGACGTAAAGAATGTGGCTCTTTCCTTTATACTATCTTGCCATGATTCATACGCTCTAAAGCGAGCCTTCACACGTACTGTTTTTCCGTCAATGACTTCATTCGTGTTCATTTCTACCGTTTTTCCAGTCCACTCGTCAGTCGCTTTTACACCAAATAAATTGTAGTTTGGTGCTGCCCCTAATTGACTTTTTCCCCAATTACTTTCAATAACGGCTTGTGCAATGGTTATACTCGGTAAAACACCCGCTTTTTCATAATTTTCTAGCGCGCCGGCATAAACATATTGAATAAATTTTTTCTGTTCCGGGGTAAAAGATGATTGACTAAGAACAGTATCAATTTTACCATTTGATTGTGCATGAACGGTTGTATGTGGTATTGCAAAAAAATTTGACATCATACCGAATAACAACAACACTCCTGTCATCAGTTGTCTCATTTTCTTTTTTAACATACTTCCTCCTATTGCGTTAAAGACACAAAATCTTCAATTTGTTGTTCTATTAAGTGTAGCGCTTTTGCCCAAAATTCTTTTTTCGTGATATCCACACCCATAAATTGTGCCGTTTCTTCAACGGTACTTACAGTTGTCGCCGTTAGCATGGCTTTATACTTCTCTACAAAACCGTCACTTTGTTCTAAATACAATGCATATAGCCCTTTTGCAAATAATCCACCAAAGGCATACGGGAAATTGTAATAACTTAGTGATTCTGAATAATAGTGCGGTTTACATACCCACATGTATGGATGTAATGCATTAGCGTCTAACCCATCGCCATACGCTTTTTGTTGTGCATCCATCATTAATTTTTCTAAATCCGCAGCAAACAAGAATTTTTCTGCGCGTTCTTCAAAGACAGATTTTTCAAATAAATAGCGTGAATAAATATCCACAATAATTTGTGTTAAATCTTGTAATTGCGATTCAATTAAACCAATTTTTTCTGCATCACTTGCTTGTGAAATGACATTTTGCATGACAATGTTTTCGTTAAACGTTGATGCCGTTTCGGCAACAGGCATTGTATAATCCCAGTTTAATGGACGGTGATTTTCAATTTGTACACCGTGATAAGCATGCCCTAATTCGTGAGCCATTGTGACCACACTACTTAAACTGCCGTCAAAATTCGTCATCACACGTGACTGATTGATTACTGGTAAATTGTAACAGAACGCACCCCCTCGTTTGCCTTTACGAGGGAAAATATCGATGTAGTTTTTGTCGTAAAACTCTTCTGTCATGTCAGCTAAATCTTTTGAAAATTTACCAAACTGTTCCATTAAGTAAACTTTGCTTTCTTCAACTGAAAACGTACGTGAAGCACCTTGTCCAATTGGCGCAAATAAATCGTAAAACGGCAAACCGTTTTGATGACCTAATAATGTTCCTTTATGTTTTAAGTAACGTTGGAAACTTGGTAAAGCATCTACAATCGCACTTAATAAAGCATCTAATGTTTCTTGACTCATGCGAGAACGGTGTAATGTTTGTGCCAAGGCACTGTCATACCCACGTAAACGCGTTACATCATTAACTTGTGATTTAATGTGATTCAATGAAAAAGCAACGGGTTCTTTAATGTGCGTATACATTTCTAATTCTTTTTCATACGCACGTTTACGAACATCAGCATCTGGATGATACGCTAAATTACGAATATCACTCAATGTAACTTCTTTACCGTCAAATTCACCAACAACTGTTGACGTTAAATACTCTTGTTGTTGTTCCCAAGCGCTTCCTGCACTCATGTTCATTGTGGCAATCACTTCTTCTACTTCATCGGATAATAAATGTGCCACGACATCTTTTTGCTCTTTAAAGTAAAAGGCGTATTCTCTTAATACGTCATCGCCAGAAATATCTGTTTTTACATTTCCAATAAAACGATTAATTTTTGCATCTGTTTTAGCATTGGCACTCATCACTTTATTTAATTTGCCGTATTCTGCCAAACTACGTGTATCTGTTGTATCGACAGCCATTTGTAACGTACAAAATGAAAATAATTTTGACGCCAAAACTGTACGCTCTTCTAATAATGCAATCACAGCTTTTATCGTTTCCAAATCATCTTTCAATTCTACTTTTTCTAATTGTTCTAACGTACTTAACAACGCTTTAAAATCATTTTGATACGCCGTTGATTCGTACGACGTATACAAATCTGTCAATGACCATTTTCCATCCATTATGCTTGCTCCTTTTTCACTAATGTTTCTAATTGATTTAAAAATGTTTTAGGCAACTCACTATTAAATAAGACAAACTCATTTGTTGTAGGGTGTTTAAACCCTAGCGTTTTAGCGTGTAAAAATTGCCCGTATGACTTATCGTCATGGTATTTACTATAAACAGGATCGCCCACTAAATCAAACCCGATAAAATGCATATGCGCACGAATTTGATGCGTTCGCCCAGTTTCCAAACGCAATTGAATTAACGTATAACCTTCATATCTTTCTAACACCGTAAAATGCGTTACTGCACGTTTTCCGCCTTCTTGTACACGCCATTTTAACCGGTCGTATTTATCCCGAGCCAACGGGGCATCAATCGTTCCTGTCTCGTGTTCGACTTCTCCATGTACCAACGCCACGTATTCACGAGTGATGTCGTGTGTTTGAAACTGCTGTGAGAGTTGTTCGTGTGCTTTAGAATGTTTCGCCACCACTAATAACCCCGATGTATCTTTATCAATACGATGTACGATACCCGGTCTAATTTCACCCGTTGAGGTGGCTAACTGTTTAACATGATAGAGTAAGCCATTGACTAGCGTTCCCCTGTCATGCCCAACAGATGGATGAACAACCATGCCACTTGCTTTATTGACAATAACAATGTCGTCATCTTCATAAACAATATCAATTGGTATGTTTTCAGCGACAACATCTATTGTTTCAGCTTCTGGAATAGAGATGACAATGGTGTCGCCTTTTTGAATTTTATAGTTTGCTTTTACTAGACTACCATTCACCACAACAGCGTCTTTTTTTAGTAACTGTTGAATTTGTGAACGACTAAATGACGTCAAATCAACAAGTGCCTTATCAATACGACCCAGTGCGTCTTGAGCAATAAAGTCGAGTTGTTTCACCATCTATTTTCCTCTTTCTTTCCATTCTGTTAGAAGTGCGTCGACAATCATGACGGTTACACCGAGTGTCAAGCAAATATCTGCCACATTAAAAATCGGGAAATCAATAAATTCAAATCGAAACATATCAATCACATACCCTAACCGTACACGGTCAATAAAATTACCCACTGCACCTGCAAAAATGAGAACATAGGCAACGTATTCAATGTTGCGTCGTTTTTGTTTATGTGCCCAACAAATCATGCCTGCACAAATCAAAATCGTCACAATGAAAAAGAATACTAAATTGTCAGACAATATGCCCCATGCCGCTCCTGTATTTCTAAGGTGAAATAAAGACAACACATTTGGAATAAACGCTTGTCCCGTATTCAAAGGAATCGTCATTGCCGTCCACATTTTAACACCTTGATCTAAAATCAATAATAAAATAATACTACTGTATATTAGTACCATATCAATACCTTTCTAAAACACCATTTCACTAATTGCTTGTTCGATACGTTCAATCCATTCGTTTTTAAGTGGTTTATGGTGATGTTTATTTAACACACACTCAACCAACTCCTCAACAGACGTAAAAACCTCATATTCAAACGGATACAATAACGACAAGTATAATCGTGCATTGCTTAAAACAACCAATCGATCGTCTACATTTTCGACCATCTTCTCAACAACTTTTTCAAGTTTAAACATATAGTGCATATCATCAATTGGTACAATATGTTGTAAAAACACATACCGATTTTTACCGTAATAAGAATAAGTGACTCTTCCCTCGAATTCAATGTCTAATAATCTATCCAATACGTACGCTTTAAGTAATGGATGAAATGCCGGCTCTTTAAATAGCGTACGCGCAGCCTTACTAAATTCATAATCGTTGAATAAGTGCAATTTTGGAACAAGCTGTTGTTGTTGAACATACGTCATTTTTGCGACATTTTTAATATCTTCACGCAACTCTTTAAGTTCATTTTCGCATTCCTTATCAACAGCATCCAATTGTTCCAAAAGCGTATTTTCCAACAAATATAGCGGATAACTATCCATCGATTTTTCAGCGTACAGTAGAAATCTTTCCTCCAATATTAACCTTGCACGCAGTATTTGCCACGTATAAATAATGGCATTAATATAAACTACATCCAATTCTACATCGTAAAACGTTGTTTCAATATCGGGAAAAATCTGTTCTACTGTATCAATGACATCATCATATTCACCCAGTTCAGTGGCTAATTGAGCGTATGTAATGAGCGCGCTGATTTCTTTTGTTTGAAAAACAACTTGTTGCAATTGATGCAACATCTCATGATTAGGGTGTCCATTTTTAAATAGCTGCTTTAATCGATTTTGTGAAAATGCTTCACTTGGAAATTTTAAAATACTCATCTTGTCACTCCATTTAAGTAAGGATTATATTGACGCTCGTAACGAACAGTCGTTGTATCTCCATGTCCTGAATAAAGCACTGTATCATCAGGTAACGTCATTAAATGTGCATTAATACCATTCATCAATTCAGTATGATTGGAACTATACGGCAAATCTGTTCGACCACAACCACCTTTAAACAAGGTATCACCGATAACGGCAAAACCCTCGTCTTCAAAAAGATAGACGATACTACCGGGTGAATGACCAGGTACATGTTCAATACGACAATTAAAGCCTTCAATCGTTATTTTGCCCATTTTTGACAATAAAACATCCGCCTTTTCAACTGTAAATGGCATATGATAAATCGATAAATTTTTAGACGCATCGGTTAAAAAATCCGCTTCTAGCTGATGCATAAAAACAGGGATATGATACGTATGACGCACTTTGTCCACTGCTCCAATATGATCATAATGCGCATGTGTTAAAACAACAGCAACCGGTTTTAATTCATTTTCAACAATGACTTTTTCGATTTTATTAAAGTCTGCACCTGGGTCAACAACTAGCGTTTCCTTATTTTCTTTAATGACTAAATAAGCATTTTCAGGATGCATACCCGTTTCAATTTTAATAACTTCCATACTTTCCTCTTACATTGATAAACTTGTAAATGAATACGGCACTAAATCGGCTAACGTTAAACTCAAAATATCGCCTGCACCATTTAATAAATAAACCGGCATTTCTGGTGAACAAAATTCAACAAGCACTTGACGGCAAACGTTACATGGCGGTAAAAAATCTTCTGTTTTACCCGCAACCGCAATTGCCTGAATATCACCTTTTTTATACCCATTTGTAATGGCTGTAAAAATCGCTGTACGTTCCGCACAGTTTGTAACACCAAACGATACATTTTCCACATTAACACCAGTGATAACTTCTCCATTTGTCAATAAAATCGCTGCCCCTACGGGAAATTGTGAATACGGTGCATAAGAATGGTCTAACGCTTTTATCGCATATGACATTAATTCTTCTTTTGTCATGATATAACCCCCATCTTCTTTTTTCCTTGCTATTATACCATATAACCTAATGCCTTTGTATATCACAACACAAATAGCAAAAGCAGACGCTATTAAACATCTGCTTTTGCTTCTTCAAAGTATAAAATTTCTCCAGTTGTTGCGCTGGCAATAAAATCGAATTGTTTTTTTGCTGTCATAATTGCGCCAACAAACACTTTTTCATTCGTCAATGAATCAATTTGATGCGTTGTATCAATAAATGACCCTGTTATTGCCTCATCAGCATCTAATTGTAATTTTGCATTGCGTAATGCTTTTTCAATCATTTCGTGTTTATGATCATGCACACGTTTGGCATAACCCATTGTAGCAAGAGCTATTGCACTCAACGATAAGATTACTTTTGTCGTTTTTTTCATAGGTCACCTCTTAGTCGCGACGTGTACCAAACAAACGTAAAACTGACAAGAATAAGTTAATGAAATCTAAATATAATTCTAATGCACATGAAATGGCTAAACTAGCGTGTAAATGTGTTGCATGTTCAAAGTATAAATAATAAACTTTAATTTTTTGCATATCGTACATCGTTAAGCCAACAAAAATTACTACGGTTACAACGGTTAAAACAAATGACATACCAGTTGAACCAATGAACATGTTAATAACGGATAAAACAATTAAACCAAGTAAGGCAGGCAGTAAAATATTGCCTAATTTTGTTAAATCACGTTTTGTTGTATAGCCATAAATTGCCAATATTGCAAACAATGCCGCCGTTGTTACAAACGCTTGAACGATTGATGTTGTTGTATAAACCAATGCAATTACAGCAAATGTAATTCCAGTTAAAAATGAATATGCTGTAAATTTAGCGATATAAGCACTACTATTTTCCATTTTTTCTGGATTTGGACGTAACGTATACGCTAAAATCATTTGAACAATCATTAAAGCAAATACACCAAATCGACTACCATACACGAATCGTAAAATGACTGGATTATTGATGACGAAAAACGCTGATACTGCACTAATCAATAGCCCAGCAATCATCCACATAAATGTTTTAGAAATGAATCGATTTAAGTTTTGTTGTTCTGCTGAATAAATTGTATTTTGACTCATACTATCACCTCTTATTTTTTATAAACCTATTATAGCAGATTAATTATTGACTGACTAATTTTTTAACCCCCATCAATAAGTAACCAAACAAAATATACACAATCAAGATAATCAATGCATACTGCACGACACCATGAACGCCTAATTTTGTCACATTTAAAAAGAAATAAGGAAACGGACTATCCGGGTTATTCGGGATTTCCCATTTTAAAATTAACCCATTAACTATCGCAAAAACAAAATAAATTAGCGGAAAAACAGTCCATTCAAACGGTTTTTTCCAATGATTTATTTGTTGATGATTCATAAAAAAGTCTAACGCTACGCTAATCGGCACAATATAATGCACGATATAATTTTCAACACGATGGAAACGTTCAGCAGATATTAACGGCGAAAGCATAAAATGATACACAACACCCGTTAATAAAATTGCCATGACGACATTGCCATAATACAATTGCACCTTTTTGACATTCATCACTTGAAATAGGTAGTACACACTAACCGCAATATTGGATAACGTTGTAAAGTATAGCAACATGTTCACCCCATACTGATACAACTGCATACTCACACCAACAAACGATACCATTGCGATAAATAAATGAAATACATTAATTTTCTTTAGCAACAAATTGTACCTCCACGCGATAAATCCGTTGCCCCCTTGATGAAAATTTTGCTTCATATTCTGTCATAATATTCCCCTCGAATGTACTATGATGCAAATCCAACCATACTTGTTTTAAAATCATGCCATATTGTGAAAAACTACATAACGAATATTCAAACAATCCTTGGTTATCTGTTTTAAAATGAATTTCACCATTCGGCACTAAAATGGTTTCATAACTTTTTAAAAATGATGCGTATGTTAAACGACGTTTTTCGTGTTTTTTCTTTGGCCACGGATCTGAAAAATTCAAATACACACGATCAACTTCACCTTTTTCAAATAAATCGGCGATATCCCCACCATCAACATGTAATAATTGTAAATTTGGTAAATCGTTCTCAATCAATTTATCTAACGCTACCACGACAACGCTTGTTTGAATTTCAACACCAATATAATTGATGTTTGGGTTTGCTTTTGCCATTTCAGTAACGAATTGACCTTTACCCGTACCGATTTCGACATGAATGGGATGATCATTACCAAATCGTTGGTGCCACTTTCCACGCCATTCTTGTGCGTTTTGTACGATATATTGCGGGTACGCCTTTATTTTATCATTTGCCCACGGTTTATTTCTTAATCTCATATACTCTCCTAAAAATGAAACTCATTGATCACTTATCAATCAATGAGTTTTGATTATTGCATTATTTTTTTGATCATCATAATGGCATAATTGACTTGATGATTTCTACCATAAAAATGGCTTTTTTTAATATCCATTAAATACGTCAATATACAAAAC
Organism: Carnobacteriaceae bacterium zg-C25; assembly: GCA_017945845.1. Taxonomy (NCBI): domain Bacteria; kingdom Bacillati; phylum Bacillota; class Bacilli; order Lactobacillales; family Carnobacteriaceae; species Carnobacteriaceae bacterium zg-C25. The sequence continues at coordinate 788,912 of CP072828.1, forward strand.
CACTGCAAGCGTAATTGAACTGACGGTGTTAGCGTAACGCCATAAACTTCAAGCCATTTTTCCCAATCCGAATAATTGATATAACGGCATAAAATACTCGCAACATCTAACAATGGATCACACAATTTTACATTTTCCCAGTCCACCAAATATAAACGACCTGTTTTTTCAAGTAAAAAGTTAGCATGACTTAAATCGCCATGACAAACCACGCTGTCCACTTTTTCAAGCTGATTTGCTGTATGGTATAAATAATCTACAACACGATTCAAAAATGAATTTTGTCTTAGATCAACTTGTAATGACTCTTGATATTCAGCCAATAATTGTGTTGGTGTCGCCGAACTCCCTTGAATTTTCTCAAGCATACCTTTTAACGTTGCTGACTCGTGTATCGCTTTCACCATCGCAAGTACGTCATGTTCCACCATCTGAACGGGTTGCAACGTATCGCCTTCAATCCATTCTTGCGCTGTAATCCCTTCGCCGTTAGCGGTACGTCTTGTCCACAACAATTTTGGCGCAATACCTTCTACGGAAACCGCCGCCAAAAATGGTGTCGTATTCCGTTTTAAAAATATAGTTTGCTCACCTTTAACGCCTTTATATGACTGTCCTGTTCCACCACCAAGTGGTGCCATTTCCCATTCTAAATCAAACGAATAACTCATTGTTCTATTCCTAACATTTATAATCTACATCATTTTATCAATTTTACTAAAAATATACAACGGTAACACCAGAAATCGTACGATAAAAATACTCAATACAACACGCATTACCGATATTACGCCAATACTAATACTACTTAACACGACAATCATACCACTTTGCAGTAAAAAGATGAAAAAAACAACTTGTTTCATTTCCTTTTTCCAATCACTCACATTGTGTGGCATCCATTTATAAAAACGTGAACACTGATAAATTAACGTGTGATACAACTGTACACCGCTTAAAAATAACAATAAACCGACAACAACACTAATGACCCATACATTTTTAGAGGCAAAAATAACGAGTGATGCCACAATCATTTGCCCAACAACATTTTCTCGAATTTCCTTTTGTCTGAGCGCGTATTTTAGCAATACCGACACATTGACACGTGATACCACGTTATCAAAATACGACTGTTTTTTCGTGTTGTGGTGTATTGGTGCATCTCCAAAGAAATGCAACCACATGTTTTGACGCATGAGACGATAACTTTCAGCTTCGATTAACTGCGCAATAGATTGTAGTGGAGATTGTTTTGTATAGACAAAAACAAATAAACTACACAGTATGACACAACTAAAAACACCGATATAAAAATAAGACACCATAACGATAAACAGTACAACGGACAGTTGTTTTTTTAGTGGTGTCAATTGAGACATGACATGAATAAAACTATATAGCACTCCATTCAACCACCACTCAAGTGTTACGGCCATCTTCACTTTATGCAACAACGGTAGCAAAATGATGGTACCCGATACAAATGCAAATAACACAAATAGCACACTATATAATTGCGCTGAATAAAAATAACGTTTCGTCAACAATGCGGAATGATTCAAATAATGTAAATCTTGTTTTTTTAATAGTGTTGCTACACGTATTGGATAAATGAGTAACGTGATGAACCCGCTCACGAACACAGTTAAAACCCACTGTGGCAACATAAACGATTGCTGTAAAAAATCGTGATAGGCGTACGCCAATGTAACAAATAAAAAAAAGACGATAACAAGGACGTGATCATTAAGAATATAGCGTAAATAACGGTATTTTTGCAGTAAGGCAGCTTGTAGGCGTTGTTTATATAATTTATCCATTTTCTGCTCCTTGCTGTTTAGAAACCATGGCAATGAATAGATCATCAACCGTCGTACATTGATAGTCCTCCAACAACGTTGATACCGTCTTTTCTTCGATAAGCTGACCTTTATGCATAAATAAAACTTTATCAATATCACGGTGAATTTGCGACAAAATGTGTGTGGACACGATAATCATTGCATTATCGTTTAATTTGTCTTGAAAAATGTTCAACAAATCTTTAATCGCTATTGGATCTAACCCCATAAACGGTTCATCAATAATGTATAAAGGAACGTCAAGCATTAACGCTAAAATCAGCATGACTTTCTGTTTCATACCTTTAGAAAAGGCACTTGGAAACCATTCTAATCGATTATCCAATCGAAATAATCGCGCGTAGTGCATTGCTTTTTCCAACGTTTCATCAAAAGGCACTTGATACACACGAGCTACCAATTCAACATGTTCTTTTAACGTTAATTCATCATATAAAATTGGCGTTTCCGGCACATACGCTATTTTTTGTTTATATGCCTGTGGTGTTGTTGGCGTCACACCATCAAGTTCCACCTCACCGCTAAATGCTGACATGGTAGCTGTCAAATGATGCAGTAACGTACTTTTTCCCGCTCCATTTAAACCGACAACGGCATAAAATTGACCGGGTAACATTGAAAATGAAATATTCGAAATAGCAGGTATACGTGTATACCCACCCGTTAATTCTTTTACCTGTAACATAAACTCTCCTTCACATAAATGTTAAAAAATCCAGCAATGTATGACATTACTGGACTAAATTGCCTATATTATAGTGATAAAAGCGAACGAATCAGTGCACCTATACCCGTATCGATTGTTCCAAAGAAAATGGCAAGTAATGCAATACTTAACACAACTAGTCCTGTCGTACGTACTAACCCAGAAAATTTAGGCCACGTCACTGCTTTCATTTCTGCAATCACATTTTTGATAAATTTCATCGAATTACCCCTCACTATTTTGTTTCTTTATGTACTGTATGTTTTGCACAATAACGGCAAAACTTTTTAATTTCTAATCGCTCTGTTCTTCCTTTTTCAGTCGGAGTAACCGTATAGTTACGTTGCCCACATGTTGTGCAAGCAAGACCTGTTTTACGTTGTGCCATTTTGCAATCATACCTTTCCCTAACATCTCATTTATCATACCATGTTAGCGATAAAAGTCAATTAAAACTACACAAATCTACTCTACAAAATGTAGCAGCCGAGTTGTAAAATAAAGTGCAAAAGCAAAATAGTGTTATAAAAACAAAAAAAGACAGATAATTAACTGACTAAAATCCACTACAAAATTAGAAAGGTAATTATCATGTCTAAAACAAATTATAACACAAAAAAACAATATAAACAGCTATCTTTGATTGAACGCACAAAAATTGAAACTTTATTAAACGAAAAGAAACCAATACGATATATTGCTGAACAACTCGGACGAAATATATCTACAATTTATAGAGAAATTAAACGTGGAAGTGTTAATCAAATCGTTAATCGAAATGGTATCCAACGTGACGAATTAAAATATTACGCTGAAACAAGCCATTACATCTATAAAGCTAAGCAACAAAATAAATATCATAATAATTTAACTGAAAAATTTAGTCAGCAATTTTTCAAAGACTTACAACAGGTAGTTACTGAAAAATATAGAACCCATAGTATTGATACCTTTGTACATTGGTATCGGCAAAATCACCCTAATGAGAAGGTCCCTTGTACGAAAACGGTTTATACGTTTGTCCATCAAGGTATTATCCCTATCAAACCAATTGATTTACCCAAAATGGTAAGCATTAGAAAACGACCAAAAAAAGATAACACCAAAACATACAAGAAAAATATGGGAACATCTATCGAAAATCGACCAGACGTAGCGAATAATCGTACAGAATTTGGACATTGGGAAATTGATTTAGTCTTATTTAAGAAGACGAAAAATGAAGCACTATTATTAACGTTAGTAGAACGACAAACACGTTATACAATTATACGTAAAATAAATGATAAAACAGCACTATGTGTCTTACGGACATTAAAGAATATTTTTAAACAATATAGGAAATCAACCTTCAAGAGTATTACATCTGATAATGGTTCAGAATTCGCCTCGTTATCTGAATTAGAATCGAAATATTTAAACATTTACTATGCACACCCTTATTCATCTTATGAGCGTGGTACTAACGAAAACCATAACGGACAGATACGGGAGTTTTTACCTAAGGGTAAATCTATCAACACCGTTAAAAAGTCAACTATTCGTAAAATAGAATCCTGCTTAAATCAGAAAATACGACGTAAATTAGGTTATCGTACACCTGCGGAGTTATTTTTATTGCGGGTAGATTAATAGTTTAATAAAAACTGGTTTCCCGTCAAGGCACACTTCGTTTTTCGCCTTGACTAGAAAACCTTTGTTTTTATTGTTTGGTTATCAACCCCGCAAAAGAGAAAGTCATTATCTGTTTTTTTTGCACTTTACTTTACAATTGCCAACAAAATGTAGCATCACAATAGATGTGATAAAAAATACAAAAAGAGAAACACCCTTTTAAAATCAGTCTGATTAAATACCAATGCATAAAGGAAACTTTTCATAACACATACGCCACATCAACAACATTTGAGATAGACTTGAACAGTTTCATAAAGATAAAAAACTCTAGACATTCATCTAGAGTTTTAAACATATTATAAGTTTAAGCATCTTATAAAGAGTTGCTATCAACACGAACACCTGGTGCTAATGTTGATGTTAAAGATACGTTTTTAATGTAAGTACCTTTTGCAGTTGCTGGTTTGATACGAACAACTGTTTCGTGAATTGCTTTTAAGTTTTCTAATAATTTATCAGCATCGAATGATACTTTACCTACTGTAACGTGTAAGTTACCTGCTTTGTCAGCACGGTAAGTTACTTTACCAGCTTTGATTTCTTCAACAGCTTTAGTCACATCCATTGTAACTGTACCTGTTTTAGGGTTTGGCATTAAACCTTTAGGTCCTAATACACGACCTAAACGTCCAACTTGACCCATCATATCTGGTGTTGCAACGATAACGTCAAAATCAAACCAACCGCCAGCAACTTTGTCGATTAAATCAACATCACCAACAAAATCAGCACCTGCTGCTTCTGCTTCTTTAGCTTTCTCGCCACGCGCGAAAACTAAAACACGTGATACTTTACCAGTTCCGTGTGGCAATACAATTGCTCCACGTAATTGTTGGTCTGCTTTTCTTGTGTCGATACCTAAGTTATATGCTACTTCAACTGTCGCGTCAAATTTCGCGAAGTCTGTTTCTTTTACTAATGCAACTGCTTCAGAAGCTGAATAAGCTTTTGTTTTGTCAATTTTCGCTGCAGCTGCTAAGAATTTTTTACTTTTCTTTGCCATTTTAAATTCCTCCTATGTGGTTTTAGCGGTTTTACCTCCCACAGATTAACGTTGTTAATCCAAAATGAGAAGCTGTGTCATTGTATTAGTCTTGGATGTTAAAGCCCATTGAACGAGCAGTACCTTCAACCATACGCATCGCAGCTTCTACGCTAGCTGCATTTAAATCTGGTGCTTTTAATTCAGCAATTTCTTGTACTTGTTGACGAGTTACTGTTGCAACTTTTTTCTTGTTAGGTTCTCCTGAACCTTTTTCAACTTTAGCTGCTTTTTTCAATAATACTGCAGCTGGTGGTGTTTTTGTAACGAAGTCGAATGAACGGTCTTCATAAACACTAATTACAACAGGAATAATTAAACCTGCTTGGTCTGCTGTACGCGCGTTGAACTCTTTACAGAATCCCATGATGTTAACTTGCGCTTGACCTAAAGTTGAACCTACTGGTGGAGCTGGTGTTGCTTTACCGGCAGGAATTTGTAATTTAATTACTTTTACGATTTTTTTAGCCACGAGATATTCCTCCTTATTTCTTCGTGATGTGGTTTAATGGAGTTGAGATTTCCCCTCCCACGCTTTGTACATAAACGTACTTGATAATAATACTAAAAAAACATTTATATATCAAGTCTTTTATCTGTTTTTTACTTAACTTTTTCAAAAGCCGAGTTGTAAAATAAAGTGCAAAAGCAAAATAGTGTTATAAAAACAAAAAAAGACAGATAATTAACTGACTAAAATCCACTACAAAATTAGAAAGGTAATTATCATGTCTAAAACAAATTATAACACAAAAAAACAATATAAACAGCTATCTTTGATTGAACGCACAAAAATTGAAACTTTATTAAACGAAAAGAAACCAATACGATATATTGCTGAACAACTCGGACGAAATATATCTACAATTTATAGAGAAATTAAACGTGGAAGTGTTAATCAAATCGTTAATCGAAATGGTATCCAACGTGACGAATTAAAATATTACGCTGAAACAAGCCATTACATCTATAAAGCTAAGCAACAAAATAAATATCATAATAATTTAACTGAAAAATTTAGTCAGCAATTTTTCAAAGACTTACAACAGGTAGTTACTGAAAAATATAGAACCCATAGTATTGATACCTTTGTACATTGGTATCGGCAAAATCACCCTAATGAGAAGGTCCCTTGTACGAAAACGGTTTATACGTTTGTCCATCAAGGTATTATCCCTATCAAACCAATTGATTTACCCAAAATGGTAAGCATTAGAAAACGACCAAAAAAAGATAACACCAAAACATACAAGAAAAATATGGGAACATCTATCGAAAATCGACCAGACGTAGCGAATAATCGTACAGAATTTGGACATTGGGAAATTGATTTAGTCTTATTTAAGAAGACGAAAAATGAAGCACTATTATTAACGTTAGTAGAACGACAAACACGTTATACAATTATACGTAAAATAAATGATAAAACAGCACTATGTGTCTTACGGACATTAAAGAATATTTTTAAACAATATAGGAAATCAACCTTCAAGAGTATTACATCTGATAATGGTTCAGAATTCGCCTCGTTATCTGAATTAGAATCGAAATATTTAAACATTTACTATGCACACCCTTATTCATCTTATGAGCGTGGTACTAACGAAAACCATAACGGACAGATACGGGAGTTTTTACCTAAGGGTAAATCTATCAACACCGTTAAAAAGTCAACTATTCGTAAAATAGAATCCTGCTTAAATCAGAAAATACGACGTAAATTAGGTTATCGTACACCTGCGGAGTTATTTTTATTGCGGGTAGATTAATAGTTTAATAAAAACTGGTTTCCCGTCAAGGCACACTTCGTTTTTCGCCTTGACTAGAAAACCTTTGTTTTTATTGTTTGGTTATCAACCCCGCAAAAGAGAAAGTCATTATCTGTTTTTTTTGCACTTTACTTTACAATTGCCAAACTTTTTCAAAAAAATTGACTCATTTATATGAAAACAGCAAATTTTAACGCTACTATAAAAATCACTTGATTTATTACTATAAATTTGTCATACTTTGTAGTGCTTTACATATTAAACGTAAAAGGAGTTACTATGTTTTACAATTTTATGTGTTATCTCGTAAAAGGTTTACTATTGCTTTTAAATGGTAAAACCGATATACAGCAAAAAGAAAAATTACCAACAAATCAAAACTATATACTAATCTCTCCACACCGTACATGGTTAGACCCTGTTTTTTTAGCACTTGGTGCATTTCCTAAAAAGTTTTGCTTTATGGCGAAAAAAGAACTATTTAAAAATCCACTTTTGCGCTGGCTCATTACAAAGATGAACGCCTTTCCAGTCGATAGAGAAAACCCGGGTCCAAGTGTGATCAAAATTCCTGTCAACCATTTAAAAAATGATGATTTAAGTTTAATCATGTTCCCAAGTGGTTCACGTCATAGTGACGAATCTAAAAACGGTGCGGCAATGATTGCTCGAATGGCAAAAGTACCTATCGTTCCAGCCGTTTATCACGGTCCTTTTTCATTTAAAAATTTATTGAAACGTCAAAAAACAATTGTTCGCTTTGGCGATCCAATCTATATTACATCTAAAGAGGATCAAGCGTTATTTGCTGAAACTATAAAAAAAGCATTTGATCAATTAGACAAAGAAATCGATCCAAATTTCACTTGGGTACCGCAACCTAAAAAACAAAAATAACAACGCTATATCGTCAAAAAGACACCACATTTATGATGATGGTGTCTTTTTTCGCATACCTTTTAATGTGTAACAAACTAAAATTAGAGGTGATAACTTATGCCATCACCCCTACACTTGTACCACTTATTTTTTATCGCCAAACTTAGCAATCATAACGTCAGCTAACGTCGGGCATAACGCTGCAAATCGTGCTCCAATTTCCATCCAAGTCGGTAAATTTATTTCACGTTTTTTTCTTTGCACACCTTTTAAAATAGCATGTGCAACATCGTCAGCAGTCAACATCATTTTCGCTACGCTTTCACCATACTCACCTGTTTGATCAGCAATATCAAAAAAGCCTGTATCGATTGGTCCGGGATTGACACACATCACGTGTACCCCCTGTTTTTTAGCTTCAATTCGTAATCCGTTTGCATAGCCTCTTAAAGCAAATTTTGTCGACGAATACAAACTCGATTTAGGCGTCACTAATTTACTTGCTTGAGAAGCAACAAAAATAATATGCCCACTTTTACGTTTATAAAACTGCGGTAATAACTTTGTCGTCAATTGTAACGGCGCATTCACATTCACTTTAAAAATGTGTTCAATATCTTCTGCACTAAATTCTTCAGCGTACTTAAAGTTACCATATCCGGCATTGTGAATCATAATGTCAACATCATTTTCGACAAATGCGACTACTTTTTCATAGCTTGCTTCATCGGATAAATCAGCCACACAGTACGCTATTTTTTGACATGTATGCTGATACATTTTCACTAATTTTTCTAACTTTTGTTCATTTCGAGCGACTAATAATAACTCATTTTCTTTTGTGGCAAACGTTTTAACTAGCGCTTCACCTAATCCACCACTAGCTCCTGTGATTAATACTCTACTCATCGTATGGTACCTCCACTTCAAATAAATCATAAACGACTTTCGTTTGTCGAAATACGCTTTTAGCATCTTTTTGAAGTTGCTTTATAGCATCTGTCATGTAACGCGAACTAATGTGCGTTAAATACAATTGTTTAGCATTGGCTAAGTGTGCTAATTGCGCGGCCTGTGTACACGTTGCATGAAAATAACTATTCGCCATTTTCTCTTCGCCTTTTCCATAAGTTGCCTCATGAACAATAACATCACTATCTTTTGCAAATTCGACATGTTCCTCACGATAGCGCGTATCTCCAAAAATTGTAATTTGACGTCCTTTTTTATTTGGTCCAATAAATGCTTTGCCATCAAGAACACGACCGTCGGATAACGTGACCGTTTCTCCACGTTTGATTTGCCCATAAATTGGTCCACTAGGTATCCCGTATTCTTTTAACCGGTCAACTTGCAATTCTCCCGGTAAATCTTTTTCAATGACACGATAGGCATACGATGGCACTCCATGCTTTAACGTGCGATAAATCACTTTAAACGTCTTATCTTCAAACGCCACACCACTATCATTCAACTCTATAAATGAGAGCGGATATTTCACATGACTATGCGACAGACGTAACGCACTCATGACATATTCTTTAATACCTTTAGGTCCGTATATCGTGAGTTCTTCTTCTCCATTTTGAAATGCACGCGAACTCAATAAACCGGGCAATCCAAAAATATGATCACCGTGCATATGCGTAATAAAAATTTTCGTAATTTTGCGTGGTCGAATGGTCGTTTCTAAAATTTGGTGCTGTGTCGCTTCGCCACAATCAAACAACCAAACTTCGTTACGTTCATCCAATAACTTTAAGGCGATTGACGCTACGTTTCGGTTTTTCGATGGTATACCAGCCCCCGTACCTAAAAATTGTAAAAACATCTCTCGCCTCCATATTATTTTAATTGTTGATAGAAAAATTCTACCAGCGCATCCATACCTTCTGTATTCGGATGCACATCATCTTCTAAAAACCATTCTGAATGGGCGTTGGAATGTTTTGCCCAATCAATAATTTTTAAATTACTATATGTTTTTGTAAGTTCACTCATCATTTCGTTCATTTCATTTTGCCACGATTTGTTACCGTGAATCGTTACGAAATAAACGGCTTTTTTATTTTTTAAATGATCTAGAAACGCTATCGCACTAGATTTGGTAAACGGCGAATTGGCACCTAAAAAGATAACCACTTCATCGTATAACAAGCCACTGTTTTCTAACGATTTTGCAACATCTAGTCCGTGATAAAATTGACGAGATACTTTTCCGTCAATTTGAGAATTTGGAAAATGCTCTTTTAACACTGGATAAGTTGACAATGTCACCGAATCTCCGATAAACGTGATTTGACGTGTTACTTTTGCGTTTTCATCAAATTTTGTCGGTGTTGTCGTTGGCTTTTCAGAAGATCCTGCCCCATTTGATTGAGTGCTTTGAGTTGGTGCCTGATTGGTCTGATTACCTTGTTGTGCCTGTAATTTTTCGTTCGCTTCTAATTGTTCTTGTAGTTTTGTAACAGATGCATTTTGTCCTACAGGTGCAGTCGCTAAAACGAAGAGCGTAAACAATGGAAACAGACCATATTTGATTAACGCAACAATTGAAAACAGCACTTTCTTTTGCTGAATAGACGCCATTACGGAACGATAAAACGGGATAATTTTGCCAGCTTTATAAATTTCGCGTTTTTGGAACAACTGATAAAACAGCTCTGACACCACAATTAAAGTCATAAAAATTAGCGCAACATTTAACCCATTCGATAAATCTAAAAAAGATTGCATGATGGTCAAAACAGGAAAATACCATAAATACCACTCAAATGACCGTTTGCCAACATATCGAAACGGCGCGCTTTCTAGTACAGGTAAAATAACTGATGGTGCATTCAATCCAACAACCAATAAATATCCAGCAACAACATCAAATAAAACGAAAAAGAAATAGTACGTCATTGGGTGGTCATCTTTAGCAAAAAACGCTAGTAGTAACATTATAATTAACGCAACTAACCCACCAAATACTCTTTGAAAATTAGCCTTTTTCGATTTTGCGATTAATTGTTTCAAATCGTCATAAAGAAGTGCGACCCATCCCCCGATTAAAAAGTCAAAAATACGTGTATCCATTCCATAATACACACGCGTAATGTTATCCATACTAAACAGCAAAACTGACAGTGCAAACGACGCCGCTATCCCGACTGTTAAGCCAATAAGTACGACAATATTTGAACGAAATACTTTACGCAAAATAAAGTAAACAATCGACCAAATAATGACCATCTGCACTAACGCCGATACATACCAAAAATGCGTAAAAATCGACTGCCCAAAATGTCTTTCAAAATAAGATAGTCCTAATCCGATTTGAACAATATTGTTAACAAAAGCTAACGTTGCACTAAACATCACCGCGATATTTTGCAATAATTTAGGTTGCACAAAAAAGACAACGCACAGCGTAATGACCATTGTATATAACAACGGTTTGAATAGTGTCACAATTCTTTTAACAACTGTTTTTACAAAAAAACGCGGAAATTGAATAGGGGTATCCATTAATTCACTCATTTTTTGCGTGAGTAAAAATCCGGAAATCAGAAAAAATAAATTAACACCTAAAAAACCACCCGGCACATTAGACGGTGTAAGATGATAAAACACAACACCTAATATCGCTAATGCCCGTAAGCCATCTAAACCTAAAATATATCTCCTTTTTTTCATTGAAATCCCCCACTAATCAACAAATTCAAATTCAAATGATTGAATACGTACTAAATCTCCATTTTGAGCTCCCCGCTTACGAAGCGCTTCATCGACACCCATTGAGCGCAATTGACGGGCAAATCGCATAATACTTTCATCGTGTGCAAAGTTTGTCATACTAAATAATTTTTCTAATTTTTCACCTGATAGTACCCACGTTGAATCGTCATCACGTGAAATTTCAAATTCTTGTGTCGTTTCTAATCGATACGTTACATTTGTTTCACGTGGTGTTTCATCAATAAATAATGGGAACGCTGGTGTATTTTCAAGTAATTCTGCGGTTTGAATCAATAATGCTTCTAAACCATTGTTTTGATAAGCAGAAATTTCAAAAATTTGTGGTGCTTGTTCACCGTATTTAGCATATAGCTTTTCTTTAAACGTTTTTAAATTATCTACACTTTCAGGCATGTCCATTTTATTGGCAACAATAATCATAGGACGTTCCAATAAGCGTAGTTCATACTCACCAAGTTCATGATTGATTTTTTCATAATCATCAAACGGATCACGTCCATCCGTAGCCGCCATATCAACAACGTGTAAAATAACACGTGTACGTTCGATATGTTTTAAAAATTGCAGACCTAGACCAACACCACTCGATGCCCCTTCAATAATCCCCGGTAAATCAGCCATGACAAATTGTTCACTTTGATGAGGTATTTGTACCATCCCTAAATTAGGGACAATTGTTGTAAAGTGATACGCTGCAATTTTAGGTTTTGCACTACTTACGACAGACAATAATGTTGATTTCCCTACAGATGGAAACCCAACTAATCCGACATCCGCAAGCACTTTCAATTCTAACTGTACGTCTATTTCTTCTCCCGGCTCTCCATTTTCAGCGACTTCTGGTGCAGGGTTTTTATGTGTAGCAAATTTTTTATTACCACGACCACCACGACCACCTTTTGCGATGACCGCTTCTTGATGGAACTCTGTCATATCAACAATCAATTCATTCGTTACGGCATTACGAACAATCGTTCCTGGTGGAACCGATACATACGTATCTTTAGCCCCTTTACCATACATACTTTTACTCATGCCATTTTCACCGTTATTTCCTTTAAAAATCTTTTTATAGCGAAAATCCATCAATGTTCGTAAACCTGGATCAACTTTGAAAATAATACTTCCGCCGTTTCCACCATCTCCACCAGCTGGACCACCATCTGGCACATATTTTTCTCGACGAAATGCAACCATTCCATCGCCACCTTTGCCGGCAATTAATTTCACCTTGGCAATATCTAAAAACGTAGACATACTTCTCCTTTCCACAAAAAAAGACAACAGCATTATTAAAATATATGCGTGTTATCTCCATTACTCATATTAAACTTCTTCTGGGCTTGTTAATGGGTCTAAAACGACTTCACCAGCTGCAATTTCTTCCAAAGCTTTACCAACGTTTTTGAACGATTCAAACGTTTCAATGGCTGGCTCTGCTTGATGGTGCAAATCATGTGCACGCTTACTTGATAATATCACTAGTGAATATTTTGAATCGATTTTTTGTAACAACGTATCGATTGAGGGGTATAACATCATAATTTGTTCTCCTTAGTTCTTTGACGATTTATACGTAAATGTTCTGTTTGAATAATAGCTTTAATTTTTTGAACGGCACTTTCAACGTTGTCATTAACAACGGCATAATCATAATAGTCCATTAATGTTAATTCTTCTTTAGCGGTTGCAATACGTTTTTGAATAACATCTAACGCATCCGTTCCACGACCAACTAATCGACTTTCTAATTCTTGTAAATCAGGTGGAGTTAAAAAGATAAATACACCTTCAGGCATTTTTTCACGTACTTGAATAGCACCTTTTACTTCAATTTCTAAAAAGACATCTTTCCCGCGTGATAACATATCTTCTACATAATCTAACGGTGTCCCATAATAATTATTTACATACTCAGCATACTCTAATAAACGACCACTTTCAATCATTTCTTCAAATTGCTCACGTGTTTTAAAAAAATAATCAATTCCTTCACGCTCACCTTGACGTTTACCGCGTGTTGTTGCAGAAATCGAATAGACAAAATCAACATCTTCTTGTTGAAAAATCGCACTCCGTACAGTACCTTTTCCAACACCAGACGGGCCAGATAGGACGATTAACAATCCTCTTTTAGTCATTTGATAAACTCCACTCACTTTATTTACTATTCACTAAAATATACCACAAAACAAAGCACTTCGTCAAATTGATATTACCCCATTTTTAAACAAAATTCGCTATGAAAACATGCCTTAATAAAACCTATTTGCATGACCAAAACTCAATTAATGATTACTTTTTTTACAACTACTCTGTCGCACCCTTTTTGTACAAAAAGTGATAGCATCTACGTTTAGAACAATCAAAAAAAGATAGTGAAAAATCACTATCTTTTCTTGCAGAATACAACAAGTTGGTAAGTATTGTATTCACTTGTCCTATGACAGTTTGGTATTAAAATTGAATATCTAAATCTACCACTGCTTCAACAGCTTTTAATAAAGAACCATCTTCTAATAATTTAGTTGCGTCATTTAAAACGTCATACATTTCAACATCTGCATCTAATTCAATAAATTGAATTGATTTTCTTACTAAATCATAAGCAGCTTGTGTTCCTTTACCTAAACCTGTTGTTTCACCTTTCAAGTCTAATGCTTGGCATGCTGCTAAAATTTCAGTCGCTACAATACGACGTGAATTTTTCACAATTTCTCCAGCTTTACGTGCTGCAGTAGTACCCATGCTGACAAAGTCTTCTTGGTTTTCACATGAAGGAATTGAATCCACACTTGCAGGATGTGATAAAATTTTGTTTTCAGATGCAAGTGATGCACATGCATATTGTGTAATCATAAATCCAGAGTTTAAACCAGGATGTTTTACTAAGAATGATGGTAAACCACTTAATTGTTTGTTTACTAATCTTTCTACACGGCGTTCAGACACATTACCGATTTCAGAAGTAGCAATACCTAAGAAGTCGAATGGTTGTGCCATTGGTTCACCGTGGAAGTTACCACCAGAAATAACATGTCCTTGTGGTGTTACGATTGGGTTATCTGTTACAGAGTTGATTTCAATTTCAACTTTTTCTTTTACATATGCGATACTATCTTTACTTGCACCATGAATTTGTGGAATACAACGTAAAGTATATGGATCTTGAACACGTTGTGCAGTTGCAACAGTAGTTAATTGACTGTCTTCAATTAAACGACGAATGTTACGTGCTGTTGCTAATTGACCACTTTGTGGACGAATTGTGTGTAATTCTTCTTCAAATGGAGATGAAATTCCACGATGTACTTCTAATGATAACGCACCTGCAATATCAGATAATTTTAATAACTCAATTGCATCATGTGTTGCTAAAGCACCCACACCTGTTAATACAGTTGTACCGTTAATTAAAGCTAAACCTTCTTTTGCATCTAATTGGATAACTGGTACACCAGCTTTTTCCATTGCTTCTTTACCAGGTAATAATTCACCATTGTAGTAAGCTTTACCTAAACCTAACATTGGTAATACCATGTGTGCTAATGGTGCTAAGTCACCAGATGCTCCAAGAGATCCTTTTTCAGGAATGTGTGGTGTCACACGGTTATTTAACATATCTAATAAAGTTTGAATAGTTAATAAACGAATTCCTGAATATCCTTTTAGTAAGGAGTTAATACGAATTAACATAATTGCACGAACAACATCTTCAGGGAATGGATCACCATATCCTGTAGAGTGTGTACGAATTAAGTTTTCTTGTAATTGTACTGTATCTTCTTGAGAAATACTTACGTTACATAGTGAACCAAATCCTGTGTTAACACCATATACAACGCGCTTGTCACGTACGATGTCATCTACAATTTTACGAGATGCTTCAACATCCGCAATTGCATCTGGACTAATTTCACAATGTGCATATTCACGTGATACACGCACAACATCCTCTAAAGTTAAGGATTTACCATCTAAAATAACTGTACTCATAATAACTCTCCTCTATATTCTATTGATTATCTAAATCTTTTTATTTTTTTCGACCGTGTAATAAGAAGTAAACTGTTGTAGCCACTGCAGCCCCTACGATACCGTATACAACGTTCATTGTGTTATCAGCAACTAACATGTATAAACTGATGATGATTGCTAATACTGGAATGATTGGACCAAATGGAACGCGGAACGCTACTTTTGTTTCTGGTTCAGATTTTCTTAATTTCAATACAGCCAATGCTGTTGGAATGTATTGGAAGAAACGGAACACAACACTTAATGTTGCTAATGATTCAAAAGATCCAGTTAATAATAATGCAACGGCAATAATACCTGAAATTGCAATGGCAACTACTGGCGCACCTTTATCGTTTTGTTTTGCCATTTGTTTTGGTAACAACTCATCTTCAGCGATTGCAGCTGCAAAACGAGGTACCATGATTGATTCACCCATACTTAAACCAGTGATTGAAATTAAAGCCCCGATTGATACAATCCATGCACCAGCAGGTCCAATCATTTTTACAAACGCATCTTGAACAGGTCCGTTTGATGACATGATGTCAGAACCAAGCATAGCAATTGTTCCGGCAATAATTAACATGTATAAGATAGATACAACTGAAATTGATGCTAAGATCGCTCTAGGAACGTTTTTCTCAGCGTTTTTCATTTCCCCAGCAACGATTGGTAATGTTTCAAAACCGATAAATCCGTAGAAAATGTAGATTGCTGTACTTGCCACAGCACCCATGAAATCTTTACCAGGTGTTAATTGAACAAATGGTGTGAAGTTTTGTAGACCTTGACCTACAAAGAATACTGTACATACTGAGAAACCAATAATTGGAATTAATTTCGCAATAGTCGCTGTAATTGTTAATGTTTTTGATGTTTTGATACCTGCAACGTTCATTAAAGATAATAATACAATTAAACCAATGCTAAGTGGTACATTCCATCCTTGGAATTGTGGGAACGTTACAATGAAGATTTTTGCAAAACCTGCTGCCATTGCTGACCATGCAATTACAGTTACAAGCCATCCTAAAAATCCAACATTAAATCCATAAAAATCACCGAAAGCACGTTTAGTATATTGATATGCCCCACCGTTTTTGTTGACATAACCAGCCATTTCGGCAAAACATAGAGCCAACATAATTGTTAAAACTGCCGTACCAAACATAACAGCAAGTGATGATGGTCCTAATCCAGCGTAAATCTTTTGTGGTAATAAAAAGATACCTGAACCAATAACCGCATTAATACCGTACAAGACCGCGGCACCAAAGCCGAACTTGTTTTTATCATGATCCACTTCATGACTCATAAAAATACCCTTCTTTCTTTTAAAATTCAACCACTATTATCGGATGTGGTTGCCATAAATTAATATAGCCGTTTGTTGTTTCATGTGTAATGTATACACATGTGCCTTTCGCAAAGTTGTAATCGCTATCATTTATAGTGACTTTACAGTCATCAGACACATATAAAAAATAGGTTTTATGTGCATCCAATGTTTGTTGGGTAGTGATAACGTTACAATTCACTGAAAAATTGCGTTTATAAATCACATTAAAATCAGTACATTGTCCAAAACTTTTTGTGATGTCGTCCCCTGAAAAAGCATGTAGTTGTAACGGCTTTAACAAAGTTTTCTTTTCATCGTTATGTTGAATCAATATATCATTATTTAATGTACAAATAATTCGATCATATCCTGGTAGTTTAGAAAAATTGGATTCTTCTATTTCAATCGTTGCTGATGAAATACGAATGTCAAATTTTCCAATTTCATACCCTACATTTGCAGGGGAAAGAAACATTTGCGTTGTCTTTCCACCTGACCATGTAGATGTAATGAACTCATCTTTATTTAAAACATGAATTGTCATTAGAACAATCCTGAAATGTTACCATGTTCATCAACGTCAATTCTTTCTGACGCAGGTGATTTTGGTAAACCTGGCATTGTCATAATATCACCTGTTAATACAACAATAAATCCAGCACCAGCAGAAACTTTTACATCTTTAATTGTAATTTTAAAGCCAGTTGGCGCTCCAATTTTTGTAGCATCATCTGAGAATGAATATTGTGTTTTTGCCATACAAATTGGATATGTACCGAATCCTAGTTTTTCTAATTGTTCAATTTCACGTTTCGCTTTTGGTGATAAAACAACACCTTCACCGCGATAAACTTTTTGAACAACTTTTGTAATTTTTTCTACAATGCTATCAGATTCATCGTAAACAAATTGGAAATTGTTGTCTTTTTCTGCTAACTCTACAACTTTTCTTGCTAAATCAGCACCACCTTTTCCACCTGCACCCCAAACATCTGATAGAACAACTTCAACGTTACGTTCTTTACAACTTGCATATACTGCATCTAATTCTGCTTGTGTGTCTGTTGGGAATTTGTTGATAGCAACAACAACTGGTAAACCATAAACATCTTGAATATTTGATAAGTGACGTTCTAAGTTAGGTAAACCTTTAATAACGGCTTCAACATTTTCAGCACCTAAATCTTTTTTCGCTACACCACCATGCATTTTTAATGCACGTACAGTCGCAACAAGAACTACTGCACTTGGTTTTAAATTACCTAAACGGCATTTAATGTCGATGAATTTTTCAGCACCTAAGTCAGCACCGAAACCACCTTCTGTAACAACATAGTCTGCATATTTCAACGCTAATTTTGTTGCTAGAACACTGTTACATCCATGTGCAATATTGGCAAATGGTCCACCATGAATTAATGCTGGTGTGTGTTCTAATGTTTGTACAATATTTGGATGAATAGCATCTTTTAATAGGGCTGTTAAAGCACCTTCTGCTTTTAAATCTCCAGCTGTAACTGGTGTTCCGTCATATGAATAACCAACAATAATTTTACGTAATTTATTTTTTAAATCTACAATACTATTAGATAAACATAATACCGCCATAATTTCTGATGCAACAGTAATGTCGTATCCATCTTCACGTGGAACACCATTCACTTTACCTTGCAATCCATTAACGATATGTCTTAATTGACGGTCATTCATGTCAACAACACGTTTCCAAGTAATACGACGTGTATCAATACCTAATTCATTACCATGGTGAATATGGTTATCAATTAACGCTGCTAATAAATTGTTTGCTGCACCAATCGCATGGAAGTCTCCAGTAAAGTGTAAGTTAATGTCTTCCATTGGAACAACTTGGGCGTATCCACCACCAGCAGCACCACCTTTAACACCAAATACAGGTCCAAGAGATGGTTCGCGTAAAGCGATCATTGCTTTTTTACCAATGTGTGATAATCCGTCTGCCAAACCAACAGAAGTTGTTGTTTTTCCTTCCCCAGCAGGTGTTGGTGTTATCGCTGTAACAAGAATTAATTTACCATCTGGTTTATCTGCTAATGCTTCCAATTGGTTAGCATCTAATTTTGCTTTATATTTTCCATATAATGATAAGTGCTCTGAATCAATACCTATAGATTCTGCTACCTTTTCAATTGGATCCATAACAACCTGATTGGCAATTTCAATATCTGATAAATAACTCATTCTTATCCTCCCTAAAACGTTTTTTGAATTGTTTCAAAAATATCGTCGGCTAAAAGACAACCTTTATTGTATAAATCTAATCCTTTTGTTTTATATTCATTTACAAAAGTTTCATCTTTAATACCACTTAAGTTAGTTAAAACATTTAACCAAGCACCTTGTAAAGCTGCTTTTGCTTGTAAAGCTGCAACACCTAAGTCACTACTTGCGTTTGTATTTGATTTTCCAACTGCACTATTTGTTAGTGTCAATACATCAAGTAATAATTCCATAACTTTATAAGGTGTTTTTGTAGCACTTTTTAACGCTGCTTGCATTGCTTGCGCACGTGCTTTTTTATCTTCGTCTGTTTCTTTTGGCATTGAGAATACTGCAGAAACTTCATTAAATGATTCTGTATCTTCATCAATTGCTAATAATAATTTATCTTGTAATACTGCTGCTTTTTCTTTGACTGCTTGTATTTCTTCTTCATACTCTGCATATTTTTTTCTACCAACAGTCAATTCACATACCATTTTTAATAGTGAAACACCAGTTACACCTGATAAAGCACTAGCAGATCCACCACCTGGAGCAGGTGCGTCTGATCCTAACGTTTTCATAAACTGTGTAATTGTTAATTCAACTAATGACATACGCGCCTCCTAATTTAATAAGTGATTTTCTAAAACTTGTTTGCTGTAATCGAAGTCTTCGATTTGTAAGTAGTACTCTGCGCAGTCGATTAACGCTTTTGCAGGTGCTAAACCAATCAATTCAGTACCGATAACATTCACACCATAACGTTGTGCTTCGAAGCGAATTGTTTCTAATGCACGATATAGCGGTGTTCCTTCATAGTTAACCATATTCATAGAAACTTGAGCAATGTTACGATCTTCTAACATAACACCGATACCTTTACAATATTTGAAACCACCACTTGAACCACGAACGATTTTAGCAATTTTATTTGCAATTTCAATATTGCTAGTGTCTAAGTTCACGTTGAAAGCTACTAAAGGCATACGTGCACCAACTGCCATAACCCCTGCTGTTGGGTGAATGCGACGTTCACCAAAATCTGGCGCCCATTCTTCTTGTAATAATTTTTCTGGCATACCTTCAAATTGACCTTTGCGGATTTTTGCAAGGTTTACACGGTCTGGAGAAGTAGCTGAATCTTCATATAAAAATACAGGAATAGATAATTCATCATTAATACGTTTTGCAACTACTTTAGAAATTTCAACACATTCTTTTGCAGTGATGTCTTTAATTGGTACAAACGGTAAAACATCAGTCGCCCCCATACGTGGATGTTCTCCAGAATGTTTTGTCATATCAATATTTTCGCTAGCGTATTTAACTAATTGGAATGCCGCTTCTTGGATGTTGTTTTCATCCCCAACCAACGTAAATACACTACGGTTATGACTTGCATCAGATGAATAGTCTAATAACGTAACACCTGGTACACTTTTTGCTACTTGGACTAAGCCATCAATAACCTCTTGGTTTCTCCCTTCACTAAAATTTGGAATGCATTCAACGATTTTTGCCATATACATTCTCCTTTCAATCATTATTGTTAGCCTAACTTTATCAACTAAATAAAGCGCTGTCAACCCTTTAAAATTAAGGTTTTTTCACAAATATAGCCATTAATTTCAATGTTTTTTCACTCCTAATTTCTGGCTTTTTCAGGCGCTTTATAAACATTTATTTTTTTGACTTTTTTTTGACGATAGCCCTTATTAAACCTTATTTCTATCGGTCGCTTGTGATTTTATTTACAAACTTTTTTTGAAGGACAAATACCCTTTTTGATTAAAATAAATTGCTTTTTGACGTTTTATAGTATTTTTCCAACAAAAAAATCGTAAAAAAATTTTTTTATTTTCTCACGATTTTTTAATTTTTATAAATCAATAAAATTTATAAGATTGTCGCACACAAATGCGCGTCTCGATAAACACTTAAATATTTTTTCGCTTGTTCCAAATAGTTTGTTTCACTATTTGACACATTTGTATCCATTATGCCATTTTGTTGTGCAATTGCTTTTAAATAGAGAACTAATCCTTTATCTCTCGGATTAGAATATGCATCATTTTCATTATAACGCGTAATAAAGTTTTTTAAATCCTCTACTTGTCCTAAATGGTATTGGCATAGTGCGTAATAGCCATCTAACTGGATGGCTTTCCATAAAGAATGTACCGTTTTATTTTGTGTTTTTGCCTGCATTAAATCATTAAGTGCTTTGTCATAACGTCCTTGCTGTAAGTAAGTGATACCACGATTTAATAAAAATACAATGGTACTTGCTTTAAATTGCTCAGACTCCATTAAATCTAGCGAACTCGTATGTAATGTAACTGCACGATGTAAGTCATTTTGAATACGTGCTGTTTCAGCTAAATAATCATAAGCCGCAGCAATATTAGACTTATACTTTTCAAACAACGCACTTGTAATACTATAAATATGAATAGACTCATGCAATTGTTTTTCCGCTTTTTCAAATTCTCCCGTCATCATGTAGTAGACACCTTCAATACGAAGCAACATTCCCATTTGTTCATAGTTATTCGCATCTACAGCTAGTTGCATTGCTTTTCTAACGAAAATAATTAACTGTTCTGGATTATCCACCTGTAAGTAGTAATAAATCATTTGACGGTAAGCTTCAAATAACTCTGGAATTTGCTGATGCGCTTTTGCTTGTATAATCACTTGCTCAATTAATTCTAATCCCAATTCATATTGAGCAAATCGAATATAATATTTTCCTTTTAACAATAAACGCTGAATCGATAATTGTTGATAATCCATATTTTGCGCATATTGTTTTTTTAATTTATCCATCTCGGCATCAATCAATGCTAATTCCGTTTTTAATTCTTCTGCATTCAACCCTTCAAAATGGCGTTGATACATTTTATAAATAGGAAATACATCGTGTTGCGTTGCAAGTGATAAATCAATTTTTTTCAACCAATAACGCATCGATTCCATTGGCAAGTTCGCCTCTTGATAATGTCTAACGACTTCGGATAATAAATCCGCACTGTACACAGCATGAATTTGTTTTTCTAAAATCACTGCGATTTTTTTATGAATCATTCGTTTTTTCGTATACGTTTGTTTACTATAAAAATACTCTTTAAATTTTTTATGCGTAAACGCCAACGAATGTCCTTTATCTTGTTCAACAAGCACACCAGAATGCAATGCCAAGTCAATCGTTTCTTCTACCAACTCTAGCTCGTAGTCTAAAACTTCTTTAATCATTTCGATTGTCCCAAAATGATTGAAATACGATAGAACCGTTAATACATCTAATTGCAAGTCATTAAAATAGTTAAATTGCTCTTTAATAAATTCTTGCATTTTCAACGTTACACGATCAATGGATATATTTTTCTTCAATAGTGTAATGTACTCGTTGACAAAAAATGGTAACCCTTCACTTTCTTGATAAACGGTATCAATAACACCTTCACTTAAATAACTTTCATCGACACGTTTTTTAACGTATTCGCTCACCTCTTCTTTTGTAAAGGTACTCATTGGAATACTAATGAGTTGTTCATTCATAAACAAATTGTTTAAAACATTTTCAACAGTCGTATTTTTTGTTGGCTGTACGGTTAAAATAAACAACACTTTTTGATGTTTTAAATTTAACATTAAACGATTCAATACCATTGCGCTTTCATAATCTAAAAAATGGATATCATCTAAAATTAAAATCAATGGCTGTTCCAATTGAATGCGATGCAACACATCGTAAAGCATCAATTCAATATCATCAATCGCTTGACGCTCTAAAGTATTTTTAGGGAACAACGGTTTAATCAAACTATTCCAACCTGATGTTGTCGTCATATTTAATGAAACACAGATTTCTTGTAATTCGTCCATCAATCGTTTAATAACCCTCAATGGACTTTGCTGTTCACTGCGATGACAAATCACTACTTTTTGATAGCATGGTTGCGTCAACCGTTGTAAAACGGTATTCACTAAAGCTGACTTTCCAACACCCGACACACCTTCTAAAACAATGTGTTGATGTGTATTATTAAACAACCGCATACTATTTTCTTCTAGCTGTTGCAACTCGTCATAACGGCCATAGAACACGTGACGGTTAAGTGGCTTGGTTGTTTGATTCAATTTATTTTGAACTTGCAACGTTTTTTCATAGATGAGTCGCGTATCCCTGTTCGGTAAAACGTTCAATTCACGATCTAATAAATCCACTAATTGATAGTACGTTTCAATAACTTTTGAGTGACGATTTGTATCAAAATAAAAATTCATCAACAATTGATAATGTCTTTCGTCAAACTCATCAATGGCAATTAGGCGATGAATGTCTAATTCCACTCCGTCATACCGATGATTTTGAATATCGTCTACTATTTTATCGTAACTACGCTTAATAAACATTTGTTCAAAGTGCGTACGCATTTTGACAATCCAAAGATCGTAATCTTCTGAATCTTTAACAAAAAAACCTTTTAAAAACACATCTTGATAATAAGACAACGCATCTTTGTCATCACTTTGAAACGCATCAACGTCACAAAAAACAGGATAATTCGGATTAATTTCTATTGTTTTATGATTGGTTGAAAAAATGAAATCATCACCTAATACTTTATTGGCTTGATAAATCGTGTTACGTAAATTTTTCTTGGCACTCATTTCTGACTTATCCGGCCACAACAAACCTGCCACTTCATCACGTGTAGATACTCTATTCACTAACAAATAGTACAGCAAGGCGTTAACCTTCGAAAATGAAAATGTTACCACTTCGTCATTTAATTTTATTACTGGATGACCGAATAGATAACAAACCAATCGTGGTAAACTTGACATAGATTCACTCCTAACGTGTTATGATGTATTTTCATTATACATGGAAACCGTTACAAAAAATAGCATTTATAATTTTTATCATTATAAAATAAGCTACAATACTCAACATTGAATACTGCAGCTCATTATTTTTTGACAATAAATTTTTAAAATAGGCTTACTTTTATTTATTTTTGAAACACTTTTTCCCCGTTTTTGTAAACAGTTTGTACTAAGTTTGTTGCAAAGAAATAAATTGGATAATCAATATTTGGTGCATCAAACACAACAACATCCGCTTGTTTACCAACATCAAAACTACCAATTTTATCTGCACGGTCAATCGCGTAAGCAGCGTTAATGGTTACCGCATTAAACACTTCAATTGGTGTTAATTTCATTTGGAAGCAACCTAATTGCATAATAAATTGAATATTGGCTGTTGGACAACTTCCCGGGTTACTGTCTGTTGATAACGTAATCGCCATATCATGATTCAACATTTTACGTGCTGGTGCGTAAGTATCTTCCATTAAACTAAATGTTGTTGCTGGTAATAAGTTACCAATAACACCTGATTTAGCCAATTGTGCAATACCGTCATCTGTAATTTTCATTAAATGTTCTGCACTTGTTGTCTGTAATTTTGCAGCAACATCTACCCCACCGATTGTTTTAATTTCATCAGCATGAATACGTAACTTGAATCCCATGTCTTTAGCATGACTTAATAAATATTCAGACTCTTCAGCTGTAAAGACGTTTTGTTCACAGAAAATATCACAAAATTCTGCCAAATTATCTTGTTTTACTAATGGCAACATGTCATTAATAATTTGATCTAAAAAGACTTTTGGATTTTCTTTATACTCTTGAGGGACAGCGTGTGCCGCCATAAAAGTAGACACTAATTCAATAGGATGATTTTCGTTTAACGCTTTAACCACTTCTAATTGTTTTTTCTCAGTTTCCCAATTTAAACCATATCCACTTTTCGCTTCAACTGCTGTTACACCGTGAGAAAGCATGTAATCTAATAAACGTTCTGATTTGTCATATAATGTTTCAAAACTAGATTCTCTTGTGGCACGTACTGAACTTAAAATACCGCCACCCGCTTTTAAAATATCTAAATAACTAACACCATTTAATTTTTGTGAAAATTCATGTTCGCGACTACCACCATAAACTAAATGCGTATGTGAATCAATTAAACCCGGTGTCACTAATTTTTGTTCACAATCAATCAATTCTGTTGATTCTGACACATACTCACTATAATCGCCTTCGCCTTTAGCTAAAATTAAACCATCTTTCACCGCTAAAAAGGCATCTTTTAATATCACGGCTTCATTCATTTCGCTTCCTTTTAAAGCGCGTGACAAATCATTCGGACAAAACAGTTGGCCGATATTCATAAAAATTTTATCTGCTTTCATATTATTCACCTCGTGTATTTTATTGAAGCTATTGTAAAAACAAAACGTCAAAAATAAGTCAAATTTAATTTTTTTGATTTTTTTTTGATTTTTTTTGATTTTTTTATTCAAATAGACAAAAAAAATATGATGATGCGGTAAATTAGCAGTGTCAAAAGAACATTTAAATTAATGGAGGGATCATTATGATTGACTACAAAGATATTCAAGCGGCAATGACAATTAAACTTGACGATGTCTTGCCAGAAAAAACGGTTTTTGAACCAGGTATTCGTCGTGCACCTGACAGAGGGTTCCGACTAACACCTGCACAAACTGAAGTGGCATTGAAAAATGCTCTACGTTATATTCCATCGAAATACCACGAAGAAATTATTCCAGAGTTTTTAGAAGAATTAAAAACACGTGGACGTATTTACGGTTACCGTTGGTATCCAAAAGAAAGAATTCATGGTAAACCAATCGATGAATATAAAGGAAAATGTACTGCTGCTAAAGCAATGCAAGTTATGATTGATAACAACTTAGACTTCGATGTAGCTTTATATCCATATGAATTAGTTACTTACGGTGAAACTGGTCAAGTATGTTCAAACTGGATGCAATATCATTTAATTAAACGCTACTTAGAAGAAATGACAGATGAACAAACATTAGTTGTTGAATCTGGACATCCATTAGGTTTATTCAAATCTAAAAAAGATGCACCACGTGTTATCATCACAAACGGTCTTTTAGTTGGTGAATACGATAACATGAAAGACTGGGAAATCGCTGAACAAATGGGTGTTACAAACTACGGTCAAATGACAGCTGGTGGTTGGATGTATATCGGACCACAAGGTATTGTTCACGGAACATTTAACACATTATTAAATGCTGGTCGCTTAAAATTAAATATTCCAGATGACGGTGACTTAACTGGTAAACTATTCATTTCATCAGGTTTAGGTGGTATGAGTGGTGCTCAAGGTAAAGCTGGTGAAATCGCTAAAGCTGTTGCTATCGTTGCTGAAGTTGACGAATCTCGTATTGAAACACGTCACTCACAAGGTTGGATTAGCAATGTTTGCGAAACTCCAGAAGAAACAATGGCATTGGCGCAAAAACATTTAGAAGCTAAAACATCTACTTCTATTGCTTACCACGGTAACATTGTTGACTTATTAGAATATATCGACAAAAACAATATTCATGTTGACTTATTATCTGACCAAACATCATGTCACAACGTTTATACTGGTGGTTACTGTCCAGTGGGTATTACGTTCGAAGAACGTACACGCTTACTAGCTGAAGATAGTGCAACATTTGAAAAACTAGTTAATGAATCATTAGCACGTCACTACAACGTTATCAAATCATTAACAAATAAAGGTACTTACTTCTTCGACTACGGTAATGCGTTTATGAAATCTGTTTACGATTCAGGCATTAAAGAAATTTCAAAAAATGGTGTTGACGACAAAGACGGATTCATTTGGCCATCATATGTTGAAGACATCATGGGACCTATGTTATTCGACTACGGTTATGGACCATTCCGTTGGGTATGTTTAAGTGGTAAACACGAAGACTTAATCGCAACAGATAAAGCGGCTATGGAAGCTATCGATCCAAACAGACGTTACCAAGACCGTGACAACTACAACTGGATTCGTGACGCTGAGAAAAACCAATTAGTTGTTGGTACACAAGCTCGTATCTTATATCAAGATGCTATGGGTCGTGTTAATATTGCGTTGAAATTCAACCAATTAATTCGTGAAGGAAAAATTGGTCCAGTTATGTTAGGTCGTGACCACCATGACGTATCTGGTACAGACTCACCATTCCGTGAAACATCAAACATCAAAGATGGTAGTAACGTTACAGCAGATATGGCAACACAATGTTATGCCGGAAATGCTGCACGTGGTATGAGTTTAATCGCCCTACACAACGGTGGTGGTGTTGGTATCGGTAAATCAATTAACGGTGGTTTCGGTTTAGTATTAGACGGTAGCGAATTATGTGATGAAATCATCAAATCTGCTATCTCTTGGGATACAATGGGTGGTGTTGCTCGTCGTAACTGGGCACGTAACGAACACGCGATCGAAACATCTATTGAATATAACAAAAATAATGAAGGTACAGATCATATCACTATTCCTTACTTAGCAGATGAAGATTTAGTAAAATCTGCAGTAACATCATTATTTAACTAATGAATTGTACATAGTCAAACGGTGATTAGACTTAATCGGTTTAATCACCGTTTTCTTTAGGAGGCACGATGAATTCACAATTTTTAGAAAAAATTGAAAAAGCTTGTCAAAAGAAACAATATCTTTTTGACACACATCCATTAAAATACGCTATACGCTGTCTATTTGCAGGTGCATTTTTAACAATGAGCACTGCTGGTGGAGCAATTGCAGCCGATAAAATCGGACATGTTCACCCTGATTTAAGTAAATTTTTCTTTGCGTTTATTTTTGCTTTTGGATTAGTTTATATTTTATTTTTAAACGGTGAATTGGCAACATCAAATATGATGTATTTATCTGCTGGTGTATTTCATAAAAAAATAAACTTTAGTAAAGCTATAAAAATATTACTCTTTTGTACCCTATTTAATTTAATTGGTGCATTTCTAATCGCTAGTTTATTTAGTGCATCGAGCACATTTCAAGCGATTGATGCTCACGGTTACCTTGCACAAACAGTGATATCAAAAATTACAAAACCGACACATTTAATTGTTATTGAAGGAATTTTAGCCAACATATTCGTTAACGTTGCGATTGTATCTTACCTACTTGTTAAAGATGAAACAGCAAAAATCATTATCGCACTATCCGCCGTATTTATTTTTGTCTATCTTGGTCAAGAACACGTTATCGCCAACTTCGCTTCATTTGGTCTTGTTGCATTCCATTCAATTGCACAACAAATTGCTGCATTTCAAATTGGCGCCATTGCTATTCAATGGCTACTCGCCTTCACTGGTAACTGTATCGGTGGTAGCATAATCGGTGTTGGCTATACATTTTTAAATAAAGATAGCGAAAAATATGTCGATTAAATTCAACACATCAAAGCAGGACACTTGCAATCGTTGCAAGTGTCCTGCTTTTTATTTTAGTTGTATTATTTTTAAAGTTAGCGACATAGCCATCATAAATTGATAGCTTTCTTTTAAATGTTATCAACACATTATTTATAATAAATCTTGTTGTTTTAACAAGCTTTCTGTTTGACTTGGATAGCGTTTGTTTTCATAGAACTTTTGAAAACGCTCTACCCAATCGTCTGACGTATAATTTTGCTGTTTGCTGTACTCACTTAACTGTTCAGTATACATATCTACATCTTGTCGGTGTGGTGTATTGTAATTAAAGCCGTAATGAACATTCACATCATGACTTAAACGTGGTTTAGGTGGAGATACTTGTAACGCTTTTCCAATCGCTACACCAACAAAAGGAAAAACATGTTGTGGCAAATTAAGGGCAGCAATTAACTTGTCCATATCATTGCGAATACCACCAATGATACACGTATGTAGCCCTAAACTTTCTGCAGCAACTACTGCATTTTGAAGCGCCAATGACGCATCGGTAGTGGCAATCATCACAGGTTCAATATCACTAAATACATCAGCATTATCCATAAAGTAATGATTAAAATCTAAACAATACAATAAAAATAGTGATGCCGATTCAATAATTTTAGCGTTAGTTTGGTTGCGTTCCGTTTTAGATAATAAATCAACCAACTGTTGTTTATCTTCGTCTTTAAACACAATGATACTGTACGCTTGCCCGTTCATCCAAGATGCCGCTTGCTTACTAGATGCAATAATGGCATCAATTTCTTGTTGGGTTAATGTCGTATTTGTATCAAATTGTCTAACGGTGACATGATTTTTCAGTAAGTTAATGGTAGCGTTCATTTTATATTTTCTCCTTTAAAACATTCCCCTTTATGCGATGCAAAATCAGTTATTTTATCAAATGTATTTTATCCATTTTTAGAATTGATAAAATAAACCGTCAACCCTAATTTTATTAGGTATCCCCCTAAAATCCAACAAAAAACGGCCCCACAATAATGGCGACCGCTTCGAACAATTACATGTATTTTGCTAATACGTCTTCTAATTGTTCTTTTTGACGTAAACCAACTAATGTTTCAACAGGTTGACCGTCTTTAAAAACAATCATTGTTGGAATACTCATGACACGAAACTCGCGTGCTGTTTCTGTTGATTCATCAACATTGACTTTAGCAAAAGTCACTTTGTCTCCCATTTCTTCATGTAATTCGTCAATAATTGGCGATTGCATGCGACATGGTCCACACCATGGTGCCCAGAAATCGACTAAAACAACACCTTGTGCTGTTGCTTCTTTAAATTGTGAATCGGTTAATTGTAAAACCATACCCCTTCTCCTTTCGCTTGATACGTTAAGTTTATCACAGCGTTTTAAGCATTTGTATTATTTTGCTTAACAAGTAATTGAATATTTAATTCTTCTAATTGTGCGTTGTCCACGACACTTGGTGCTTGTGTCATTGGGTCAAATGCTTTTGAATTTTTCGGAAACGCAATGACTTCACGAATATTATTTTCTTTAGCTAATAACATAACTAATCTGTCTAATCCAAGCGCTAACCCACCATGTGGAGGGAATCCTGATTCTAAAGCGTCTAATAAGAACCCAAATTGACTTTGTGCTTCTTCTTGCGTAAATCCAAGCACATCAAACATTTTTTCTTGCATTTCACGTGTATAAATACGCAATGAACCACCACCAATTTCATACCCATTCAATACAATGTCATATGCCTGAGCCATCGCCTCTTTTGGTGCACTTACTAATTGATCAAGATCCAAATTCACCGGACGAGTAAACGGATGATGCATCGCCATTAGTCGCCCTGTTTCTTCATCTTCTTCAAATAACGGCCAATCCACAACCCATAGGAAGTTGAATTTTTCGTTATCAATGAGGTTGTGTTGACGTGCCAATTTTAAGCGAAGCTCACTCAAACTTTGAGCAACTACACTTGGTTTATCGGCTACGAAGAACACAATATCGCCTGCAGTTGCTTGTAAACGAGCGTTCAATGGTTCAGCAATTTCAGAAATAAATTTAGCGATACCACCGTTATAACCTGTTTCTTCTACTTTCGTCCATGCCAAACCTTTAGCACCAAATTTAGCAACAAATTCTGTTAATTTGTCGACATCTTTACGTGAATAGTTAGCCGCTTCACCTTTTAAAACAATGGCTTTAACTTGTCCATTAGCAGCCAAAGTATTTTTGAATACGGCGAACTCTAAATCTTTTACAACATCAGCTACATCGACTAATTCCATTTCAAAACGTGTATCTGGTTTATCATTTCCATAACGGTTCATTGCTTCTTGGTAGGATAAACGTGGAAACGGTGTAACAACATCAATATTCAATGTGTCTTTCATTACTTTTTGTAACGCATTTTCCACTAACGTTTGAATGTCTACGGCACTCAAGAAACTTGTTTCAATATCCACCTGTGTAAATTCAGGTTGTCGATCACCACGTAAGTCTTCGTCACGGAAACATCTTGCAATTTGATAATATTTATCTAACCCCGCTCCCATTAACAACTGTTTAAACAATTGTGGTGATTGTGGTAGGGCAAAAAATCGACCTTCGTTCACACGTGATGGCACTAAATAGTCACGCGCTCCTTCTGGTGTTGATTTTGTTAAATACGGCGTTTCTACATCGATAAACCCTTGTTCATCTAACGACTGACGCAATGAACGTGTCACTTGATGACGTAAACGCAAATTATTCATCATGCTTTGACGACGTAAATCTAAATAACGGTATTGCATGCGCAATTCGTCATTCGCCACTTGCTCGCCATCTTCTACGGGAATCGCTGGTGTTTTAGCCGTTGCTAAAATGGTCAATGTCTCTGCAATGACTTCCACGCGACCTGTTTTCATTTTATCATTGATTTGTGAAGCGTCGCGTAATACAACTTGACCCGTAATTTCTACCACATACTCGCTACGTAACTTTTGCGCTGTATCGAATAACGCTTTATTTTTTTGTTCATCGAACACGACTTGAACAATCCCTTCACGGTCTCTCAATGTCACAAAAATTAATGATCCAAAGTCACGACGTTTTGATACCCATCCATTTAACATAACCGTTTGATTGACGTACCTTTCGGTAATCAATCCACAATAATCTGTTCTCATTCGTTTTCCTCCTATGCAAAAAATTCATTGAATGCCGTCATGTCGGCTGTATACTCACGAAATACACTCTCAAAGTTGTCATAAATCGTTTCAAGTGATACATCGCCTTCTTTACCCGTTTTAAACGATTTCACTTTGACAACACCGTCTTTTAATTCATTTTCTCCAAGTGTAATCACCACTTTAGCACCTAGTTTATCAGCTGATTTAAACTGTGCTTTAAATGAGCGGTCTAAATAATCACGATCGCATGAATAGCCCGCTTGACGAATCGTTTGTGTTAATTTCAAGCACTCAATATTGGTACCTTCTCCAGAAGCTACGACATAAACATCTAATTCACGTAAGCTTGGAATGTCGACTTGTTGGTGTTCCATTAATAGCACTAAACGTTCCATACCAATACCAAATCCAAAACTTGATGTTTGTGGTCCGCCAAGTAATTCAACTAACCCGTCGTATCGACCACCACCACAAATTGTTGTCTGTGTACCAAATACTGGTGAGTCTACCATAATTTCAAAAATGGTATCTTGGTAGTAATCTAAACCGCGCACCATGTTGCTATCAATTTCAAACGGAATATTTAATGTATTCAACATCTTTTGTACCATTTCAAAATGATTTTGTGACTCTTGTGACAAACAATCTAAAATGCTTGGTGCATTGGCAACAATCGCTTTATCTTTTTCATCTTTACTATCTAAAATACGTAATGGATTTTTTTCTAAACGAACTTTTGAATCGGCACTCAATTGCTCTTTAAACGGCGTTAAATAATCTAATAAACGTTGACGGTACGCTTGTCTATCAGCCGTTTTACCAAGACTATTAATGACCAATTTAATATTTGATAAGCCTAATTCTTGGAACAAATCCCACGCTAATGCGATTGTTTCAACGTCTACTGCTGGATTAAGGCTACCGAATACTTCTACACCAAGTTGGTGGAATTGGCGCATACGTCCGCCTTGTGGTCGTTCATAACGGAACATTGGCGCCATGTAAAATACTTTTAATGGTTTAGCATGTTCATTACCGAATAATTTGTTTTCGACATACGCACGTACAACACCTGCTGTTCCTTCTGGACGGAGTGCCATTAAACGATTACCTTTGTCGGTAAATGTATACATTTCTTTTGACACAATATCGCTTGTTTCACCCGAACTACGTGAAAAAACTTCGTAATTTTCAAAAATTGGTGTACGAATTTCACTAAATTGGTAATCTGCCATTAAAATACGTGCCGTTTCTTCTAAATAGTGCCATACCGGATTATTTTGTGGTAGTAAATCTGCTGTTCCTTTTGGTTTTTGAATCATCATTTTATCCTTCCTTTTTCTGTTTATTTTATATTGTGATACGCTAACGCTCTACACAATGGCACCTTGCTGAAAATATATATTCTAGATGCCTTTATATGTTGTTTATACAATTAAATTGATACACTCACGTGCTCTATTTTTATAATACGAATACCATCATCTCGGTTAATCCCCTTAATGATATGCTGTTCAATCATTATCCCCCTCCTAACACGTACCATAAAATGTTTGACACATTCTATACAAAAAAATCCCTATGCACAAACTTAGTGTGCATAAGGACGTTATGAACGTGGTACCACCTTTATTCGTATGAAAAACCATACCTCAAAATTGCGATAACGGTGCAACCGGAATCTTTTTAGTGATTCATCTCCAGACTGTCTTCATTGCATTGGTTTTTTTCACCACCCAAAACCTCTCTATATCGCAATTACTTGGTTCTTTCATCGATTATTGCTTTCAGTATAGCTTAGACAAAGTAGTCTGTCAAACAATTTCATATGGCCCTATTAGAAAATGAATAAAATGCCATATGGATACTTATTACAAATGAAAAAGGGCTGAATCAACCCTTTTGTTCATTATGCTCAATTATCTATCTTTTTTACGAATGACAAAGCCTTTATCTTTCGAAAAATTATCGTTTGATTTTTTGTATCCGCCTTT
Organism: Carnobacteriaceae bacterium zg-C25; assembly: GCA_017945845.1. Lineage (NCBI taxonomy): Bacteria > Bacillati > Bacillota > Bacilli > Lactobacillales > Carnobacteriaceae > Carnobacteriaceae bacterium zg-C25. Next base: position 822,719 of record CP072828.1, read on the forward strand.
TTTATCACGGCGATTTTCTTTTTTGTTTCCGTCAAAACCAACATCGTAACGTTTGTTATCACGTTTGCGGCGGTTATCTGTTTTATCACTTGAACGAGATGAACGTTCGCCACGTCCTTTACCGTCACGGAAACGACGATTATTGCCACCACGATCATCGTAACGATGATTACGTTGTTTACGGCGTGGTAACGGTTTTTCTGGTGTGATGTTCACTTCTACTTCTTCTTTATCGCCAGCTAACGTTTTTAATAGCACACTCGCTAACGTTTCAGCATCGTATTGTTCCACTAATTCTTTAACGGCAAACGTAAATAAAGTTTTATCTAACGTTTCAACCATTTGCGATACTTTTTCAACAGCGTTATCCAATTGTGAATCAAGCGCTTGTTGTTTTGTTGGTGGTTTTAATGGTGTCATACGCTTTTTCGTCAATTCTTCAATGGTACGTAAGTAATCCATTTCTTGTGGTGTAACAAACGTAATCGACATGCCTTCTTTACCCGCGCGTCCCGTACGACCGATACGGTGTACGTAACTTTCTGGGTCTTGTGGTACATCAAAGTTATAAACGTGTGTGACACCTGAAATATCTAAACCACGTGCTGCAACATCGGTTGCCACTAAAATATCAATTTTTCCTTTTTTAAACGCATTTAGCACACTCAAACGTTTTTGTTGTGTTAAATCGCCATGAATCCCTTCAGCTTTATATCCACGCGCTTCCAAGCCGGCAGATAATTCATCGACACGGCGTTTTGTACGACCAAAAATAATCGTTAATTCGGGTGATTGCACATCGAATAAACGTGTCATCATATCAAATTTTTCGCTTTCTTGACATTTCACAAAAAACTGATCGATCAAATTAGCCGTCATTTCTTTCGTTTTAATTTTAACGTGTTCAGGCTCTTTCATAAATGTCATACCAATTTTTTTGATGGCTGGTGGCATTGTCGCTGAAAACAGTAATGTTTGTCGTGTTGTCGGAGTTTGCGCAATTATCGTTTCAATGTCTTCTAAAAAGCCCATGTTCAACATTTCGTCTGCTTCGTCTAACACCAATGTTTCGATATTGTCCAATGTATACGCTTTACGTTTTAATAGGTCTAACAATCGACCGGGTGTTCCTACTAAAATATTCGGCATGTCTTTTAGTTGTTTGATTTGACGTGAAATATTGCTTCCACCATACACCACACTAACACGTACGCGTTTGTCACGACTTAATTTAAATAGTTCTTCTTGTGTTTGAATGGCTAACTCACGTGTTGGGGCAATGACTAACCCTTGAATCACGCGATTTTGCGTATCGATTTTTTCAAGCATGGGTAATCCAAATGCAGCCGTTTTTCCGGTACCGGTTTGGGCTTGACCAATCACATCTTTTCCTTCAAGTGCTAAAGGAATTGTCTGTGCTTGAATGGGTGTTGTTTCTTCAAAGCCCATTGTTTTGATTGATTTTAGTAATGACTCACTCAATCCTAATTCTGAAAATTTCATTCGTTTTGTTTTTCCTCTTTCTTTGTACAAAAATTAAACATAAAAATAGCCCGGACATACCGAGCCTAGCATTTCGTGTAAAACTCTCACTGATAATACCAATTCAGTATATCACAGTTTTCACAATAAAAGTAGTGATAACACTGATTTATAATAACTTTTTACTTTATTGACCTAAAAGTAAATCTATCAGGCGCTGAATCAAACCACATCAGTGAAGTGGAAAATGATTTAAATGAGAAAATACAACATATTTTGAATACTTTTATAAGCAAGTTCGATTAAAGTGCTCTAACGATAATGCTACATTTTATTAAATCACTCATATGCTTTTCTTTTTACGATGATAAAACAAGTTCGTAACTCCACCCTTTTTTTACGAACGATTTCTTTTTAAAGCCTAAACTCATATAAAGTTTTTGAGAAATGACATTAAAATCGTAGATTTCTTCGATATACAATCTGTCATAGCCTAAACTCTTTCCTCGTTCAATAAGCGTTTGAATAACTTTCTTTCCAATACCTTTTCCACGATAAGATTTATCGCCTATCACAATAGGCATGTCTTCTTGATAAAAAGATACATCACCAATCGGCTGATACGTTCCATTCGTATACACTTCAATAAAATAAACTTCGCTAACACTATCCCAGTACATATACATTTTTTCAAGCAACTCTTTAGAGTATAACGCTTTATCACCATCTACATACCACACCGTTTCTGCGTCTTGATACCATTCAAGCGCAATATCAATATTCTCATCCAATTTTCTCAATCGTAATCCATCATCAATTTGAATAATATTCGGTTGTATGACATCTTTAATCGGCATACATTTACCTCCCTTTCAGCACATTACACCTTATCACCTTAACACTACTTATAATATATGAATGGTATACCATTTGCAATTCATCAAAACTTTTTGATCGTCATTAAAAAAGCCGTCATTAAGACGACTTTTGATTATAAATAATGTTTACGCAATTCTTGCATCGATTGTGGTAATAAATAACCTAACGGAATATCGAATACGGTTTTTGCACCGAACTGTTTTGTTTGCGCTAATTTCACTGCTGCGCGTGCATAAGCGACTAAAACACTCGCTGTAAATTCAGGGTTAGAATCTAATTTCAAACTAAATTCCATAATTTCTGTACTGTTTTCACCTGTTTTACCACTGCGAATCACAAATCCACCGTGTGGTAACGCTGAATGATGTGCATTTAATTCATCTTGTGTAATAAAATGTACAGTTGTATCGTACTCATCAAAATAATTTGGCATTGTCACAATTTCATTTTCAATGCGTGCTTTGTCTGCATTGTCACTCACCACAACAAAACATTCACGTAAATGTTTTTGACGCGTCGTTAAGACGGGTTGCTCTCCATTTCTAACCGCTTCAATCGCTTGGTCAACTGGTATTGTGTATTGTTTAGCATCAACAACACCTTCAATACGACGAATCGCATCTGAATGGCCTTGTGAAACCCCTTTGCCCCAGAACGTATACGTTTCACCTTGTGGTAAAATCGCTTCTGCTAACACGCGGTTAATTGAAAATAAACCGGGGTCCCAACCAACTGAAATAATACTCACTTTATCATTTGCTTGAGCTACTTTATCAACCGCTTCAAAATGTTCAGGTATTTTAGCGTGCGTATCAAAACTGTCGATCGTGTTAAATAATTTTGTAAAATGTGGTGTTTGTTCTGGCAAATCTGTTGCTGATCCGCCACATAAAATCATTACATCAATCTTTCCAACAAATTTTTCTACATCGTCTACGTGATAAACGGGTACACTTGAATGAACAGGTGTCACACTATTTGGTCCACGACGTGTAAAAATAGCGACCAATTCCATATCATTTTGTTGCGCAATGGCATATTCTGTCCCACGCCCTAAATTACCATATCCTATAATTCCAATTTTAATTGTCATTTTTTCACTCCATTCAAAAATATAGTCTTATTTTAGTCTGCTTAAAAATGAAATGCAAGACTTATCTTCCTTAACATGTCAGTTAAATCGGTTACAAAATACGTGGATATTTAGATGATGCTATAATTTTATACATTAGCCAGTTAAACAGTCGTACTCACGTTTACTCTGCAACTCTCAAATCTTTTTTCGTATCCCATCACATTTGATAACTAGTCATATCAACGATTTAATTACCCGCCATAATAGCTGATAGCACAAAAAAGTGAACCGTCTTTTCGTACGATTCACTTTTTGACTAGCCTATTTTTTCAACCGTAATTTTTTCTTTTAAATCGTTGTAATTGTCTAAATTGACATAACCAGTTTTAGATTGTTGTGCATTCAACATTCCCAGTACCATAGCGTGTTGTAACCATTCTTCAATGGCGTAACCGCGTTGCAGACCACTTGCTAAACCAGCGACAACACTATCGCCTGATCCAGTTGGTGACACAACCGTAATTTTTGGAATGCGCACACGATAAACGTTATGATTATATTTGACCATTGCGCCATCACCACCAAGCGAAACACAAACTAACGGTATTTCTTTTAACCATTCATTTTCCACTAAAAGTGTTGGTAATTCTGTTATTTCTACTTTACGATTAAATAAGTGTGACAATTCGTCTAAATTAGGTTTAATCGCAAACGGTTTAACTGCTCCTTTTAAACACTCTAACAAAGCTTGATTAGACGTATCGACAACAACTTTATGTTGTGACACCCGTTCAAGCAATTGCGCATAAAAATTCGTTGGTAATCCATCGCTTAAACTACCCGATAATACAATCACATCTGCATGTTGAGCATGTTTTATAAACGTATTGATAAACTCATTTTGTTCCGATTGCGAAATGGTTGGCCCTTTTTCTAACAACTCGGTTTGCTGTCCATCATGCATAACGGATATGCAATTTCGTGTCTCACCATCAATCGTTGTAAAATCATTTTGAATACCTAAATCAGTCAGTTGTTCTACGATAGCTTTTCCCGTATGCCCGCCAGCAAAACCTAACGCCATCATGTCATCACCAATTTGGTGCAAAACGCGCGAAACGTTTAACCCTTTTCCCCCTGCTGTTTTTTCAACTTTTTTAATACGGTTAGTTGAATCAAGTTGTAATGTATCTAGCTCGTACGCCATATCAATGGCTGGATTTAATGTCACAGTAATAATCATTTTATTTCCCCTTTTATCTTTTTATGATGATGTTTGATTAATAGTCTTTCAAAATCTTTGTCGCTGTTTCAAGCATATTTAAAGCAACATCTCGATATTGACCAATGACTTCATACGGTAAATCTTCTGATAGTACACCACTTTTAATATTTAATGGCAATTCTCTATCCTCATACCATTCACTTGAGCCATAATAATGACGAAATGTTAAATACGTTTGATGCATCGTATCAAATTGTTTCAATAATGTTTCTAATTGTGTAACGTAATCGGAAACATTATCCATAGACAACTCCATTTGTTCCACACGTTGTTTAGCGTCCATATCTGTCACCACTTATTTTTCCCATTGTGGTACTAAACGTGCAATTTCAACAATAACATCAACCGCTTTTTGCATTGCTTCCACTGTCACAAATTCGTAGCGTCCATGGAAGTTTTCGCCACCTGCAAAAATATTTGGTGTTGGTAATCCCATAAATGATAATTTAGAACCGTCTGTTCCACCACGAATCGCATTCATGACAACTGGAATTTCTAAGTTTTCCATTGCTTTTTTAGCGATGTCAACAGGTGTCATATCATCTTTTAAAACGTCACCCATGTTGTAATATTCATCGTGTAATGACACTGAAATACGCGCCTCATCCAAAGTCCCATTTAATTGTTGTGCCACTTCTTCCATCAACGCTTTTTTTGCTTCAAACAATACTTTATCGTGATCACGAATAATATAAGTTAATTCTGTACAATCAACGTCCCCTTTAATGTACACTAAATGGATAAACCCTTCGCGTCCACTCGTTTTTTCAGGTACTTGTTCACTTGGTAATTGACGCATGTATTCGGCTGCAATCGTCATTGAGTTCACCATAACGTCTTTTGCCGTTCCCGGATGTACATTTTTACCTTGAATCGTCACAACGGCACGTGCCGCATTGAAACTTTCCCACTCTAATTCACCAACACGCGAACCATCCATTGTATACGCAAATTTGGCGCCGAAATCTTTAACATCAAATAAATCTGCACCACGACCAATTTCTTCATCTGGTCCGAAAGCCACTTTAATTGGCCCATGTTCGATTTCTGGATGTTGGATTAAATAATCCATTGCCGTAATAATTTCAGCAACCCCTGCTTTATCGTCCGCACCAAGTAATGTTGTTCCGTCTGTTGTAATTAACGTCTGATTAACATAATCTTTTAAATTAGGGAAATCTGCTACAGACAACACGATATTTTGTTCAGCATTTAACATCACATTCTTACCGTCGTAATTTGGGTGGAACTGTGGTTTAATGTCTTTTCCATTAAAATCTGCCGTGTCCATATGGGCAATAAATCCAATTGTTGCCAAATCTTGTTTGGAATTCCCCGGTAAAAGCGCCGTCACAAATCCATTGCTTTCATTATATTTAACTTGTTCCAAACCAATTGCTTCTAATTCTGGCATAATGATTGTTTTAGCAAACTCCACTTGTGAAGCGGTTGAGGGTACTGTTTTTGAAGCAAAATCTGATTGTGTATCAAATTGAATAAATTTTACAAAACGTTCAACTAATTTATTATTTTCCATGTTTTTTCCTACTTTCTAAATTGATACGGATCACTATTGTGTGTTGATGCGTGCAATCGTAATCCGTTAGTTTCAGCAAATGCTGAATAAAATGCCCTCATTTTTTCAATAAAAATGAACTCAATAAAATGTCCAGGGTCAATTAATGACAAATGAGCATCTGCCATTTCTTGTGCCACGTGATACGATGTATCACCCGTAATAAAAACATCGGCACCTTTTTTGACGGCATCCGTGTAATAACTTTGCCCTGCACCGCCTAAAATCGCAACTGTTTCAATGCGTTTATCGTCCTGTCCCACATATCGAACACCATGTGTGTAAAATCGTTCTGGAAGCAATGTCACCAATTCTTTTAATGTCATGGCTTCTGGTAAGCGTCCAACACGCCCAATGCCATACGATTGCCCATTATCTAGTGTACCATCTACGTGTAAAATCGTAACATCTTGTAACGCTAACGCATCGGCTAACCAGTCGTTCATTCCACCATCAGCAACATCGATATTCGTATGTGCTGCGTATAGGTGAATACCGTTTTGAATGGCTTTCATAAACAACGCTTGTTGCGGGTGTGTTGCAATAATGGTTTGAATGCCACGAAATAGTGGTGGGTGATGTGAAATAATTAAATTCGTACCTTTTTCGATGGCTTCATCTAACACTTCATTTGTCACATCTAACGTAAATAATACACCCGTTACAGTTGCATTTTCATCTCCAACAAGTAAACCAACATTATCCCAACTTTCTGCAAGATGACGAGGGGCTAACGTTTCTAAATGCGCAACAACTTCTTTTACTTTCATTTGATAATCTCCTTAATCCGTTGTTGTTCAGCCTTAAACGCGTCTATTTTATCGCGTGTGTCGCTATTGGCCTTTTGTAAACTCAATATAATTTTATCGTACTTTTCAATTTCTCTAGTCCACTTTTGAACAAATACGTCTGATTTTTGAGCAGGTAAAAACACACCAAACGTTAATTCGTCTTGTGTATACACCATTTTTTCTGTTGTGAATACAGCGACAATAATTTCATAAATTTTACCGTTTTCTTCTAATATGATTTCATCGGTAATACGATAATGATTTTCCATTAACCATAGACGCACGTGCTGTTCATCAACGTTCGGCTGTGTAATGAGCGTTGTTACACCATCTAGCTTTCCGTTTTGTTTACCTTTTTCTAAAATGGAAGCAATTAAATCGCCACCCATACCACAAATCGTTACCGTATCAATGGCATCTTCTTTTTCCACTGCCATTAAACCATCAGCCATTCGTGCAGTAATGAGATGACCTAAATTTAATTGTGCGACGTGTTTTTGTGCCAACTCAAACGGCCCTTTAACCACTTCACCTGCTAAAGCATATGAAATACGGCCTTGCAAAGCTAAATGACACGGCAAGTAGGCATGGTCAGAACCAATATCGGCTAATCGCGCGTTTTGTGGAACAAATTGCGCAACCGTCTGTAATCGTTTTGATAAGTGTTCGTGATTCATGATGTATCCTTTCAATTAATGTAGTCTTATTTTACCACAAATGATATCGTGCGTTACAGTATTTTAAATGGATTATGAATCGTCACGAAAATTTGTTGCATCACTTCCTCACTAAATAAAGCACCTTCGTTTACCAAAACAGATGGTTCTATCATCTACGGCAACACGTTAGGTGCTTTCCTTTAATTTGTTTGATAGTATTCGTTATGCATTGGGATTGTGCAATCTTCCACTTCCAATACTTTTACAGCACTTAAAAATTCGCGAACGTACGGCTGTTTGGAGTGTAACAATTCACTCATTTTTACCTGTTCAACAATTGTACCATGGTGTAAAAAGGCGATTCTATCACATAAATACGCAACGGCTTGTAAATCATGTGAGATGAATAAATACGTCAGTTGCAACTCATTTTGCAGCCGTTTTAACAAACGTAAAATCGTCACTTGTACCGATACATCTAATGAGCTAACCGCTTCATCTAGTACAATTATTTTCGGTTGTAACGCCAACACTCTTGCAATGGCAACACGTTGTAACTGCCCACCAGACAATTGATGTGGATATCGGTTCAAAAAGCTATCGTCCAATTCAACTTGCGCTAACAATTCACTAACACTTTGTGATGACCCACTTACCGCTAATCCTTCTTGAATAATTTGCTCAATCGTTAATTTTGGATTCATCGACGCATTATAATCTTGAAATACAACGGACATTTTACCCGGATGTTGTTTTTGCCATTTTTTCAACGGCATGCCTTCAATAGTGATTTCGCCAGACTGATACGGCTCAACACCGAGTAAAATACGGCTTAATGTACTTTTTCCAGAACCGCTTTCTCCAATTAACCCTACACACTCACCAAAAGATAACGTTAATGACACATCTTTTAAAACAGGATGATCATGTTGACAAAAAGCTTGATGTTTTTTATACGTCTTTGTAATGTTTTTCAACTCAATCATTGCTATTTGCCTCCTGTTGTAATAATTTCCATTGTTGCGATACTTCTAAATTCGTCGCCACTAAATATTTTGTATACGCGTGTTGTGGGTGATTGAAAATTTGATGTAAATCGCCTTGTTCCACCCAAATTCCTTTTTGCAAGACGACTACTTTATCGGTCAACTGTTGCACCGTCGTTAAATCATGCGACACGAAAATTAATGACGTATGGACTAAATCTCTTAACTGTTGCAACTGTTCAATAACGCGTTGTTGACTAATCGCATCTAGTGCGGTTGTCGGCTCATCGGCAAAAATCAACTCTGGCTTCAACGCAATGGATAATGCAATCATGCATCGCTGTAACATTCCACCGGATAATTGATGCGGAAATTGACGCAACACATCTTCAGGGGATTTAATTTTAACTAACGACAAGACTTCTTTTGCTTTTTCTTGACTTTGTTGTGGTGTTAAACCAAGGTTTTCAGTAAAGGTATGCTCAAACTGTTTTCCCATTGACAATAGCGGGTTAAACGCGTTAATGGCATCTTGCATAATCATTGTCATGCCGGTTCCACGAATGTTTTGCCATTGGGCATTGGATAACGTTAATAAATCATGTTCGTTATACCGTATCGTTCCTTGTATTGTAAAATCTTTTGGCAACACACCTAAAATGGCTTTGCAAATTAAAGATTTACCCGATCCACTTTCACCAATAATGCCCAAACTTTCGTTTTTATTTAGTGTAAAGGAGACATTAGAAACAAGTGGTTTGTCTTGCGAACGATGAAAAATGGTTAAATTTTCAACTACTAACATATATCCTCCTATGACTTATCTAGTTTGTCCACATATTTAGGGTGTAAACTATCTCTAAAAAAGTCACCTAAATAATTTAGACTGGCAACGGTTAATAAAATGGCAAGTCCTGGCGCAAACATTTGTGACGGTTGAGTTGTCATCACATTTTTTGCTTGCGCTAACATGACACCCCATTCGGATTGTGGCGCTTGTACACCTAACCCTAAAAATGACATTGTTGAAATATTTAAAATGCTCCATCCGGTATCCAATGTCGTTAGCACCAATAATTCGGGCAACATGTTGGGCCAAATATGGCGTTTAAAAATTTGCCAAAAACTTTGTCCACTAATACGCGCAAACTGAATATACGGTTGAAATCTAAATTGCATGACAATGGTACGAATCATGCGGGTATACCACGCCCAATGCACTAAAACACTCCCAATAATTAAATTGGTCATGCTTGGACCAAGTAACCCGATAACAATGATAATCATCAATTCATTCGGAAAAGCTTGCATACTTTGGATAATGAACATAATGATTTGATCCACTTTTCCTTGAAAATACCCTGCCACCACACCAAGAAACGTCCCAATAATCACCGTTAAAAGCATGGTTAATAACGCTAATCCAAGTGTTGTGCGAACGCCATAAATGAGGCGGGAGAGCACGTCGCGACCGAGATAGTCCGTTCCAAACCAGTGAACACTCGACGGAAAAGCAAGTTTATTGGTAATGTTAACCGCATCGGGATCAAATGGTGCGATAACGGGGGCAAAAATGCCGAATACGATGAGTAAAACTAAAAAGCAAACGGCTAAAAACGCCATTCGATCGGATAACAATCGTTTCATCATGCGCCCACCTCCGTTCTTAAGCGCGGATCCATACGGTACATCACAATGTCCATAACGGTTCCAAATAGAATGAATAAAATTGCCATCATAAAAATATACGCTTGCATGACAGGATAATCTTTGTTAAAAATGGCTTCAATAATAATGCGCCCTAATCCCGGCCAAGCAAAAATATTTTCAATAACAACTGTTCCAGCTAACAACTTAGGAATAGACATGCTCATTGACGCAATCGATGACTGTAAAGAATTTTTAATCACGTAACGTAAAATGGTTTTAGAGGATAACCCTCTAACTTTAGCATATAGTACGTAATTTTCAGTTTCTTGCTCAATCATTTTACCGCGAATTAAGCGAATATACGTCGATAAGTACGTTAATGCTAACGTCAACGATGGTAAAACAATTGCTAAAGGATGCGTCATGCTACTAGTTGGTAGCCATTTTAAAATGACACCAAACACCCAAACGAGCGTTAAACCAATCCAAAAACTTGGTGCTGATGTGAGTAAAAACAATACCCAGCGTACAATTTTATCAAAGTAGGTACCGTGATACAGCGCGGTAGAAACACCAAGCGTTAAACTCAATACGACAATGATAACTAATGAGACACTTGCCAATGCTACTGTTGGTAAAATGGCAGGTGTAATCATCTCAATAACCGATTGATTTAAAATATAACTTCTGCCAAAGTCTAAACGAAATACGCCCATTAACCAATTGATGTATTGCGTAAAGAACGGCTGATCCAATCCTAATTCCATACGGCGTTGCGCAAGTAGTTCGGGTGTGATTAATGGCACATTATTCACACGTAAAGACGCTTCTGCTGGGTCGGTTGGCATTAATTTAATGATGACAAAACAAATAAATGATACGAGTATCATTTGTGGAATTAACCATAATAATTTTTTTAAAAGATAACGTTTCATCAATGAGCTCCTGATAAAAAATGGCGATAAATGCGATGCATCGCATTTATCGCGCTTCATAATGCTATTGTATTACTCAAAATACATTTTTTCAAATGGTATTTCGTATTGTGATAAGTTAAATCCAACACCTTTTAAAATGGGTTTATAAACAGCTTTGGTACGTGAATACGTCATTGGAACATACACATTTTGTTCGTGGATATACGTTAAAATATCTTTATACAACGCTTGTCGTTTGGCATCATCTTGCTCAGCCATTACGCGAGAAATCGTCTCATCTAACCATGCTTTTTTATCCAAACCTAATTGCGCTTGATAATCCGCATGAGCGGGTACGCGCCATGATGAAATAGAGGTTTGCGGATCATAAGGAACACCCCATGACAATAAATATTGCATGTCAAATTCACCTGTTTTTTGGCGGTCAAAAAAGGCTTGTTTTTCTTCACCCAATAAGTTTAATTTCACACCAATTTTTTTGAAATCGGCTTGAATGTACTCACCAATTGTTTTTTCTTGTGCGTTTTGGTTATTGTAAGATAACGTCAACTGTAACACTTTTCCATCTTTTTGCATGTAGCCTTCAGCATTTTTGCTATAACCTTGTGATTCAATTAAGCTTTGTGCTTTACTCAAATCAAACACATGCCCTTCTAAAGATACGTTTGCATACGGAATGGTATTGGCAAATAAGGCGTTAGCCGGATTTTCTGTACCGTTTAGCACACCGTCTGCAATGGATTTTTTATCCACGGCGTGTTGTAGCGCTAAACGAATTGTAGCGTTACTTAAATGCTCATTTTGTGTATTTAAAATTAACGCGCGAGAGGCAATAGGGTCACTAATGGTCGTCATATACTCCCCTTTTGCTTCTAGTTGTTTATACGCGTTAATGTCGATAGCGTCGCCATCAGCACCGAATAATAAATCAACTTCACCATTTTGAAGCGCCAATAACATGGCTTGTTCGTCTGGTAAAACTTTCCACGTAATTGTTTTTAACTTTGGTTTATCTCCCCAATAGTTTTCATTAGCGGTAAACGTGCTATATTGGTTGGCAACATGCTCGCTTAACACATATGGACCTGTCCCAACAAAACTAGATACACCATCTTTTGTGTTGCCGTCTTTCATACTTTTTGGAGAAATAAAACGGAACGGGCGTGTCATACCTAACTCTTCTAACGTTGGATAGTACGGTGTTTTAATGGTCAACACCAATGTGTAGTCATCTTTGACGGTAACCGTATCAATATTATTTGCGGTTTCAATCCACGCGTGACGTTTACGGTTATTTAATAGTGCATCAAAGTTTGCTTTTGCAGCATGTGCATTAAATTTTTCACCATCACTAAATGAAACGTCTTCACGCAAATCAAACGTATACGTTAATCCATCTTCTGAAATATCCCATTTCGTTGCTAAATGCGGTTTAACGCCATCTTTTGTGTTAATGACTAATCCTTCAAAAATCATATTTTGTGCTGCCATTTCTCCAGCATATAAATGTGGATTGATGTCACGAATATCTTTCGTGCTGGCAAACGTTAATTTCGTTTTATCGCTAACTTGATTAGCACCACTCCCACAAGATGCTAATACAATAACAGCAAATAGACTTGCTAATAAACGAGTAATTTTTTTCATATTTTCTCCTTTTCGTAATCAATCCGTTTTATTATAAGAGATTACACCTTAATCGTCAAATGGAATATTTTCGATTGATTACCTCACAAAAAACGACATTTTGTCTCGTTTTACACTGCTCATCCCATCGATTTTCAAGGGGGGCTACTATAAAGCAATTCCCCTATTGAACATCAAAAAACATTCAACATATTTTCAAATTCTAAAAATATGTTGAATGCTAAATGACATATTGTGTTACACACCACATTATTTTACAACAATACTGTAAACGTAATTGCGCCCTCCTTATACGTCACAAAAATTTTACCTTTAAAAATTTTCACAAAACTTTGTGCCATGGATAATCCAATACCAAATCCTTTACTATTGCGTGATTCATCTTCGCGGTAAAAGCGATCAAAAAATCGTGTGTAATCCACCGTTTCCCCTTCGGCATACGTATTGGTCACATCTAATCGCACTTTATGACGCAAGTTTTTTAACGGACGAACGCTCACTCGAACGTGTCCTTGTTCATCGCAATATTTATTGGCATTGTCCACTAAAATCGTCACCAATTCAAACAACGATTTTTCTTCGGCTTTAACAATTAAATTAGGCACAATTGATAATTCAAACGTTTTTCCTTGACGAATAATCGGTCCTTTAAAATCTTCAGCAGCATCTTGTACAACGGCCGATAAATCAACATCGGATAAAACAATATCCGGTTGTTCTTCAAGACTGGCTAACGATACCATATTGTTAATTAAAGTGGTTAAGCGTTGCGATTGATCTTTCGTACTTTGTAACCATTCACTTTCACCACTTAACATTTCTTGCATTTCGGTATTAGCTAAAATAATAGATAACGGTGTTTTCAATTCATGTCCGACATTGGCAATAAACCGTTTTTGTTTGTCGTAGTTTTCAACAAACGGCTGAATTGCCTTTTTAGAAAAGACATACACCATTACAAAAAATACCATAATGCTCACAAAAGTAATTTGTAACGTCACATTCATTAACGTTTCTCTCTGTTGAATGTAACGCGTCACGTCAACAACTACTAATAATTTATGTGGTTGACGGTCGCTTACTTGATACCCATACGTTTTATTTTCGTGGAATAAATACCCAATTTTAGCCGTATTCACATCAATCTTTTTAACTAATATTTCTTGCTCAGATACCGTTAGCGCGACTTGTTGCGTGTTGTGTTTCATCAATTCACCAGTTGAGGAAATGACACGACTAAAGTAAATCATGTCATCCATATCTACTTGCGGAATTTGTGGTAAATTGCGATATTCTGGAAGCACACCATCATTTTGAGATAAGGCATTCAATACCGTTTCCATTTGGCTATTCGTTTGAATGAAACTTACCGCATTAATGAGGGTAGCAAACGACACCACAACAAACACGACGGCAATCATGGCAATCGTAATAAATTGTACGCGTAATCGTCTAAACATATTGTCCTCCTATTGAACGGTTAGTTGATACGTATTATCCGTTGCGTCAATCACTAGCGTCGAGCCGATGGAGTGTAATTTTCGTCTTAAATAAGAAACGTAAATATACACATAGCCCTCATCGACTTCATCGTCGTTATCTTCTCCCCAAACATATGCAAACAATTGCTGTGTGGTAAATGATTTGTTTGGATTTGACATGAAATAAAACAACATTTGACTTTCTTTGCTCGATAAACGAATGGCATTTGAGGCACTAAGTTCTAATTCTTCATGTTTTAATGTCGTATTGCCAAGCGATAACGTGAGTCGGTCTAATTGGCTGACACGGCGTTCAATAGACGATAGACGTGCAATCAATTCTTTTAGCGAAATGGGTTTAGTTAAATAATCGTCCGCACCATTTTCTAATCCAATAATTTTATCGTCCACTTCTGACAAGGCGGTCAACATCACAATATGAATTTTTTCACCCGATTCACGAATTTCACGCACAGCTTCTAATCCATTTTTTTTAGGCATCATCACATCGCACAATAAAACGTCATACGCTTTATCACGCACCATTTGTACCGCTTTTTCACCATTAAACGCTTGGTCAACGGTATGCCCTTCACGACGTAACGCCATAGTGTACACTTTGGATAATTGCACTTCATCTTCTGCAATTAAAATATTTAATCCCATGCTACTGTCCACCTTCCAAAATCAACTGACGAATCGTTTGTAAACTCAAATCACACGAAGCCAATTCATCTGCACAACGCTTCAATTCCTTTTCAATACGTTGCGTATTTTGAATATCCCGTTTGTATTTTAACTGATGCTCCAAACTCGCCCACGTATCCATCGCAATTGTCCGCAACTGCACTTCGGCAAAATAATCTCCGGGTATATTCCCGTAAATATCGGGATGTGGTGTCGAAATCTTCACAATGAGATGGTAGGAACGATACCCATTTGGCTTAGCTTTTGTAATAAAGTCCTTTTCTTCTACAATAGTGATGTCATTCGATTGTCGAAACAGTTCCACAAGTGTGAAAATATCATCGATAAAGCTACAAATAATGCGAACACCAATAGCATCTTTAATATCGGTTAGTGCCGCTTCAAGTGTCAGTGGCAATTGTTTACGCGTTAATTTTTCTATCATACTTTTTGGTGTTTTTAAACGCGTGTAAACATGCTCAAATAATTTTTGTCCCGTTGCATCGTAATGTCTTTGTTTAAACGTTTCTAATGTGTGTTGTAAATTGTCTAAAATATTTTGCAAATATATTTCATATGGTCCATAAAAAGATTGTGTCATCATACTCTCCTTTTCTTATTTATTATAGCATAAAAAGGTTACACCCTATGTAGTGAATGACGTTTTTAATAAAACATTAACCAGTAACGAAGACACTATCATGAATTGCGTAGGTCGATTAATTAATCAACACAATTTAAATTAGACAAAAAGAGAAATACTGACATCGTTAAATCATAACAATTCAACAAGAAAGTATTTCTCATATCTATTATCACATTACAGTAATCACCCAATGTTTAAAGGATTTTACTTGAATTATTCATGCAATATGTTATACTCGTAATAGAAAAGGGAGCTAACCGATACATTAACTCCCCGTAGAACCGTTAAAAAGACGGTGACCCAATATTATTAAACTATAACTCGTCTAACAACTTGGTCAAAAGTGGGACGGGTTATTTTTTATCCTTCTCTTTGAAGATTTTATAGCACAAGCCTATCAAGCTGATAATAAAACTACCAAACATCAATAGAACTTCCACAACTTCAAAAGCTGTCAAAATGCCAGCTCCTCCTTTCCGTCAGATTTGAATGATACTCGCATAAGCATCACCTCTCTTTCGGTCTGAGTAGCCACCGTCTTCACCTTTCTACAGATGCAGTATACCACAAGATATCCTCCACAAAAAGTCTATTTGATAACGAACATATCGTCTTGGAGACGTTTTTTGTGTCGAACTGACTTGTTATATCACAGGTAAAACAAAAGATAGCCAAGCATTGCTTAGCTATCTTTTCAATTCCGATTAAACTTCTGTTTCAAATCCTTTTAACCATTCGTAATGGAATGTACCTTCTTTATCCACGCGTTTATAAGTATGTGCACCGAAGTAATCACGTTGTGCTTGAATTAAGTTGGCTGGTAATGTTGCGCTACGGTAAGCGTCAAAATAAGTAATGGCTGCACTGAATGTTGGTACAGGGATACCGTTTTGAACGGCAAAGGCAACAATATCACGCACTGCTTGATGATATTCTTTTGTAATGTTTAAGAAATAGTCATCCAACAATAAGTTTTCCAACTCAGGATTTTTAGTGTAGGCATCTGTAATTTTTTGTAAAAATTGCGCACGAATGATGCAACCTGCACGGAAAATTTTAGCAATTTCTCCGTAATTTAATCCCCAGTTATACTCTGCACTTGCTACGCGCATTTGGGCAAATCCTTGTGCGTAACTCATAATTTTACTAAAGTATAACGCTTTACGAACATTTTCAATAAATGCCGCTTTATCTTCTACTGACGCTACTGCAACACTTGGTAAAATCGTTGATGCTTTAACGCGTTCTTGTTTAAACGTTGAAATGAATCGCGCAAATACAGATTCTGTAATTAAGGATAACGGCACACCTAAGTCTAAGGCGTTTTGTGATGTCCATTTTCCAGTCCCTTTATTTCCAGCACTATCTAAAATCACATCAACCATTGGTTTAGCAGTATCTTTGTCATATTTTGTTAAAATATCTGCTGTAATTTCCATTAAGTAACTGTCTAATTCACCAGCATTCCACTCTTTGAAAATACGAGCAACTTCTTCCATTGGTAAACCTAATGCGTTACGTAACAAATCATATGATTCAGCAATCAACTGCATGTCGCCATACTCAATACCGTTATGTACCATCTTCACGTAATGTCCCGCACCATTTTCACCAATATAAGTAACACATGGTTGTCCATCGTTTGCTTTTGCAGCAATTTCTTCTAAAATTGGCGCCACTAATTCATACGCTTCTTTTTGTCCACCCGGCATGATTGCAGGGCCTTTTAACGCACCTTCTTCACCACCAGAAACACCTGTACCAATAAAGTTAATGCCTGAATCGGCTAACTCCGCATTACGACGAATGGTGTCTTTAAAGAATGTGTTTCCACCATCAATTAAAATATCGCCTTTATCTAAATGTGGTAATAGCGCTTGAATGGTTGCGTCTGTTGGTTTTCCCGCTTGTACCATTAATAAAATACGACGTGGTGTTTCTAACGACGCCACAAACTCTTCAATCGTGTACGTTGGCACTAGTTTTTTATCAGGATGTTCTGCAATGACCGCATCCGTTTTTGAACCAGTACGGTTAAAAATGGACACCGAATACCCTCTACTTTCAATATTTAATGCTAAATTTTTTCCCATGACGGCCATGCCGACCACGCCAATTTGTTGTTTTGACATATTTAACTCCTTGTTGTGTTGTAATGTGCATCATTTGACATCACATTACAAAAAATTGTGATTTTATTATATCGTAATCTGTTTATTTTGAATAGAAAAGTACATGATAATGAAAAGATTTTCTTATTTTTTAAGCTTTTTCATTGCAAAGTAGGCAACACCACCACATAAATACCCAATTAACGTATAGTGTTGTGTGCCAAAACTACTCAAGCCATCATTTTTTGTAAACCATTCCATCGCAACAAATAAATTTTGAAAAAATAGAAATCCAAAAAGCAATAAGGCAACACCGTATAAAATCAGTTTACGATCTACGCCTTTTTGCTGAGTGGCTAATCGTTGATTCAAACGCTTATAGAACGTATGCGCCAAATGAATGGTGATATAACTAAGTGCTGTAAAAAATAGAATAATCAATAAGGTAACAAAAAATACCACAGTTTATCTCCTTTCGTTATCTATTCCACATCTAAAAAGAATTCTTCATAAAGTGCTTGAACGGCTGTTTTCTCATCATGTAAGGCAATACCAAACACGACACTAATTTCACTTGAACCTTGGTTGACCATTTGAATATTTACGCCAGCTTTCGCAAACGCACGTGCTGCACGTGATAGTGTTCCGACTTCTTCAACCATTCCTTCACCAACAATCATCACTAAACATAATGGGTCGTTAAAGTACACATCATCAACATTCAATTCATATTTAATGCGTTGTAACAAAATTTGATTTTTTTCGGGAGTCAATTGATTATCGCGTAATAAAATCGTAATATCATCAATTCCTGATGGCATATGCTCATAACTTACATTTAAGTCTTCTAAAATCGATAATAATTTGCGACCAAAACCAACTTCACGGTTCATCAAATATTTTTCAACATGAATGCTTGTAAAACCAGTCATGCTCGCAATTCCCGTCACTAAATATTTATTGTGCGGTACACTCGTTGAAATCAATGTTCCCGGTGCTGATGGATTATTCGTATTTTTCACACGAACAGGAATCCCTTCTTCAAAAGCAGGGCGTAACGCTTCATCATGAAACACACTAAATCCAGCATACGACAACTCACGCATTTCACGATATGTCAATTCTTCTAAACGAATTGGGTCTTCAACAATAGCCGGATTTGCCACACAAATACCGTCCACATCTGTAAAGTTTTCATATAAATGGGCCAACACCCCTTTAGCAACAATTGCACCTGTAATGTCTGATCCACCGCGCGAAAAAGTTACCACTTTTCCGTCTAGCGTGTAACCGAAAAATCCCGGAAAGACAACTATTTCATCACGATTCGTCAACGACTTTAAGTTGTCATATGATTCAGGCAACACATCCGCATTCCCCGGCACATCACTAACAAATAAACCTGCTTCTTTTGGGCTGACATACACAGAAGGTAGTCCCGATTGGTTAAAATACGCTGCAACTAATTTCGCATTGTTATCTTCACCACTCGCTTTTAAGGCATCCATATAATAACTTGGTTGTGATTTATCGCCTTGCAACAATTCATCAATATTTTTTACGATAATGTCTAATACGCTTTTATTTAATGACAGTTCATCTACCATATCACTAAAACGCGCCACAATTTTGTTGTAGACGTGGTCGTAGTTTTGGCCATCCAATGATAACTGCGCCAACTCAATTAAAAGATCGGTCACTTTATCATCTTCTTTATGTCTTTTTCCGGGAGCAGACACAACGACCACACGACGATCTGCGTCCGATTTAACAATGTTCAACACTTTTTCTAACTGTGTTGCATTTGCTAAGGAACTTCCACCAAATTTAATTACTTTCATTTTATTCCCCTCTACCTTGTGTCATATAAATTTGTAAAATTGAAATATCCGCCGGATTTACGCCACTAATACGGCTCGCTTGCCCAAGTGTTTCTGGCTGAATTAATTTTAAGCGCTGACGTGCTTCTGTGGCTAATCCATTAATCTCATCGTAATTGACGAATGCTGGAATACGTTTTTCTTCCATTTTTTTCAAACGCTCC
This sequence comes from Carnobacteriaceae bacterium zg-C25, assembly GCA_017945845.1. NCBI lineage: Bacteria > Bacillati > Bacillota > Bacilli > Lactobacillales > Carnobacteriaceae > Carnobacteriaceae bacterium zg-C25. Next base: position 842,656 of record CP072828.1, read on the forward strand.
ACTTTATCCACCGCCTTAGCGATATACCCTTCATACTTAATTTGAATTTGTACTTGTTCACTCACTAGACGTGGGAGTGTGGTATCAAGCGGTGCAAATTGTAAAACATCTTCATAGGTCACTTCTGGACGTTTTAATAAATCACTTGCTAAAACACCATCTTTTAACGGTGCCGATTGTTTTTCTTTTAAAAATTGTTGAAGCTGTTCTGTTGGTTTCAAGCGTGTTGTTTGTAAACGGGTTACTTCAGTTTCAACAGCCTCTTTTTGTGCCATAAAACGTTCATATTGTTCATCTTTGACTAAACCGATGTGACGACCAATTTCTGTTAAACGTAAATCGGCATTGTCGTGACGCAATAATAAGCGATATTCGGCACGTGATGTTAATAAACGGTACGGTTCAATTGTCCCTTTTGTCACTAAATCATCAATCATGACACCAATATAAGCGTCACTACGTTTTAAAACAAGCGGTTGCTCACCTTGTACTAAACGAGCAGCATTGATACCGGCAATTAAACCTTGTCCGGCAGCTTCTTCATACCCAGATGTTCCGTTCATTTGACCGGCTGTAAATAACCCTTTAATGCGCTTGGTTTCTAGTGATGGACGTAGTTGATGCGGCATTACCACATCATATTCAATGGCATATCCCGAACGCATCATGACCGCATTTTCCAAACCATCAATTGTGCGTAACATCTGTTGTTGTACTTCTTCGGGTAATGAAGACGATAAACCTTGAACGTATACCTCTTGTGTATTTTCACCTTCTGGCTCTAAAAACAATTGATGACGTGGTTTATCTGCAAAACGCACAATTTTATCTTCAATTGATGGACAATATCGAGCACCTACACCTTCAACAATTCCCGTAAACATTGGTGCACGGTGTAAATTTTCACGTATGAGCGTATGTGTTGCTTCACTCGTATACGTTAACCAACACGGAATTTGATCGTATCGATACGTTTCATCATCACTACTAAAACTAAAGTGATTTGGTTTGTCATCTCCGGGTTGAATTTCTGTTTTACTGTAATCAATCGATGAGGCTAACACACGAGAAGGTGTCCCCGTTTTAAACCGTGCCAATTCAAATCCAAGTTCTAATAAGTTTTCAGATAATTTAATACTTGGTTGTGAATTGTTTGGTCCAGATGAATACATCACTTCACCAATAATGATTTTACCGCGAGAACTTGTTCCAGCCGTTAAGACGACCGCTTCACTACGGTAAATGGCACCCGTATGCGTCACTACGCCACACACTTTACCATCTTCTACGATTAACCGTTCAACGACGGCTTGTTTTAGCACTAAATTTTCTTGTTGTTCAATGGTATGTTTCATTTCTTGAGCATACAAGTGTTTATCCGCTTGAGCACGTAACGCTTGAACCGCTGGACCTTTACCCGTATTTAACATACGCATTTGAATGTAGGTCTTATCAATATTTCTACCCATTTGTCCACCAAGGGCATCAATTTCACGAACAACAACACCTTTTGCTGGCCCACCAATAGACGGATTACATGGCATAAATGCTACCATATCTAAATTGATGGTTAACAATAACGTCGATACACCCATTCGCGCACTAGCCAATGCGGCTTCACTACCAGCATGTCCCGCTCCAACGACAATGACACCATAGTGTCCTGCTTCATATGTATTCATCTTTTACTCCTTCTCTTTGGCTTCTTTTATGAACAGACTGTGTACAACACTACACTTTCACAAAAGACATTCTCTATTTTCCAAGACAGAATTGACTAAATAACTCTGTTAATAATTCATCTTGTACCGTCTCACCCGTAATTTCACCTAACAATTCCCATGCTCGTGTCATATCAATTTGAATTAAGTCAACTGGTACGTCCATCTCAACCGCTTCTAAAACGTCATCCAGTCGTTCAATCGCTTCTTGAATCAAGGCGATATGACGCACGTTCGACACGAACGAAGCATCTTTGTCATTCACATTTCCTGCAAAAAACCATTCTGCAATCTTTTCTTCTAATGTATCGATACCAAAATGATTTAATACAGACAATTCGATAACCGTTGATGCATCAACATATTTTAGTAACTCGTCACGATTTAATTGTCCAACTAAGTCCATTTTGTTCAATAAAACGAGTCGTTTTTTATGTGCGGTCATTTCTAATAGTGCAATATCTTCTTGGGATAATGGTTCAGATTGATTTAACACAACCATTACAAAGTCAGCTTGCTCTACCGCTAATTTACTACGTTCTACACCGATTTGTTCAACAACGTCATCCGTTTGACGAATCCCCGCCGTATCCACTAATTTTAACGGCACGCCACGCACGTTCACATACTCTTCAATGGTGTCACGGGTCGTTCCCGCAATATCGGTAACAATTGCTTTATCTTCTTTTAACAGGCGATTTAACAAACTAGATTTCCCAACGTTTGGACGACCAACTATTGCCGTTTGTAACCCGTCACGCAATATTTTTCCTTGCTGTGCATTTTGTAGCAATTTTTCTAAGTCACGCTTAACTACCACAGCACGTTCCTTCATTAACGACAACGTCATTTCTTCAACCGCATCATATTCCGGATAGTCAATGTTCACTTCTACTTGTGCCAATGTGTTTAAAATATCTTGACGAACGGATTTAATCATTTTTGACAACTGTCCATCGACTTGTTTTAGTGCTAACGTCATTGACGTGTCTGTTTTAGCACGAATCAAATCCATCACCGCTTCAGCTTGCGATAAGTCAATTCGCCCATTTAAAAAAGCACGCTTTGTGAATTCTCCGGGTTGCGCTAATCTGGCACCGTGTTGTAAAACGGTTTGCAACACTTGGTTGACGACCACCATACCGCCGTGACAATTGATTTCTACCACGTCTTCGCGCGTAAATGTTTTCGGTGCTCTCAAAACTGAAACCATCACCTCATCAATTACTTTCCCATTATTTTTTGGGTTAATAATATGCCCGTAATGAATGGTATGTGTCTCAACACGTGTCAAATCTTTATTTTTAAACAAAGTATTAGCGATTTCAACGGCTTTTGTCCCACTTAAACGAACAATCCCAATGGCACCTTCACCAAGTGCGGTTGAAATGGCTGCAATTGTATCAAACTCAAACATCTATTTACTCCTTTAAAATTTTGTGATTTATCATTGAGCCTTCATTTCTAATTTCGGTTAACTAACTTTTCCTACTGCTTCTTTAAGTTGTTAAAACAACACTATCAGCATAACTTGCTTTGAATCGAACGATAGAGCAACTCACCACCCGTAACTCGCTTTGCGTCGAACGATAGAACAACTCACTTGCGTTCGTTGCAAGGACTGGTACTCGAACGCTTCACGTTCTGCGTCCCATACTACATCCGTACGCATTAAAAATGCTACGGCTTTTTGACACCCTGTGTCAGTCTCATCTCACTTGCGTTCGCTGTAAGGGCTGGTACTCGAACGTTCCACGTTCTGCGTCCCATACTACATCCGTAACTCGCTTCTCGTCGAACGATAGAACAACTCACTTACGTTCGTTGCAAGGACTGGTACTCAAACGTTTCACGTTCTGCGTCCCATACTACATCCGTACGCATTAAAAATGCTACGGCTGTAGCAAAAAAGTGCATACTTCGCCCCCTCATAACAAAGGACAAAGAAGCACTTTCACTGCTTACTTATTTAACTGCCTTTATCATACCAAAAATATAAGGAAAATCAAGGGAAATGTACGCTGAATAGATGATATCTCCAATCATTTAACCATTGTATCGCACATTATTTTAACTTACTGTCAAAATCGGATTTAACACGTTATCTATAATTTATGATTCGCCTAACTGTCTTTCATTTTTACCTAATTTCAGCATTTGATTAGACAATGTAATTAGCGCTTCGTCAAATCTTTTTAAAACATAAACAAATACAGTCAAAAGGTATTCATCGCCCAACATCAAATTAACGAAAAAAGACTGTTGACACTTTCTTGTTGTCAACAGTCTAAATGTACCACTAACTGCATTATCGGCACATGTTCATTTTACCATTTTGAATAATCGTCATCTTCCATCGCTTCAACGGCACCTAATAAATAACCGTTTCCGACTTGTGAGAAGAAATCGTGGTTTGATGTTCCCGTTGAAATACCGTTCATTACAATTGGGTCAACATCTTCTGCTGTATCTGGGAACAGTGGATCAAAACCTAGGTTTTGTAAAGCTTTATTTGCATTGTAACGAATAAAAACTTTTACTTTTTCCGTCCAGCCAATTTGATCGTAAATCGATTGTGTATATTTCACTTCGTTTTGGTATAACTCCAAACATAAGTTGAATACCCACATTTTTAATTCTTCTTGCTCTTTTTCGCTTAATTCTTCATAACCTAATTGGAATTTATAGCCTGTATACGTTCCATGGACTGACTCGTCACGAATAATCAATTTAATGATTTCTGCAACGTTAGCTAATTTATTGTTCCCTAAGTAATACAACGGTGTAAAGAATCCACTATAAAACAGGAACGTTTCTAACATTACGGAAGCAACTTTCATTTTTAATTCATCTTTACTTTGATAAATTTCATTGATACGTCTTGCTTTGTATTGTAAATACTCGTTTGTGTTTGTCCATTCAAAAATATCTTCAATTTCTGCTTTGGTGTTCAATGTCGTAAAAATTGTCGAATAACTTTTGGCGTGTACAGATTCCATAAATTGAATGTTGTTCCATACCGCTTCTTCGTGTTGTGTACGCACGTAGTCTTTCATCAACGTCGCACCTTCTTCAGATTGTAACGTGTCCAATAACGTTAACCCACCAAAAACTTTTCCAACAACATCTCTTTCTTGTTCAGAAAGTGTACGCCAGTCGTCCAAATCATTTGACACAGGAATACGGGTATCTAACCAAAATTGCTCGGTCAATTTTTCCCAAGTTAATTTATCAATCATATCTTCAACTTGGTTCCAGTCAATCGCTTTATAATACTCAACGACATGTGGGTAATTTTTTGCACTTAAAATCTGATTAAAATATTTCTTTTCACTCATTTTTTTCACCTTATTTTATAAAATCATCGTCTACTACATTACTACATTTTCACGAAAAAATCAACCACACACCACAATATATACAACACAGTCGATTATGTTTTTCTATATCTTGTGTTGTGTAAACCAGTCTGTAATAGCGGCTAATCTGGCTAAACGCAAGTTAGGTAACCCTTCACGAGATAAGCCGTGAGAAGATTGTGGGAACGTTATCAATTTTGTAGCGACACCATTGCGTTTTAAAGCGTTATACATTTGTTGACCTTGTTCTAATGGGCAACGCAAATCACTTTGTCCGTGCAACACTAATAGTGGTGTTTCAACCTGATGCGCATGCGCTAACGGTGACATCTCCCATAAACGTTTAACATTGGATAAATCATTTTGTAATTGATTTTCAACGAAAGCAAAACCAATATCACTCACACCATAGAAACTAATCCAGTTAGAAATACTACGCTGTGTTACCGCAGCGGTAAAACGATTCGTTTGCGTTACAATCCAATTGGTCATAAAACCACCGTAACTACCACCCGTTACAAACACATTTTTCGTATCAATATTTTTGTCTTTTTCTAAAATGTCATCAACCGCCAACATTAAATCATCGTAATCATGATTACCGTAATCGCCTAAAATGCTTGCGACAAATTTTTGACCGTAACCATTACCACCACGCGGATTAACCATTAACACCGCATAGCCTTTTGCCGCTAAACTTTGCATTTCATGGAAGAACGATTCACCATAAGCCACTTGTGGTCCACCGTGAACATACAACACTAATGGGTAGTTTTCGCTCACATCTGTCGGTTTTAAATACCATGCTTGAATATCCCAATTGTCATATCCTTTAAAGTAATACATTTCTGGTGTGACAATTGTCGTTTCGTTTTCAAATGCTTCGTTTGGATTATACAATACGTCTAGCGTATTCGTTTCTGTTTGCCACAAACCCACAACACTTGGCTGCGTTAATGTTGAATAGGTCAATGCGACATCTGTATCAAAAGCATTGTATACCGCACTAGTGATGTGTAATCGTTCATCAATAACGTTTGTTAACGTACCATCTAAACGCATTGTATACAATTGAACTTTTCCGTGTTCTGTTGCGCTAAATACAAATGTGTCGTCACTAACAAAAGATACGTCAACACCCGTTACATTTTGTTGTGTATCGGCAACTAATAAATCACCCGGTTCTAAATCAATACCTTTTGTTAAGTTAGTCAATGTTGATGTCGCAACATCTAATGCGTAGAAATTTGTTTGCGTCACAAAACCATAAGAAAAATCATGTCCGGCTAAAACAAATGTTTTTTCATCAGGACTACTTGCAACAAAAGCATACGTCCCCTCTTTTTTATCGATTAACTTTTTGACCTGTTTTGTTTCTACATCAAATACATACGGTGTACTTTTTGAAAAAGCAAATTCATCTTCCACACTATCACTTTGATTGAACACAATAAAATCATGCTCTTTTGATACATAAGATAAACCGAATGGGTAATCAAATGTGTGAATATCACTCACTTCTTTTGTTTCAATATTCACTTTTTTCAATGCATAAGTGTTTTCTGTTGGAATAACACCTCTACCGTCCAACTGATAAGTGATTTTTTCAATGACCACTTCTTTTGGAAAATCATTTTCTTTTTCATCCTTTTCAGGAGATTGACTCACAACAAAATAAATGTATTTGCCATCAATACTCCACACGTATTGACCAACACCATCTTTTTCGCTCGTTAATTGAACGGCTGATCCACCATCTAGCGCCATTATTGCCAATTGCATTTTTTTATCCGCATTGTCATTCGTTAAAAAACTAATGTACGCTTTTTGTGGCGACATTTGTAAAGCCGTATTCACCGTCCCGTTGTCTCCCCAGTTTTTAACCACTTTACTATGACGATTCACACTTTTAATGGCTGTCACATAATCATTTTCTTTTTCACGCATTTGTGTTTCAACAAAAAACACATCATCATGTGACACAACCGCTTGTGCCACACTTTTCAATTCAAACAATGAACGATCTTCAATTTTTTTCATATTTTCTTCTCCTTATCAATTGCATCATCTCATCCCCTAACGTTACGGATAAAATGAGGACTGTACCAACCCACATCAACGGCGTCATTTCTTCCTGTAATACCACTGCCGATAAAATCACCGCAACAATCGGGTCAATATAACTTAATACCGCTACCACTCCACTTGGCAATTGCGCAATACTTCCGAAATATTCTTTATAAGCAAATCCCGTATGCACCACACCGACAACAAGCAATAACACGAGTGCTTGTAGTGATACGTCTTGAATGTGGTGTAATTCCTGTAACCAGACATATGGCAATAAAACAACTGTTGCCACACTTAATTGAACAGCCGTTTTTTCTACGGGAGCAATAGACACTAATGCCTGATTGCACAGTACAATGATGGCATAAAACACCGCAGCCAATAAAGCCAATAGCATGCCGAACAAATGTGACGTGCTGACTTGACTATCGAGTACACCCGTTACTAAAAACATGCCTACTAATTCTACAGCCAACAATATTAACTGCTTTTTTGTAAGTTGCACTTTAAATAATAGCCTAGACAATACAATAAAAAAAACAGGCGCCATATAATAGCAAAGCGTCGCTACGGATACACTGGTCTGTCGTAGCGCTTCGAACAACAACACCCACTCCACTCCAATACTAACACCAGAAATAACGAGCACACGTAAATGTTGACGAATCGCCCCGTTATCGAGTTTCCCACGCGAAAATGCCAACAGAAATATCGCACCAATGAGTCCACGAACAAGTGCAATAACCCCGCTTGGTAACGGAATGTAGCGAACAAATAACCCAATTGTGCCGAAAATCATCATCGACACACTAAATCTAAATTTTGCCATCGCTCACCATTTTTGTACTTGAAAGAATCCAGTAACCTTTTTCACGATTGAGTAACGTTACATTTCCAAAAATTTCTTCCATTTTCTTTTGTGCACTTGGAGCACCTTGCTTCTTTTGAATGACGATAACGAGTTGCCCGTTTTCTTCTAAATGATTGATGCTATTTGAAATAATACCATGCACCACATCTTTTCCAGCACGAATCGGTGGATTTGAAACAACAAGTGCAAAATCAGATTGGCTGACATTGTCATACTGATTCGATACCAGTGCATGTGCGTTTGCTAAGTTGACTTGTGCATTTTTATTCGCTAAATCCACAGCACGTTCATTAATATCAACCATTGTCACACGTTGTTTAAATGCTTTTGCTAAACTAATTCCCATTGGTCCATAACCACAACCGACATCTAAAATATCGCCACTAACGGTAATTTCATCAATCACCGTTTCAATTAATGTACGTGAACCAAAATCTAATCCCGTTTTAGAAAACACACCATGATCTGTCCATAATTTTAACGTCATATTCGCCACATGTACGTCATGCAATTGCTCATGCGATTGTGTCAATGGTGTATTTGAATAATAATGTTCTCCCATACTCCCTCCTTGTTACTAGTTGTGTTTAATTGTATCATATTTTTCTCATTTCGTCGGATTTAAACCTTTGAAAAATAACATACACTTTATAGAAAATTGTGTAAGGTGCAAATGACATTAATGATCATTATTTTTACGCCACAAATAATACGTCCACACACGCATATGGCAAAGACGAGATTTCGTAAAAAGTGTTGGCACCGTCTTTTCAAAAACCACCAACACAAAAAAGATAGTGACTTAACATCTGTTAAATCACTACCTTTATGAGTCATCCACCCTATTTGACATAGAGCCGTTAATTTTTAAAACTTACTTTTGTTTTCTTTGACGTTTTAACATGTAAGCGACTGCCAATAACATACCACCTAATCCAACAAAGTCAGATTGTTGTCCTGTTTTTGGTAATTGTGGTTTTGGTATAGCACGATAAACATAGCGTACTTCTTGAACGTCTGTACCGAAGATACCTGATTTATTCGCTGGTACGGCAATCAATACATAACCTTCAATGACTTTATTTTCAGTGTCATATGGTAAGCCTTGTTTATTTTTACCGTCTAATTCAACTTGTGGCGCTAGCACTTTACCGTTTTCGTCTGTGTAAGTCACGATAACTTTACCAGCATCTTTACGACGGTATACATATTCAACGGTTTGTTTTTCTGTTGTAAATGTTCCCGTTGCGTTTGTTGGTAATGCAACTAATTCATAGTTTTCAACAATTGCTGATGTGGTTTCGTATGGTAAACCTAATTGGTTTGTACCATCTAATTCAACTGATGGTGCTAATACATTACCGTTTTCGTCTTTAAATGTTACGACAACTTTTTCAGCATTTTTACGACGGTAGACATATTCAACGGTTTGTTCTTCGTTTGTAAATGTTCCTGTCGCGTTTGTTGGTAATGCAACTAATTCATAGTTTTCAACAGTTACTCCCATTGTTTCATATGGTAAACCTAATTGGTTTGTGCCATCCAATTCAACTGATGGAGCCAATACATTACCTTTTTCGTCTGTATAAGTTACAGTAACTTTACCAGCGTCTTTACGACGATAGATATATTCAACCGTTTGTTCTTCGTTTGTAAATGTTCCCGTTGCGTTTTCTGGTGTTGCAACTAATTCATAGTTTTCAACTGTTGCTGATACTGTTTCGTATGGTAAATCTAATTTTTGCGTTCCATCTAATTCAACTTGTTCAGCTAACACTTCACCGTTTTCGTCTTTATATGTTACGACAATTTTGCCAGCATCATTTCGACGGTATACATATTCAACTGTTTGTTCTTCGGTTGTAAATGTGCCTGTCGCATTGTCTGGTGTTGCAATCAACGTATGATTTTCAACAGTTACTGATGTGGTTTCATATGGTAAACCTAGTTTTTGTGTACCATCTAACTCAACTTGTTCAGCTAACACTTCGCCATTTTCATTTTTATAAGTTACAACAACTTTACCAGCATCATTACGACGGTATACATATTCAACTGTTTGTTCGCTTGTTGTAAATGTGCCTGTCGCATTGTCTGGTGTTGCAATCAACGTATAATTTTCAACGGTAACGAAATTCGTTGTATATGGTAAACCTAGTTTTTGTGTACCATCTAAATCGATTTGTGGTGCTAATACTGCACCTGCTTCATCTTTATGTGTCACAACGACGTTACCTGCATTTTTACGACGGTATACGTATTCAACCGTTTGTTCGCCTGTTGCAAACGTACCTGTCGCGTTTGTTGGTGTTGTCACTAATTCATAGTTTTCAATAGTTACTGCACTTGTCATATATGGTAACCCTAATTTTTGTGTACCATCTAATTCAACTTGTTGTGCCAATACGGCACCTGTTTCATCTTTATGTGTCACAACAACTTTACCGGCATTATTGCGACGGTATACATAGTTAACCGTTTGTTCGCCTGTTGTAAACGTACCTGTCGCGTTGTCTGGTGTTTCAAGCAACGTATAATTTGCGATAGTCGCTGGATTTGTTGTATAAGGTAATCCTAATTTATTCGTACCCAGTAATTCAACTTGTGGAGATACTGTTGCACCTTTTTCGTCTTTATGCGTTACAGTAACTTTACCAGCATTGCTACGTTGGTAAATATAGTACACATTAACCGTACCATCAATAAAGTTCCCAGTAGCTGCTGAACCTAAAGTTGTTGATACTTCTTTAAATGTGTAGTTTTCGATAGTTGCTTGTTGTGTATTATAAGTAGTGTTTACAATTCCTACTTGTGTTGTACTTGGTGATAACGTTTCTCCCGTTTCACTTTGATGGTAAGTATTTACTGTACCGAAAATATTTTTTAACGCTAAGTTTAAAATCCCCTGTTGTTTTTGTGCATCTAACGTTACCGCAGCATAGCCATCAGCCGTTAAGTCATTATTAATATCTGTAGCTGTAGATGCTAAAGGAGTTGTTAATAAATCATTTGGATTTTTTGTAATTTTAACGCGATAATCACCGCGTTTTTCAATGATGTTAGCAAATGCATAATCTCCATCTGCATTGGTTGTCGTTTTAGACACTTCGCGCTCAACACCATTTTCAACTTTGTACAATACCACTTCACGATTAGCAATTACAACATCACCATCATTAAATGTACTGTCATCGTTGCGGTCATAGTATGCTTTACCCTTAACAACATAGTCAGTTAAAATGGCTGTATTTTTAAAGGATTCTACCGCACCTTCAATGTTATCTCCGTAATAGGATGCTACCGTATTATTTGAAACACGATTACCGTCAACAGTTGTTGTTGAAGGATTTTTAACATTGAAATACATGCGATCAGTCGTTTTCGCATCAATTACAGCATTTGCATTCAATGTAATTTTGATAGCTGTTACTTTTGAAAAATCTGTAACGGCATTGGCTAATACCCAATTCAATGCTACATTTTCTTCCAACGTTTGTTTTGGAGCATCTGTTGTATAGTATACCGTGTATTTTTCTGGTGCTTTAACTGGCCCTACTAAAGTAGAACTGTATTCTGTACCACGAGCGGCATAAACACCTTCTTTATTTGGCACGATAACAGAATCATTTAAATGAGGCAATACATCAATAACAGTAACGTTTTTTACTGGTAAATCAGTGTTATTAAACACATCAATACGATAGTTTAAAATATCTAACCCATCTGTTGCCGTACTACTGAAGTATTTTTCGTCGGGTTCACCTTCATTTTTTGATTTTTTACTTACAATCAACTCTTTTGGTGGTGTGTAAATAAATGATGCAAACGATTTAGCAATTTTTTCTGAAGTGTCGCCATCTTCATCAATATCTAATACATCTTCATTTTTACCGATGATTAAATCCGAATTAAACACTTTATTGTTACTATATGAGAAGAACGTTTCCACCGTTAAATTTTCATTTTCAGTTAAATCACGCGTTGCCGTAAATGATCCCAATAGAGTTTTATAATCATCTAATAATGCGCCTTCTTCTTTAATCGCATAAACTTTACTATCTACAACATCATAAATATACGCTGTTTTACCAGTATTTTTATAATTATAAACTGTTTGATAAGTGTCACTTAATTTAAATGTTCCGCGTGATGCGTTCGTATCGCCGACCAAATCTAATCCATTAAAAATTAATCCCGGTGGTGCTAAAATAACCACTTTTCCGTCTTTTAATTCTTTAATATCTTCAGAACGTTGTTCAATATTAATACGGCCTTTATAATCAATTTTTTGATCAGGGTATACTAACGTTCCAGAGTTTGGTGTTTTTAATTCAGTGTATGAATCATAAACATACGCTAGTGATGGGCGTATGAATACTGATTGACGATATTCTTCTGAAACTTCTGTTTTGTAGGCAATAGATGCAAAATTATATACATAATAGTAGTTTCTAGCGTTATTTAAATCTTTTGCCCATGTATCAATTTTAGCAATAGTTGCTGCATCTATCGTCGTACGATAGTCCAATGCAATAATATCATGTTTCTGACTATCAATTTTAGTCGCTAAAATGGCATCATCAAAAATCAACTCAACCTTTTTATATACTTTACCGTTTAAATTGACAAATTGTTTATTATCAACTGTTGATAACGGCACATTTTTTGCAATTTCTTCTGTCGAATTATCTGGTAAAGTCCCAACTACACGGTTATGAGATAATTTAGCTAAATTTTCTGCATCATAAACACCATCTTTAAGATTAGCCGGTGTATAAAGGGCAATCGCACGATATTCCAATCCGGAATCAGTATGTGGTCTATCAATAATTTTATCGAATCCTATTTTTTCCCCAACTGGAATATATTGTGTATCTTCACCTAAAGAAACACGTAATGTCCATAATAATTCTGAATTAAAATTGGTTTCAGAATAAAATCGTGTACCCGGTGTAACGGTTTTAGAAATTCCACCTAATCCTACTTGTAATGGAAAATATTTAAATGTAACATTTTGTACTTGTTTACGTTCGATTGGTTGTGTTGTTCCATCACTATTTTTATAAGCGATTGAGTAAGTGAATAGCACCTGTGTATCGAATGGCTGGTCTTTTAATTTTCCAACGAAATTAAACAAATAGCTTCGAGTAGGTACGCTTGGATCTGGAACAATTTCACGTTTTAATGTTTTCGTTGAATCGTCATACGTCCAATCACGATTCAATGCTTGATCAAATACAAAGTTATCTGGTGTAGCAACACTTAATACGAGTGGTCTACTATCTCTACCAAATTCAGGATAATACACATAAGGTCTTGATGTTGTATTAAGTGGAACATTAAACGTATAATCATTTGGTACTGTTGGTAAAGTAGGCTCAGATCTAACAACCGTATACGTGTGATTTAAAGTATTCGCAAAACTTGGTTCAGATGTTGTGACATTAAATCTATTTGTATTCGTATAAATTTGTGTCCCTGAATCGGTATAAAACGTATGTTTAATTGGATAAGCTTCTTTATCGCTATATCGATAATGTCTTAAATTTAATTGAAAAGGAATCGAAACATTAGTTCCACCAGCTAAACGTGTATACGTAAAACGCATAATATATTTATCTTTCATTTCAATTAATTCATAGTTTTTCAAGCTGGCTGCAGTAGACGGATTATTCGGTTTTTCAAAATCAAATTTACTCAATTCAACGTCTACATACGGTTCTTGATAATTCGTATTCGCTCCAGATACGGATACGTTTAAATAGTACGTCGTATATTCTCCTGATTTCGTATGCGTTACAGCCGGATCAGCATACGTAACAGATGTCGACACAGCAGATGTGTTATCCTCTTCTGCAAACACTTGTGGTATTCCCACAAGATTGACAATATTCGACAATAGCAAAACAAAAACTAATATTATTCTACTTAGTTTATTGACTATATATTTCAATAGAAAATACCTCCCATTTTATTTAATTATATTTATGATACTACTAAACACAGTATTTATAAAGAATATATGCAAAAAGTGTCCCCCCCCCCGCTATTTTTTAATCTAAATTTAATTAATGGACAACTGAATAAACACTTATACATCATAACAACAAAAAAGAGCGTCCAAATACGCTCTTTCAATCAAAGGTCAATTAAATTTTCAATCATATCTCTTACGCTTTAGACAACGGTTATGATGCCATTAACCTTGCTCTGCAGTAAATCTTTTATAGTCTGGAAAAGTACCTACTGCAATATCCACTTGTTCAACAATTGCCATTGGCATGGGTCCTCGTTTGATTTCTGAAATAAACTGCTTGATTGCCATGGCGTCTTTGCCTTGCACGTGAATGCCAACACTCCCGTCGTCATTATTCCATACACGACCTGTCAGTCCACCAATTTCATGGGCAACACGTTGCGTTCCCCATCGAAATCCGACACCTTGCACACGACCGTATACTCTCAATGCTACTTTAATCATATCAAGTCATCCTTTTTATGTTATTGGTTATCCAATATTTGACATCATGTTCATGACACAAACACATAATAACACAACCATTAAACCTAAATATATTTTTTCAATTGTTTTTGGTTTAAATTGGTGATTGATTTTTGTCCCAATGACACCACCTAAAAATGAAAAGACAATGATTGCACCGCAAATGACCCAGTCAATGTTATAGTCATGAATATCAGTAAGTAATAAAATCACTTTTGATAATTGCGAAAAGAAAATCATGGTTAATGAATAAATTGCAGCATGTTTAGTTGATAGACCAAAACAAAACATTAGCAACGCTAAATTTAATTGTCCGCCACCAATACCTAGAAATGTAGATATAACACCAACAAAAAACGATAGTAACATAATCACAAGTTTATTTTGTAAGTGATGTTGACGAATACGGGCACTATTTAATGTATATATCATTACCAAGACTAATATAATCCCGAGTAAAAATGACTGATAAAACTTAATCGTGTTATCGGGTAGTTTATTAGTTAATGTTTTAAAAACAAATTCACCAACATACCCACCAATAACTGAACCAATCGATAAACTTATCGCCACTCTTTTATTAAATTTTACACCTTTTTTCATTTGTCGATAAACGGATGTTAAACACATCGAAAATACCGCAACGGTGGCATAAACACCAATTATGACCGCATTATCCATTCCAAGTAAATCAAAAACAGGTTTGATAATGGCTCCTCCACCAACTCCTGTAGCTGCTCCAACAATTGTAGCACATAACACCACAACACTATAAACTATACTTTGTACCATCGCTTTCCTTTCATCATCATAAAATTAATTTTAAATATTATTTATTCAGGTATTGCTACGTTTTCGAGACGTTTTATCGACTATCAAAACCTTCTTTACCTGTTTATACATAATATTCTGTTATTAATCTTATGATGCGAAATTATTCGAACGCCTTTTGTCGATGGCTAATCCAAAAGAATAACGGAATCACAATAATTAAACAGATGATATAAATAGGTAATGTTTGTGCGTTGAGTGTATCAATTTCAATCAACTCACGTAAAAGGTATGCCGTAATGAAAAATCCAAATACGGAATAGGCTATTAAGGCTATCCGTAATTTTGTTAACGGCAAACAAGCACGAATAACGGCAAGAACACCTGCTGACCCTAACATATAGTAAGACAATGTCATAACGTCTTGATGGGTTAATACGCCATTGACTTGCAATACATGAAATACTAGGGCACTTAATACAACAATCAATGCGTTTGGTAAAGCCAATTGCAATGATCGTCTTAAAAAATGTTTTTCTACCGGTCGAATATTACGTTCGAACGATAGGACAAATGGTGGCAATCCTTCAATGAACTGACCAACTAATGTCATTTGAATTTGCATAAATGGGTAAACAAATAAAAATTCTGCTTTACCCCATAACATACTTGCCATACACACGATTGGTAATAAAAAAGAATAAATCGTTTGAATGAGGAAAATAGGCGCTACATGTGAGATGTTGTTCACAACACGTCTACCTTCAAATAAAATTTCAGGAATATCTTTAAATTCTGATTCCATTAACACTAAATTAGCAATTTGTCGTGTCGCTGCATCTCCTTCTGCCATTACAATAGAGCAATCCGCTTCACGTAACGCCAAAATGTCATTGACACCATCTCCCGTCATTGCAGTTGTATGACCGTTGGCTTTCAATGTTTGTATCAGTAATTTTTTTTGTTGTGGCGATACACGACCGAAAATAGCCGTTTCCTCCGCCAAATCAACTAATTCATCGTCACTGACTTTAGAGCAATCGATGTAATTAGCGTAATCTTCAAAGCCAGCTTGGTGGGCAATGTGTGATACGGTTACCGGATTATCCCCAGAAATAATTTTTAAGATGACTTTTTGAGAACGTAAATATGCCAATGTTTTTGCGGCATCTTGTCGAATTGGATCAGCAATTTCTAAAATGGCAATCGCTTGTAAATCATCTGGCAACGTACGTTCTGTTTGATTTAATGGTTGTTGACTCACTGCCAACACTAGCACACGTGATCCATTTTGTTGCGCCGTTGTTACGGTGTCTGGATTATTTTTTAACAACATTTCCGGTGCACCTAAATAAACATTGCCTAAACCATGAAATGCCATAGCTCCCCATTTTCGATCACTTGAAAACGGAATAACTTCTCCTGCTTGTAAATCATGTGAGACGTTCCCAAATTTTGAACGAATCGCTAAAGCGGTTGCATTAGTGTCTGAACTTTTTTGCATATAGGCAGATAAAATTTGTTCAATGCGTTCTTGTGAATACGCATCGGTTAACGTATCAAAACGCTCAACCGTCATTTTACCTTGTGTAATGGTTCCAGTTTTATCTAAACACAACACGTCCACACGTGCCAAAGTTTCAACAGAATACATTTCTTGAACCAATACTTTTTGCATCCCTAATTTAATAACGGCTGTTAATAAGGCAGTAATTGTTAATAAGGCAATACCTTTAGGCAACATACCTAATAACGCCGTTGATGTTGTCACAACAGAGTCCTTGATAGGTAACATTTTAATGAGATAGGCTTCTAAGAATAGGGCAACACCAAATGGAATGATAATTTTTCCTGTAAATTTGGCAATTTTATCCATGTTGTATAAAATGCGTGAGACAATTCGTTTATGCGTTTTAGCTTCAAGCGCTAATTTATTTGCATAATTATCTTTACCGACATGCACTACTTTTGCATACACTTTTCCACTCACTAAAAAACTACCTGAAAGTAATGGCGAATCTTCTTTTTTTACGATTAAGTCACTTTCCCCTGTCAACAGAGATTCATTCACTTCGGCAAATCCATCGACTACTTTTGCATCACTGGGTACTTGATCACCAGCTGATAACACAATCAAATCGTCCATTACAATTTCTTCGGGGGTCATGGAGTGCACTTCACCCTCTCGAATGACTTGCACTTTTTCTTTATTGATTAAATTTAAATTTTCGAGCATGCGTCTAGCGCGTATTTCAATAATGACACCTGACATCGCATTGATCACAATAACGCTGAAAAAGAACATGTGTGTCCACGCTTCAACCGCTAATAATGCTAAAAAAATGGCGAAATTTAAAGCGTTAAATGGCGTAAAAACATTTCTTTTAAAGATTTGCCAATTACTTGTATTTACTTTTGCTTTAAAATCATTGGTTTGTCCATTTTTAATGCGTTCTTGCACGTCACGATTCGTCAAACCAGTTAATTTTTTATCCATTTTTAAACCTCTCTTGTAAGCTCTATCGTAACTAATGATTATAGCATACTTTTATTTTTATTTTAATCTTTTTGCCTGATGATTCTTTATACCATTAAAATAAAAACTACCGATATATAACCGGTAGCCATATTTTTAGATTTTATCACTCAAGGCAATCACATCGTCAATCAATTCTCCGATGAAAGCAATTGTGTTTTCGAGTGGTTGTGAAGTTGTCAAATCAACATCTGCTGCTTTTGCCAAATCTTCTGCTTTTTGAGAACCACCCATTTGTAAAACGTTTACCCATTGTTGCGCATAGCTTTCACCACGTTCACGAATGTTTTTAGCCACTTGTGTACCGATTGTTAAACCAGCTGAATAAGTGTATGGATATAGTCCCATGTAATAATGTGGTTGGCGCATCCACGTTAATTCTGCACCTGGTGTCAATTCCACTGCATCGCCCCAGAATTTTTCTAACGTTTCTTTAAATAGACGATTTAATGTAGGCGCATCTACACTGAATCCTTTATCAACTAAACGGTATACTTCACGTTGGAAGTACGCTTCCATAAAGTGTGTCACGAAGTTGTGATAATACGTTTTTCCAATCATGGTTGCTTTAATCCATCGTGTCATACGATGATCACCATTCGCTTCATCGAGTAAATATTGCTCAACGAGTAATTCGTTCGTTGTAGATGGTGCTTCAATAAAATACAATGAGGCACGTGCGTCAAATATATTTTGATAACGATGTGCCATTTGGAAATGCCCGGCATGACCTAACTCATGCGCTAATGTCATCACATCGTCCATGCTTTCACTAAAGAACATTAAGATAAATGAACGCTCACCATACGGTGATGAACAAAACGCTCCTGTACGTTTTCCTGTCGTTTGCGCGTAGTCAATCCATCGTTCATCAAACGCTTGTTCCATAATTTCCAAGTAGTCTTTACCAAGTGGTGCGACACCTTTTAAGACGTACGCTTTCGCTTGTTCATATGTCACTTCGGGTGAAAAATCTGGGTCAACATTTAATTTCAAATCTTCATAACGTACTTTATCTAAATGGTATAATTTTCCAAGTAATTTAGCATAGCGACGCATGTGTGGTGCTAAATGCTCCATAATCATGTCAATTTGACGATGATACAATTCACTTGATACTTGTTGTGTATCGAGTAAATAATCAAATACTGAATCAAAACCACGCAATGTCGCCATCGTTTTTTCCATTTGAACATGCGCATTATATGCCGAAGCCGTACTATGTTGATACTGGCTTAGTGTATTCGAGAAAACGTCAAACGCTTTACGACGAAGTGGCGTGTCGACTTCTGACTCCATACTCCCTTCAAATGAATTATACGTCATTTCATGCACTTTCCCATCCACTTCAAATTTAGGGAAACGAACGTCACGAAACTTAATATCGTTATAATTTTGATACGGGAATGATAATGTGTTAGACAGTGCTGCCAATACCGATTCTGTCTCTTTAGAAAGCAGTTGGGATTGATCACGCAACAATTTTTCAATAAAGAGTGCATCTTCCTTATTTTCAGCGGCTTGTTTTAATACCGACTCATTCAATTGTGACAATTCACTCACAACAAAACTCAATTGTGAACGTGTGCTAGCCAATAAATTTTGTGCCTTACTGTTACGTTCTTGTGCTGTTGTATCGAGCATATTGGCACTAACATGTAACATGACATAATTGCCAATTTTTGACATGAGTTGAGACAATTGACGATACGCTGACAACACACCAGAAACGTCTTGTGGTGTTTGTATTTTGCCTTCAAATTGATTTTTCAACTGAGCAGCCTCATGAACCAGCGTTTCCAACGCTTGCTCATATTCAGCTTCATCTTTAAATAACAGTGTTAAGTCCCATGTTTGATCGATTTCGACTTGACTTCTATCTATCATACTTTTTACCTTCTCATTCTTTTTTAATATTTTCATTATACCGTACTACTCAAACGGT
This sequence comes from Carnobacteriaceae bacterium zg-C25, assembly GCA_017945845.1. Classification (NCBI taxonomy): domain Bacteria; kingdom Bacillati; phylum Bacillota; class Bacilli; order Lactobacillales; family Carnobacteriaceae; species Carnobacteriaceae bacterium zg-C25. The sequence continues at coordinate 862,431 of CP072828.1, forward strand.
GCAACTCATTTACATGTTATTCGCCATAAAAATTTGGGCAATCTCTTTTGAACTTTCAACACCACCTTTTGAAAGCCAATGGAAAATAATGCCCGCATTACTCGATAAAAATACTTCTTTGGCGTAATCCGGTGGTAAAGTCGGATGATGGTCTAAACGGTGTTGAATGGGCGCTAACTTTTCAATTAGCGCTGTTAAAAATTGTCGCAACAAGGCATTCACATAATCAAATCGTCGCTGACTCAGCACTTGAATGAATTGAAAATTATCCTTTAAATTATCAAAAATCAAAATCATTGTTTCCATTGGAAAGTTGGTATCAATTAATTCTAGATGCACCCAAATCGCTTCAAAAACTTCTTGAACCAACTGATCGACCAAATCAAATTTATCCACGTAATGTAAATAAAATGTCCCACGATTCACTTTTGCATATCGTGATAAATCACTAACGGTTACAGCATCAAACCCTTTTTCCTGTAACAACTGTATAAAAGCGCTTTTTATGGCTTCTTTTGTTTGTGTTTGACGTTGCATCTTTTTTATCTCCTTTACTTAAATCAACAATTCACGATAGTCTGTTTATTGCTTTCGCCTATAAAAATAGGATACAATTAAATCAACAAGTTGTCTATATAAGGGGGACGTTATGTCTTACATTGAAATGAAAAATAGTTATAAAAAATATAAAATTGGTGACAATGTCATTATGGCAAATAACAACGTGTCATTTACTATCGAAAAAGGTGAGTTGGTCATTATTTTAGGTGCATCGGGCGCTGGTAAATCGACCATTTTAAACATTTTAGGTGGTATGGATACGAACGATGAAGGTCATGTGTTTATTGACGGTGAAGACATTGCGCAGTTTAACGATATGCAATTGACACAATATCGCCGTAACGACGTTGGCTTTGTTTTTCAATTTTACAATTTAGTGCCTAATTTAACGGCTAAAGAAAATGTGGAATTGGCATGCGAAATTGTTAAAGATGCTCAAAATCCTATTGATGCACTAGAATCTGTTGGACTTGGTCATCGTATGAATAACTTTCCGGCACAACTTTCAGGTGGTGAGCAACAACGTGTATCCATTGCACGTGCCATTGCCAAAAATCCAAAATTATTACTGTGTGACGAACCAACAGGCGCTCTGGATTATCAAACAGGCAAACAAGTGCTGCATATTTTACAAAAAATGAGTCAGGAATTAGGCACTACCGTTGTCATCGTCACACATAACAGTGCTTTAGCACCAATAGCCAATCGTGTCATTCATATGCACGATGCCAAAGTAAAATCGATTACGTTCAATGAAAATCCTCAAGATATTCAAACATTAGAATACTAGGAGTATTTATGAAAAAAAGAACATTACATTTAACGATAAAAAAAGCAATCACACAATCTTTAGGACGCTTTATTTCGATTATGTCTTTAATGGCGCTCGGTGCATTTGGACTGGTTGGGTTAAAAGTGACAGGACCAAATATCAATACAACGGTTCAAGAAATGATGCAACATCATCACGCTGCCGATTTTACCGTTTTAGCAGATTATGGACTAAGCTCATTCGATCAAGAAGAATTATCGATGATTCCGAATAGCCAAATTGAATTTGGTTACTTTTCGGATACCATTATTGATCACTCTGCTCAATCAATTCGTGTTTTTTCAAATACACAAAACATTTCTACCTATGCCGTACAATCCGGTAGACTACCCGAAAATCAAAATGAAGTTGCATTGACGGCGACTTTACAAGATCGTTATACAATTGGCGATTCCATCGAACTGAATGAAACCAAAAGTAAAAAACTGCTCAAAACACACACTTTTAAAGTGGTTGGATTTGTTCACTCCAATGAATTTATTTCAACCAAAACACTTGGAGCCTCCACTTCAGGTAGCGGAACATTGCGTGGATTTGCCGTAGTTACACCAGATACGTTTGATAGTAGCGTCTTTACAATTGCACGAATCGCGTTCCCAGAGTTAGCAACTCTCAATACGTATTCTAAATCGTATGAAGATAAAATCAATGAACTGCAAAAAAATATTGAATCTCTTTTATTGAATAACGGTTCACAAAGAATCAATGCTATTCAATCAGATGCCAGCACATCAATTGCAGATGGAGAAAGAAAAATTGATGAGGCATTGAAAAAATTAGCCGATGCACGCCAACAAATTGACGATGCACAACAAGACATCAACACGAATCAACACAGTGTTGAAAGTGGATTAAACACATTAGCGCAAAACGAAAAGAAATTGCAACAATCTAAAGTTGAACTTGATAACGCTAAAAAAGTACTCACTCAAACAAAAGAAGATTTAGATAGTGGTAAAAAGCAATTAGATGACGGATTTTCACAATTACAAGAAACGAAAATTAAACTCGACAACGCAAAAGAAGCCATCGTACAAGGGCAAAAACAAATTGACGATGCACAATTGCAACTACAACAATCCAAACAATTACTAGACCACACAAAAGCACAATTAGATCGTGCCAATTCAGAAATTGTATTCGGCAAAGAACAATTAAGTGCATTACGCAAACAAATTGACGACTATGAAGCACTTTTGCAAAGCAACCCTACGCAAGCAAACGAAAAAGGCATTACATCAGAAGTTATTGAGACACTTAACCATCAGTACACGACTCAATCCACTCTTTTAGCAACAAAAGAAAATGAATATACAATGGCACGTTCACAATATACTGCCGGCGTTGAACAATACGACAGTTCAAAAGCTTTGTTTGATGAACAAAATGCACAATTCCAAGCAAAACGTGCTGACTATGAAGAAGGGTTACTTGCTTATCAAGACGGTTACACCACCCTTCAAAACAAACAACTCGCCTACTCAACTGGTTTAGAACAGTATCATCAGGGAATGGAAAAATACGAACGTGGGTTTGCTGAGTATCAATCTGGTTTCAAACAAATTCAAGCGACAAAAGAACGCTTGTTAAGCGGGAAAACGGAATTGGTGACGGCTCAAAACGTGTTAGACGAGAAAAAAGAAACTTTTAACGAAGAAGAAGCACGTGCTAAAGTGGACATTGAAAAAGCACAAGCCGATATTGCTGATGCAAAGGCGCAACTGCAAGAATTGGTTGAACCCGAATACCGCGTTTACACACGCTCTAGTATGTTGGGTGGCGAAGGCTATACAACGATTAAGGCAACAAGTGATGGTATTTCATCTGTGGGCAATATGTTTCCTGTTGTTTTATATGCCGTTGCGGCTCTGGTTACGTTGACGACAATGACGCGTTTTGTCAACGAAGAACGCACCAATGCCGGTGTTCTTAAAGCGCTAGGTTACACTAACGCAGATGTCTATAAAAAATTCACTCATTATGGACTAATTGCTGGTCTAACGGGAACGATGATTGGTATTTTCGCAGGCATGTACTTGCTACCATTAATGATTGGTAAAACGTTACTGTCGACAACCATTCTGCCTGATTTACCGCTAACGTTCCATTGGCCAATTGCTATCGTCTCTATTTTAATTAGTATTTTTTGTAGTGTTGTTCCAGCATTGCTCATTGCAAAACGTGAATTAAAAGATAGTGCAGCATCACTATTACTGCCTAAACCGCCAGCAAAAGCGTCGTCTATTTTATTAGAACGGATTCCATGGGTATGGCGCCGTTTAAACTTCACGCAAAAAGTCACTGCACGCAATATTTTCAGATACAAACAACGCATGTTCATGACCATATTTGGTGTTGCTGGATCATTGGCGCTACTCTTTTCTGGGTTAGGCATTTTATCCTCATTAAACGGTGTTGTATCGCGTCAATATCATCACATTATTCAATATGACGCATTGGTCATACAACACGATAACGTTGATGAAAAAAAAGCACACACCATTCAAGAAAAATTGTCACAATTAAACGTGGATCATCACTTATCACTCTATTCAAAAAACTATGTTCAAAAAATTGAAGGGGTGATTAACCCACAAACCATTACCTTATTGGCGACAAACCAATCTTTTGATGGTTATATCAATTTATATGATGCACAAACAAAAAAACCGCTTACGCTAAGTGATTCGGGTGTTATTCTTACTGAAAAAATAGCGGCACAATTAAATGTATCAGTTGGCGACACATTAGCTTTAACCGATGCACACGGCAACACGTTCCCGCTACACATTTCAGGAATTGCAGAAATGTATGCTGGTCACTTTATTTTTATGAACGACAAAGCATATGAACGATTTTTCCATACAAGTTGGCATGAAAACACACATTTGATGAAACTCAACTCAAGTGAAGCCAGCTATGTTGAAAGTATTACGGCTGAATTTATGGCAATTGACGGTGTGAAAGCGGTCGTTCAAAATTTATCGATTCAACAAAACGTGAATACACTTGTTCGTTCACTTACTCAAATTATGGTGATTTTAACGATTGCATCTATTTTATTGGCGATAGTGATTTTATATAATTTAACAACCATCAATGTTGCTGAACGGATTCGTGAACTATCAACCATTAAAGTGTTAGGCTTTTTCAATAGAGAAGTCACACTCTATATTTACCGAGAAACCATTTTATTATCACTCATTGGGATTGTACTTGGATTGGTATTTGGTCGCATACTGCACTATGCCATTATTCAAACGGTAGCCACACCGTTTATGATGTTTAACCCGCAAGTTGAATGGTGGGTATACATTGTACCAACAATCGTGATTATCACAATTGTTGTACTACTAGGTGTTATGGTGAATAAACAATTAAAACGAGTGGATATGCTCGAAGCTTTGAAATCTGTAGATTAATCAGGTTCTATGTCAAATGGTGTTGGTGACCAAAAATTAAGCGACTTTATTAGCCGATAACGAGGAATGTTCTTCGTTATCGGTTTTCTTATTTTTAAACAATCGATTGACAATAAGTATTCGAGCTCTTAAATTGTAAAAGTTACGATACCCATATCCAGAACGCTTAATATTCTTAATGCGATTATTAAGCCCTTCAATCGGTCCGTTTGTATAGCGATACTCTAGAGATAAGCGAATTTCATCTATATAATACATCAGTGAGTTTAAACTTGTTCGTACATATTGACGTAGTTGATATGACTTAGATGCGTTTAAATCATCTATAAACTGTTGAGAATCATTCGAGGCAATATCAAATTTTAAATTATTGATGATATGGTGCACTCTGGATAATTGCGGGGACAAATCCACTAAATAATCAACAATCATTTTTTCTGTCATCAGTCCATCGAACAAACGATGCGTTTCAAAGCGTTCAACATCTAAATTTTCTCTATTTTTTAACACTAATTGCCATAATTGTTTCAATTTACGATAATCTGTCGGTCTACTATAACGGTAGGTATTCATAATTTCTACTCTTAAACGATTTAATGCGCGATTTAAATGTTGTACAACATGGAATTTATCAATGATGATGTTAGCGTTAGGGAAACACGTCTGTATCACTTTTATATACGGTTTATACATATCCATTACCACAAATTTAACACGTAATCTTTCTGATGCATCAAACCTTAAAAAATAATCGATTAAATCCTGCTGTTTACGACTTTCCAGAACGTCTATAATATCGTGTGTCTGTGCGTCACAGAAAATAAAACTCATTTTCCCAACACAATTTTGAACCGATTTAAATTCATCTATACAAATGGTTTCAGGTAAATGGCAATGCGTCATAAATGTGTTTGTGGTACGACGTAAGACTCTAATGACCGTATGAGGTGATACAAAAGTATGTTTGGCAATAGTGGACATCGCCATTTCTTCTGTTAATAAGTCGATTATTTTACGTTTGACAATATGAGAGATATGGCTATTTTTATCCGCTAATGTTGTTGTAGCGATAAAGGTTTCTCCACAGGCTTTGCATAGAAAACGTTGCTTTTTCAACTGCAATAACAGCGGAGAAAAGTTAATATCTCCTAGTAATAAACGAATGGTTTTAAAACCGTATTTTATAACGGTGTGATGGTTGTTTTGAACGCCACATTTTTCGCAACAAGACGGTGTATACGATAAAGTTCCAGATAACTGTCGATAGGTTTTATCTTTTATAGTGACAGTGGGTAATACTAATGTATCGTTAAATGTTATATTTTTATCCTCAATTGATAATAATTGGTGTATACTAGATGCATAGGTCATGATAATTCTCCTTTTATTAGATTTAGCGCTTTAATTATAAGGGAATATCTGACCTTTTTGTATACATAATTTAAAAGGTGTTGATAGCTTCCTTGCGGAAGCCACCAACACCAAATATTATAGAACCATTAATCAAAAAACGTGTAAGCAAACCGCCTACACGTTTTTTATATGATTAAAGGCGTTGATAACTTCCTTTTGAAAGCTATCAACGCCCAATATGATGAAATTACTGATTTTCATTGGCAAGCATTTGACGATGCTCAATTTTAACGCACTTGTCCATAACAATATGTTGTACGCCATTTTTAGTTAGCGTATCGTACGCTTCTTGACTAAACAATCCTAATTGCGCCCAAAAAATTTTAGCATCTATTTGAACAAACTCTTTAGCCACGTCATTTAAAAATTCACTCCGTCTAAAGACATTGACGATGTCAACGGGAAATGGAATATCCAACAAACTTGCGTATACTTTTTCACCAAGAATCGTTTCTCCTGCACACGTTGGATTAACTGGAATAATGGTATATCCATTTTGCTGCATATATTCAGAGACCCGATATGATGTTGCTTCACTTCGATTGGATAATCCAACTACCGCAATAGTTTTTGATGTTTTTAAATATGTTTCAATCATTGTTCCCCCTACAATTTCGACGCCAATAAAAAAGTTTGATTATGCGTTTAACACAGCTTCTACTTGTTTGTCTAAGTCAGCTAATACACTTTCTTCTAAAACTAATTTACCGTCAGCCCATGCTGAACCGTTAATCGTTGATGTTGTGAACGGTTCAACAACACTTGTACGAACAAATGGTAATAGGAAGCGGTAATCATCCGCAACACGATCGTGTCCTCCATTAGCAACAATTGAAACCGTTGTTTTTTTATCTTGTAAAATAGAAGGTCCTTTTGGATCACTTAAATCTAATGCACGACTTAACCAGTCTACTAAATTTTTAACAGGACCTGGAATACCGTAATTATACGCTGGTGAAACGAACCAAATCACGTCTGCTTTTGCAACAGCATCGCGAATGGCTTGAACTTCAGGCAATACAGGTGTTTCTAAATCTTGTGAAAACACAGGTACTTTTGAATAATCTAAATAAGCAACTTCTGCTTTTCCGTTTAATTTTTCTTCTGCAATTTGTGCAAATTGATGGTTAAATGACCCTTGACGTAAAGAACCAACAACAAATAATACTTTTTTCATAATAAAACTCCTTTTTATTTATGTTACGTTGTAATTATATCAGTTACAACGTAAAAGTCAATACTTTTTATGATTCACTCACTGTATCGAATTTACCCGTTTTGATTAACTGTTTTACCGTATGGATAAAGGCACCTATTCCAGTTAGTGTTAAACACAAAATGACACACAACACTACTTTAGCAATCCTATCATTTTGTTCCATAATGAGTACAACATTGAACCAAACAAGCGAACCAAACACAATTACCGCCAGTACAAATGCAATGTAGCGTATCATTTTCTTTTTACTTGAGAGCATTTCTTGCAATAAAAAAATAATGACTTCTTCCATTGTATTCACCTCACAAACCGTTATATACATTTATTATAAACAGGTAATATCAAAAAACATCGGCCTACAGACCGATGTTTCGCTACATTGTTATTTTTCTTTTTTCACGTACGTTTCAGGTAATGTAAAAATCATTAGTAGATGAACAGATACAATACCGACAAAGAAAATATGTGCAGCTTGTAAACCAAAATTGTCTAAAATTAAACTCCAGAAGAAATTAAATAGTGTATATAAACCATACGTTAATGCCCATATCACACCAAACATTAATGTAGAGCGTTGTGGGTTCATATTAGGCAATTCATGTGGAATATTTAAGTAGACAGGATATTGAATGAATAAAACAAACCCGCCTAAAAACATTAATACGTATGCGCCAATAATGAAATGCGGTGCAACATATAGCGATGCAACCAATAAGGCAATGGTTAAACTACCGACTTTTAGTAAAAACGGTTTACGTTTACTTTCAATTTTTAAGCGCATCATCATTAGCGTTCCGACGATACCACCTCCAGAAACCATCAAAATCATCATTCCAGAATTCAACTCTTGAACGTATTTTGCCATGGTTGCCGGTAAACTCGTTAGCATCATCACATATAAGAAAATGAACGCACTAAAGCTTAAAGAATATTTCCAAATAAACGCATCTTTTATAGCAACGGCATAAGAATAATTGTCATTTGTCGACGGTGTTGTTTCAAAGTGTTCTGATTTCCACAACCAAGTAGCAAATAAAATTAAAACACATGATGCAATAACGCTCATCGTGATGCGCCAATCCATACGTAATGTATTGCCTGCAACGATAAAGGCTAACGCAATAATGAACGCACCGATATTATATGACGCGGTAATCAATGCGGAATAAATCATTTTGTGTTTTTGCGCAACGAAACGAACGACCATGGGGTTCATAAACACCATTAACATTGACCCTCCAAGAGCCATAATCATACGTGCACCGATATATAGCCAATAATTTGGCATCCAGATGGCTACTAGCGCAAAACTTAAAAAGACAAACGCTAAAATACCCGCTTTACGAATACCTAATTTCATTAAGAAAAAGGCTGCTAGAAAATTGGCGAATACACGTGCAGTGGTGATGGTATAATTGACCACTTGTGAAATAACGGGAGAAACCGTTTCACCTGGAAAATACGTTTTAATAATTTCTGGGCCTAACGTTGACCCCCCTACCCAATTTGCTGCAAATAAAATATACGACATGAATAATATAAAAAACATTAAAATACCTGTTTTTGTCGATATTTCTTTTGATTGTGACATAACAAAACTCCTTTATTCTTAAATGTTAAAAAAATCACATGATAAACTTTTTAAAAAAAACTTGTTTTCAAGTTTTTCTGAATTTTTTCATTACTTTTCAAAGTATACGCCTATTCAATTGAATTTGCAACTACATTTTCATCACCGTTTGCTCTATCAAATACATTTAAAAAGTGTCGGCAGTTTCCTGTGTAAAGATACCAACACAAACTATTAAAGATAGTGACGTCACATTTGTTAAATCACTATCTTTATGAGCCATCAACCCTATTTGACATGGAGCCACAAAAAAACTGGAAATTGACAAGCCAATTCCCAGTTTATCAAAACTAAATAATACCCATACCATACTCTACAATAATCGCTACAATAACGACTAATGCAGAAATAATAAATCCGTGTACCATCGGTTGTAACCCTGATTTTCTCATTTTAGAAAAATCTGTTTTTAAACCAATGGCAGCAAGTGCTGAAATCATTAAAAATTTACTTGTATCTTTTAAAAAGTGACCCGTTGCATCGGATATCAATCCTAAACTATTAATTCCCGTTAAGGCAAGAAAACCTAAAATAAACCATGGAAATAATTGTAATAGGTTTACTTTTTTTGTCTGTAATCCCGCATTTTCTTTACGTTTTAAATTGGATTGAATCAATGAAAAAATAATGACTGTTGGGATAATCGATAGCGTCCGTGTTAATTTCACCATAACGGCAAAATCACCGGCATGTTGAGAATAGGCATAACCTGCTGCCACTACACTAGATGTATCATTTACCGCTGTTCCTGTCCAAAGACCATAGGCAATATCACTTAATCCAAGCATATGCCCCAATATTGGAAAAAGCATAATCATCGCAATATCAAATAAAAATGTTGCAGACATGGCATAAGCAATATCACTGTCATCTGCTTCAATGACAGGCGCAATAGCGGCAATAGCTGAACCACCACATATCCCTGTACCTGCAGAAATTAAATTAGATAATTTCCAATTCAATCCTAACGCTTTACCGATATAATACCCGCCTAAAAAACAAGTGATTAATGTAAAAATCATAACGACTAGCGACATCGCTCCAACACGAAAGACGTGTCCTAAATGAAGCGAGGCACCTAATAAAATAATGGCAAATTTTAAAACGCGTTTTGACATAAACGTTAATCCTGTTTGTACGGACGCGCTTGGTTTATAAAAATGATTGATTGCCATTCCTAAAAACAACGCAATGACGGGCGCACCAATTAAATGAATGGGCAAAACAGCGGCAATCATTTTTGCTACTGCAGCTAAAATTAATGCTAAACAGACTCCGGGTAGAATAGTTTTAATTTTCATAGTTTATCACCTTCTTAAAAGTTGACTTCATCAGGATTGGATTGAGATTTAACGCCTTCTACACGATTTAATTTTTCCATATCTTCTGCTGATAACGTAAAATCAAATACATCTAAATTGGCTAAAATATTTTTTGGCGTCACCGATTTTGGTAACGGTAAAAATCCATTTTGTAACGACCAACGTAACGCTACTTGCGCAACGGATTTACCATTTTTTTCGGCTACTTCTTTTGCACTTTCACTCTCAAAGATTGATCCAGTACCTAATGGAGAATACGCCTCTAATACAATATGATGGTGTTTACAAAAATCAACTAACTCGTCTTGTGTTGTACCCGGTGCTAACATCACTTGATTGACCATTGGCTTAATGGTCGCTGTTTTAAATAATTCTTCTAAGTGATGTTGCATAAAGTTAGATACGCCAATTGCACGAATTTTACCTGCTAAATAATATTCTTCCATCGCTTTCCACGCACTAGCGTTTCCTTGAATCCACGCATCATTTTCACGCAACGCTTTTGGGTTTGGCCAATGGATTAACAATAAATCTAAATACTCAACACCTAATTTTTCCATGGATTCTTCAATAGATGCTTTTGCCAATTCGTAATCGTGTTTATCATTCCAAACTTTTGTCGTTAAAAAGATGTCTTCACGTTTTAATTGACTATCTTTTATCGCTTTACCGACACTACGTTCATTGCCATAAATCTGTGCAGTATCAACATGTGTATACCCGTTTTTTAGCGCAAACAATACACTTTCATACGCTTGTTGCCCATCAGGGATTTGCCATGTACCAAATCCAATTTTTGGAATAGATACACCATTAACTAATTGATAAACTTCCATAGAATCCTCCTTAATGTTTATACCTTATATTATATCGTGATAACCCTATCAACACAAACAAAAAGACCAATCTAACGATTCGTCCTAAATTGCTGATTATTGAAAATTTTTAATCTTTTTTGTATACCGTTTTTAAGATTGATTTTGTTGTTTATGCTATTAGGCATCAATCTCATTTAACGCAAAACCTTTTTATACTGTGTTTTAAGTTAAGTTACACGATACATTGCTCGTGTCGATTCATTTTACTCATTGCAAAATACAGTTATTGAACATCACGTCTACACTGCATTTAGTCAATACAGCATTACCTTGGATTATAATGTCGATGAACGAACAGTTTAATGGCTCTATATAATGCAAATCCAACAACACCACCAAACGTATTCGTCAAAATATCTGTAATATCCGTAATTCGCCCGTTGGCTAAAATGAATTGAGTCAATTCAATCGTCAGACTAAATAAAAAAGTCGCAAAAACAGTTTTCATCAATGCTTGCTTTTTCATTTTGTAAACACCCGGCAGAAAAAAGCCAAATGGAATCGTCAATAAAATATTTAACACAACTTGCGAAATGGCGAAATCTCGATGATCCAAAATATCAACAAACGGCATCATATTTACCATTCGTGGAAATTGAGCATTAAAGATAAACGGTAAAGACGTTACAACTGGAGATACCGTCAGCATCAATACGACTAATAAATAAAAAGAAAATAACGTACGTACAATGAGCACACTTTCTCCACGTTTTCTCCAGCGTGGTAAACAGACAAAATAGTAGACGCCAATATACGCTAAAATATCTAAAATCGTTCCCATAAAACATCCTTACTTATTTTGAAATCTTATCAAAACATCATTTTAAAACAATTTCTATTCTACACCGAAATGCAAAAAAATGCCATTTCCCTTAAATTAACGTTTTTTAAGACATATCCCCTTGCAAACTTAAATTGAAAAGGTGTTGATAGCAAGGGTTACAAGCCACCAACACCACATATTATAGAACCAAATTTTTACATCAATCATTCACATTTAATCGTCTTGTTTGCTCGGTTGTGAATGGTATAATCGGTTTTCGATTACGCTCTAAATAATCAATTACATTTTTACCTGTTTGATCAAATTGGAGCATTGCATAATATTGATCATGATAAAAAATAAATTTATACCCTTTTTCATACGCTTCGTTTATCCATTTTTCTTTTGCAGCAATAGACTGCATTGGATAATCGTCTAGTCCGGGCACCCAAAGTGGATTAAAGTGCGCATGTGAAACGAGTAAATCCGACATATAAATAAGCGTTTCGTCTTTTTGTTGTAAGAGCATAATGCAATGACCATTACTATGCCCACCTGTATGCACTAAACGTATACCCGGTACAACTTCAAATTCCTTGTCAAACGTTTGCACTTGATCAACAATCGGTTGCCAATTTTCTTGTAAATACGTGCCACGTGTGCGCTTGTTCGGCGACTGCATTTCTTCCCACTCTGTTTTTTGAACGTATATCGTCGCATTTTTAAATTTAGAAACGATTTGCCCATCATCTAATTGTTTTGTCAAACCACCAGAATGATCGTGGTGCATATGTGTCATCAACACATATGTAATATCATCTGTAGTTAACCCTAATAACGCTAAACTTTCTTCGATACGACTTTCACTAATAATCCCTAAATTTCGACGTTGCTTTTCATCTAATTTATGCGTATCAAAACTTGCTTCGACTAAATAATTTTCGCCATGGTATTGAATTAATAGCGGATCGGTATAATCCACCAGCATATTATTTTCATTCGTTGGCATAACTTTAGACCAAACCACTTTGGGTACAGGGCCAAATAACGTGCCCGCATCTGTAAATTTATCGACACCACGCAACCAAGTAATTGTCATATCGCCAAATTGCATGGATTGTAAATTTAATTCCTCCATTACTCCTCCTTGAGCCACGATTGTACTATATTTTTCCGGATAGAATTGCCAGTTTCTCCATAATGTTCGATTAACTGGGCATCATTGATTAAACGTATCATACGAATTGCCTCTTCTTTATCAATCGGCCCGATTAAACGTTGCACTTCTTCACTGACTTCAATCGCAACTTCTGTCGTATATAATTTAATGCATGAAATTAATAAGTGTCCAAATGATTCGGTACAATTTAAGGAATCGAAATACGTTTCAGCTGAACAGACTTTATTGTACATATTCGCAAACAAATATTTATGATAATCCACATCAATCAAACGTTTACCAAAGCCACGTTTCACGCTTACAAAACGCAAGCCTTTTTTAAACGCACCTACAGCAATACCAATGGAAATAGAACTTAACCCTAAATGCATGTGATTTATTAAAAATTCCCACTGTATTTTTCCATTAAGTACACCGCCTAATAAATCATCTGTTGACAACACCACGTTATCCAATAGAACAGACGCAACGGACATGCTCTGCAATCCATCTTTATCAAATGATTTTCCAACCGTTACACCGTCTAATTCACGATCAACAATGAACAAGCCAAAATCTTCTTGTCCATTTAACAATTTTGCTTTTGCTAAGACTAAAAACACACCAGCTTCTTTGGCATTGGATACACGGGGTTTTTCTCCGCTAATGATCCACCCGTTTTTCGTTTGGGTGGCGACGGTCTCCATACGATAAATATCTTTTTTACCATACTCAGAATAACCTAGTGCGGATATTAAATCGCCCGAAATTAAGCGGGATAAATATTTTTCTTTTTGTTGACTAGAACCAAAATAATGGATGGACGCCACACCATAATACCCTTGCGTCAAGGCGATTGCTGCAAGCGCTGGATACTCTGTTGCGATTAAGCGAATCATTTCTAAAAATACGGTATCAAAAGTTGCTCCAGTCAACTCGACAATCGAATCAAAAATATGATGTTCATGACACAAATGCTGCCATAAAGCAAACGGAAATTGCCCATTTTCGTCATACTGCTGTGCGACTTGTCGTAACGTTGACTTCACGTACTGTTCTAATTGGTAGTACTGCTCACTATGAATACGCATATTTTTCTCCTTATCCGTTCATCATTGGTTCGTAGTAGGTTTTTAATAACTCTTCATACACAAAAGCTTCAACTTCACTATATTTATTTTTGTACGGCCGACAGAACCATATATTAAACGGTACAAAATCTCTAAATTTAACAACTTTAAAGCGATTCTTATCAATGTAATATTCAACCGGTCTCGGTAAAATCGCAATCATCTCATTATCGTAGGTAGACTCGATTAAGAAATCCCACGTAGATGACAAATAAACAAAATTTGCTTTTAACTTTTTAGCGTTAAATTTTTCCGTAATAATATCAAACGTTGTAAACGTCTTGTTAAACGTTGCTAAATCATACTTCACAACATCTTCCCATTCTAACAACTCTTTATTTGCCAACGGATGATTTTTATCCATATAGGCGACATACTCATCGGCTTGAATGATGTGTTGTTCGTACTTTTTCAAGTCTAAACTAGTCGGTTCAACTAAAAGTGCAAAGTTCATATCACCCGTTAAAAATTTTTGACGGAGTTCTTTTCCCCCACCTTCAGTTACTTGAATATTGATGTGCGGGTTATTTTTAAGAAATCTCGGCAAAATATTTGAAAAGTATACGCGCAATATTAACGAAGGCACACCGAGATGAATGGTTCCTTTTTGCTTTTGCGATTCAATTTGAATCATCGTCTGCATTTCTTCATGCTTGTTGACAATTTCCTTTGCAAAACGATAAATTTTTGAACCCGCTTCAGTCAAACTTTCCAAACGGCCATTTTTCCGATTGAATAATTGCACACCTTCCGCAGACTCAAAATGCGTAATAAATTGACTTAACGCAGACTGACTAATATGAATTTTTTTTGCTGCAATAGATAAATTGCAGCCACATTCTACAATATTGATAAAATAATTTAACTGCATAATATCCATAACACATTCTCCTACTACTATTATACCTAAACCCTGTAAAAGATACTAATCAAAAGCTATGGCAAGTCCATTATTCTAAGGAATGTTTGCCATAGCTTTCAGTGTCATACCATTAAATTGGTATTGATTTCAATTTATTTAACACCATTAAATTGGCATCGTTTTCAAATCATCTGATACAATCACTTCACCCTCTGTTTTAGCTAAAACTTCTTCTAAAGTGACACCAGGTGCTAATTCTTTCAATAAATATTTACCGTCTTGGAATCCTAAAACGGCTAAGTCTGTAATGACTAAATCAACAACACCTTTTGCTGATAGCGGTAAAGAACATTGTTTTAATACTTTAGACTCACCATCACTTGTAGCGTGTTGAATAGCAGCAATAACACGTTTTGCACCTACTAAAAGGTCCATCGCACCACCCATACCCGGTGCAAATTTACCCGGAATATACCAGTTTGCAATGCTACCATCTTGTGACACTTCTAATGCACCTAAAACTGTTGCATCAACGTGTCCACCACGAATAATCGCAAACGACGTTTGAATATCAAATAGCGATGCACCTGGTAATAATGTAATTGGTGCGCCACCAGAGTTAGCTAAATTAGGATGATAATGATCTTTATCCGGCGTTGCTCCAAAACGTAAAGCGCCATTTTCTGCTTGTAATACAACATTAACGCCATCAGGAATGTAGTCTGCAGAGGCATTTGGAATACCAAATCCTAAGTTGACAACATCTCCATCTTTAAATTCTAAAGCCACTCGACGTGCAATAATTTCTTTTGGTTTCATATTTTTATACCCCTGCTAATTTTTTAGTTTCAGTCCACAAATCACCCATCATTTTATGGTGTTCTTGTGGTGTTAATCCTTGAACAACGTAATCGACTAAAATACCTGGAATGTAAACGTCATTAGGGTCAATTTCACCAACCTCAACAATATCATTTACTTCTACAATAACTGTATCTGCAGCTAATGCCAGTTGTAACGAAATATTTTTTGTTGTACCGTCACAGTATAAGTTTCCATATTTATCCGCTTTTGTCGCTTTAATTAAAGCAACATCCAATTTCAATGGATCGTAAATTAAATATTCTTTTCCATTGCGGACAACTTTTTCTTGTTTTTCTTCTAAAATTGTTCCTACACCTGTTGGTGTTAATACCGCGCCTAAACCAGCACCTGCAGCGTGTAAACGTTCAACAACTGTTCCCATTGGCGTAAATTCTACTTCCATGTTACCGCTAAAAAATTCTTTTTGAGCAGCAGGTGATGTCCCAACGTGAGCGGCTACATATTTTTTAACAAGCTGTGCTTCACACAAGCGACCCACACCAATTTCTTTACCCGGATGTGCTGTAACTACGGAAACGATTGTTAAATCGTTGTGATTTTGACGAATCACTTCTTCAATTAATTCAAATGGCTCACCCACACCTAGAAATCCCGAAATACCTACGGTTTGTTTTGGCTTCATTAGAGAAATAGCTTCTTGTAAAGATACAATTTTCATAATTCAATCTCCTATATGTTTATTTACGATTAAATGTTGCTTTACGTTTTTCAACAAAGGCACGCATGCCTTCCACTTTATCTTCTGTTGCAAATAATAACGCTTCTGCTTCGGTTTCTAAACGAATGGCATTTTTCAATGGTAACTCTGCACCAACTTGAATGACATGTTTTGCTTTTTCAACTGCCAAAGGTGCATTTTTCATAATTTGCGTTGCTAATTCTTGCGCAGTTGTTAATAACGCTTCTGTTGAAACTAAATGGTTAAGTATGCCTAAGTCATAGGCTTCTTGTCCTTTAATGGTACGTGCCGTAAAAATCAACTCTTTTGTACGACTTGTTCCAATTAAGCGAGACATTCTTTGTGTACCTGCAAAACCAGGAATAATTCCCAATCCAACTTCAGGGAAGCCAACAACTGTTCTTTCATGACCAATACGAATATCTGTTGATAGTGCCAATTCTAATCCGCCACCCAATGCATATCCATTTAATACAGCGATTGTCGGTTGTTTTAAATCGGATAAACGCGTGAACGTATCATTGGCATAGGTCATATATTCAAACGCTTGAATAGGTGTCATTTGATCCATTTCTTTAATATCTGCTCCAGCGACAAAAGCTTTTTCACCTGCACCTGTTAAAACAACAACGCGTACATCATCACTCTTTTCAATTGTTTCCAATACGCCATTTAAATCATCTAACACTTGTGAGCTTAAAGCATTTAATGCTTCTGGACGATTAATTGTAATGTAACCAATGCCTTCTTTAATTTCTAACAATACTGTTTGGCTCATATTAGCCCTCCTATAAAATTGATGTCATAAACATAAGCGTCAACAAAGTTTAGCATCTTTAACACTGTAAGTGCTTACATGAATAGTTTAACGCTGACCTATAAGTTTGTCTAATTAATAAACATTAATAGGATTATAAGTTCAACTTATAGTTTAAAAATCGAATAATTTTTACGAATAGATTATTCTTTTTCACTTTATTTAAGCCGATTTTATAGATAACAACTGTATACATTTAAACACCGATTATCTTAACATGATAACTAGTCATACGCTGATACATCGCGATAAGCCGTACAACTTAACGTCTGTACGAAAAAAGGCTGTTGACAAATTCAACAGCCTTAAAAACCTTGCCCGAAGGCAAGGTTTTTAAACAATCATTAATTTGCTTTATTTTTTTGTTTAATGTATAGCAATTGCAATGCCATACCGATTACAGCCATTGCCATAACAATGTAGAACGCAACCGTATAATCACCATTATTAGCCGTTTTAATAGATGTTCCTAATGAAGGACCAAAGATTGCCGCAACACCGTAAGCGGTGAACATCCAACCGTAGTTTGAACCTGCATTTTTAACACCCCAGTTTTCTGCAGTGATACCAGGGAACGCCCCTAAAAATCCACCGAAACTTAATGCCACACAAAGTGTACCAACTACACCGAAAATGGCACCTAACGTTTGATTGCTTGCTAGCAAGAACATACCCACTCCAACGGTAATAAACATTGCAACAACCGTTAAATAACGACCGATTTTATCAGAGATACTTCCCCAGAAAATACGTCCAAATGTGTTCGCTAAACCAACAACCATGACCATTTGAACTGGATCAATTAAATTATATGTTTTTGCAATATCACTCGCTGTACCGATAATCATCATACCACCAGTAGCACCGATTGTGTACACAGCCCACAATAACCAGAAGTTTTTCTCACGTACCATTTCTTTATACGTTTTTCCAGTTGGAGCTGGTGCACTAGCATTAGCTGATGTTGTATCTGGAGCTTTTACCATAACGGTTGATGCACCTGCTAAAATCACTAAACAGACCACACCTAAAATTTTAAATGTATCGTAGACGCCAACGCTACCAATCATTCCTTGAATGATTGGAGAGAAAATGATTGGTCCAGAACCAAAACCTGCTGCGGTTAAACCACCAGCTAAACCTTTTTTATCTGGGAACCATTTTACAGCAACTGATGTTGCTGCTCCATATGCAGAACCAATACCTAAACCTAATAGAACCCCATAGGTTGCATATAATACAGGGATAGAGGTTGCTGCAAATCCTGTTAAAATCATACCTAATCCAAATAAAATTCCGCCCAATAAAACGAATTTTTTCGGACCTTGTTTATCTACTTTTGGACCAAAGATAATCATTCCAACCGGAACCATTGCAAATGAGATACTAAATGCTAATGAAGTTTGTGATAATTTCCATCCTTGCGCTTCATTTGCTTTCAATAATGCCGCTTGGAATACAGACCAAGCATATCCAATACCTAAAGTTAAGTTCGTTACAATGGCTGCAACTAAAATCAGCCAGCGATTTGGTGTTTTTTTCATCATATACTCCTTTCAGTATGTGGTGAATTTTATGGACGCTCAACGATTAACGCTGTACCCATACCCCCACCGATACACAATGTTGCTAAACCACGTTTAGCATCACGTTTTTCCATTTCATGTAATAAAGTTACTAAAATACGGCAACCTGACGCACCAATTGGATGGCCTAAAGCAATTGCGCCACCATTCACATTGATTTTGTCTGCATCTAATTGTAATTCTTTGGCTACGGCACAAGATTGTGACGCAAACGCTTCATTAGATTCGATTAAATCTAAATCAGCAACGGTTAAACCACCTTTTGCCAACGCTTTTTGTGTGGCATAAATTGGACCACACCCCATAATTTTTGGATCTAATCCAGCACTAGCGTAAGACGTAATTTTAGCGATAATTGGTAAACCTAATTCTTTTGCTTTGTCTGCACTCATCACAACTACTGCTGCTGCACCATCGTTAATACCAGATGAATTTCCTGCTGTTACGGTTCCATCTTTTTTGAACGCTGGACGTAATTTGCCCAAGCCTTCAACTGTAGCACCAAAGCGAACATATTCATCTGTATCAAAGACGATTGGATCCCCTTTACGTTGTGGAATCACAACAGGGACGATTTCTTCTTTAAAGCGATTTGCTTTAATAGCAGCTTCTGCTTTATTTTGAGAAGATACCGCAAAAGCATCTTGCATTTCACGTGTAATGCCATATTGCTCTGATACATTTTCCGCTGTAATTCCCATATGAATGTTGTTAAATGCATCTGATAAACCATCGTTAATCATTGTATCAACGACAGTTGTGTTGCCCATACGTGCACCCCAACGTTGATTATTCAACACATACGCTGCTTGTGACATGTTTTCTGCACCACCTGCAACGACAATATCTGCATCGCCACACATAACGGCTTGTGCTGCTAATTGAACTGTTTTTAACCCTGAACCACACACTTTATTAATTGTAAAAGCAGGTACTGTTTGTGGAAGCCCTGCATGAATACTCATTTGTCTTGCCACGTTTTGTCCTAAACCAGCAGATAAAACATTTCCCATAATGACTTCATCTACTTGTTCTGGTTTTAAATTAGCACGTTCTAACGCTGACTTGATGACTAATGTTCCTAATTCCACAGCACTGACATCTTTTAATGAACCACCATAAGATCCAATCGGTGTACGTACTGCAGATACTATAACTACTTCTTTCATTCTAAACATCCTCATTTCTTTTTACGATTTGGTTTTTAATATTTGAAAAAACCTTCGTTTGTTTTACGTCCTAATTTACCAGCTTCTACCATTTTTTTCAACAATGGTGCTGGGCGATATTTTGTATCACCAAACCCTGTATTTAATACGTTCATAATGGCTAAGCAAACGTCTAATCCAATTAAATCCGCTAAAGCTAAAGGTCCAATTGGATGGTTTGCCCCTAGTTTCATTGCCGCATCAATTTCAGACGCACTGGCAACACCTTCACTTAAAATGAAAATGGCTTCATTAATCATTGGAATTAATACACGATTCACAACGAAACCGTACGCATCTTTTACACCAACCGGTGTTTTACCAATTTTTTCAGAAATTTCACGCACTTTTTCGACCACATCACTAGATGTTTGTAACGCACTAATGACTTCAACCAATTTCATTACTGGCGCTGGATTGAAGAAATGCATACCAATAACACGTTCTTGATGTGTTGTTGCGGCAGCGATATCTGTAATTGATAACGATGACGTATTTGATGCTAAAATTGTTGTAGGTGCAGTGATTTCATCTAATTGTTTGAAAATACTTAATTTAATGTCACGATTTTCAGTTGCTGCTTCAATGACTAATTGTACATTTTTGGCATCTTCATATGTCGTAGATGGGATTAAACGATTTAGCGTTTCTTCTAACACTTCAGTTGTTAAGCGTCCTTTGTCAACAGCACGTTCCAATTGTTTTTTGATGCCGTTGATACCACGTTCAACAAATTCTGCTTTAATATCATTTAAATAAACGGTATACCCTGATTGTGCAAACACTTGCGCAATACCGCTACCCATTTGACCAGAACCAATAATCATTACATTTTTAATTTCCATTTTATTCATCTCCTCAATTTTAAAGAACAAGAACGATTGACTAAAGTGCCAATCGTTCTTTACTACGCATTATAAAAATGCACCGATACCAGTAATTTCACGACCAACTATTAATGCGTTAATTTCGTGTGTTCCTTCGTAAGTGTAAATCGCTTCAGCATCAGTAAAGAAGCGAGCCACTTCTGTTTCTAATGTAATACCGTTACCACCACATACTTCACGCGCTAACGAAACTGTTTCACGCATGCGTAATGCATTGTGCAATTTAGATAATGAAGAATTCAACATAATTTCTTTGCCTTCTTCTTGTAATTGAGCTACACGAACAGAGTATGCTAATGCAGCAACTACATTGGCTTGCATACGAGATAATTTTTCTTGAACTAATTGGAATCCAGCAAGTTTGCGTCCGAATTGTTCACGTGTTGTTGTTAAACGTAGCGCTGCGTTAAACGCACCAGCTGCTGTACCCATGGCAATATGTGCCACATCTGTACGTGTACGCACAAAGATTTTCGCAACATCGCCATATCCATTGATATTTACTAAACGGTCTTCTTCAGCTACTTCCACATCTTTTAATGTAATGTGTCCATTGTTTACAATACGTAATGAAATTTTGTGTGGTACATTTTCAACGGATAAACCTTCTGAACCACCTTTAACCATGAAGCATTTAATTTTTTTATCTGCTACGTCACGTGCAAATACTGGAATGAAGTCAGCTGTTTTAGCGCCACCAATCCAACGTTTTTCACCATTTAAAATCCATTTATCGCCACGACGTTCAGCTGTTGTTGCTAAACCACCAGCAATATCAGAACCGTGAGTTGGTTCAGTTAACGCAAAACATGTTTGTGCTGTCATTGTACGAATTTGTGTTGCATATTTTTCAATTTGTTCTGGGCTACCACCGATTAAAACAGTGTTGTATCCTAAACCACCGTGAACAGTGTAGAACGTTGCAACAGAAGGATCGAAACGTGTCAATTCTAAGTATAAGAACACGTTATAAATTTCTCTTACTTTCCATTTTTCTTCACGACCTTCAAACAATGCTGGGTCATCCATAATACGCGCTGCAGCAAATGCTCCTAAAATTTCTTCACGTGGTAATAAAGCATTTTCATAAGAATCGATTAAAACTGGACGAACACGTGTTTCTAATTCATGACGTAATTTTTTCAAGACGTTAATTTCACCATCTGTTAACTCATTTGCATAGCCAAATAAATCCTCTGGATATAACTCTTTTAAAATTTCTTCTCTTGTTGCCATATTATTGTATCTCCTTTATCAATAATTGATTTAATTTGTTAATAGCCATACAGTGAAGTAAAACTATTACTTTGTTGACACTGTCATCATATAATGAAAACGTTTTATTTTCTACTTAAGAAAAATTAATGGGATTATAAGTTCATCTAATACACTGATAAACACAACTGTTGTACACAAAAAAGCACCTGCTAACAGATGCTTTCCACGATGTTATATTCACTTTTATATCCACTTTTCATAAAACACATTTTAAACATACAATTTCAGTTGTGTCTTTTCAATGTCAGATAAAATCTGTTCACCCTTGATGTCTACTAAATTCGTTGATAGATGATGCAACGCAGTCATGACTTCATCTACGGGGGATGCGGCGTGTTCACCGGGTAAATCCGTTTCGAAAAGTAAGCGATGATTTGGAATATAGCGAATATACGCTCTACCTTTTTTAGTGTTCAACAGACTGGGATGTACCGAAATATACCCACCCAATTTTAAAAAACGATGTAACGCTTCATGCGTCCCGTTAAAACGATGAATAATTGGCACAACCTTTTCAAAGTCATCAATCTCTTCTTCTAAAATATCAATAACATTCATTTCTGATTTTACGGCATGAATCGATAGAATGTAATGCGCATCTTGTTCAACCACACACTTTAGCACTTCTCTAAACACAAATTCTTGTATTTCTTTCGAAACACTTTCTAAACGCTTCGGTGTAAAATCTAACCCAATTTCACCAATATACGACGTCTTTTTAACATACTGCGCAAATTGCTTCAATTGCGTTTGGGCATTATCGATATACCACGGATGAATACCTAGCGACACACGTTTGATGGTGTTATCGGGGTAGTCGAATCGTTGATGCAACTGTTCAAAACCATCAGGTGTAACGGTTTGTGCAACAATATCAATATTGTTTGCTGATAATTGTTGTAGTAACGCTTTTTTTAGAGCATCACTTTTTATAAAATCTAAATGATAATGGCTGTCAATAATACGCATAGATTCTCCTATACTATCACTCGTTTACTATCTTACTTGTGTTGTTTTAATTTAGGCTTTGTTGCAACTGGCGTTACTTTAAATTTTTCTAATCCGGATAAACGTAAAATAATTTTACCAGCTAACATTTGCCCAGCAATTGGTGGCATATAACTCATTGAGCCAAGTGTTTGTGCTTTACTTCCGCCACTTTGTGTTTGCAGTTGTGGTGGCATTTCATCAGAATAGAGCACTTCTAAATTTTTAATGCCACGACGACGACATTCTGTACGAATGACTTTTGATAGTGGGCAATATTTTGTTTTTTCAATATAGTCAAATTTGAAATGTGTTGGATCTAATTTATTTGCCGCTCCCATTGATGATAGTAACGGAATATTTTCTTCCATACACCATTGCGCAAGCGCTAATTTTTGTGACACCGTATCAATACAGTCGATAATATAATCCGGTCTTGGATATTGTGATAACGCCTGTCCAATCGTTTCTTTCGTTAAAAATTCTTGTCTACCAATCACATTACAATTTGGATTAATGTCTTTAATTAACTCGGTCATTACATCGACTTTTACACGACCAATGGTAGAGTAAAATGCGACCATTTGACGATTGATGTTGCTCTCTTCTACGGTATCTCTATCTAATATAATTAAATTTCCAACACCCCCACGAGCTAAAGCGGTCACACAACTCGATCCCACTCCGCCCAATCCGAGTACCATGACGGTGGCGTTGTTTAAATTGATTAGTCCTTCATCTTTTAATAATAAACGCAAGCGTGATAAACGTTCTGGAAACTGATTCGTCATATTTCTCTCCTTAGTTTGATAGGTCTATTATAACACATTAGACAAAATTTTATCTTTTGACTTTTCATGAAAAATATTTTAAAATTTTCATGGTTTCTGAAAAAATAGACTGATGAGGACAGTAAATCGGATAGCGCCAGGCCTGAAGACAGGTGACGAGGATTGAGCTTATCGAAAGATTCGGCGGATGGCTCAAGGGTGTGCACTCTAAAGCATATGACAAAACTTTTGACAAAACCATATGTACGCACCAGAAACCTATCATATACAAAACATAATGGACACAAAATTTTGTGTACCGTTTTTAAAGGAGTAACTATATGTGTGGAATCGTCGGCTGTATCGGCCAAAATCACATTCAAACGGTCATTTTAAATGGCCTAGAAAAATTAGAATATCGTGGATACGACTCTGCTGGAGTCTTTACACAATCATTGCAAAATGCAAATCATTTAACGAAAAAAGTAGGACGTATCGCAACGTTACGCGCTGCTGTTGATGAAAAACAAGACGCTTTTTCCGGTATCGGACATACACGTTGGGCAACACACGGCCCTGCAACACAAGAAAATGCGCACCCCCATCAATCACAAAGCGGTCGCTTTACATTAGTTCATAACGGTGTCATTGAAAATTATGCCGAATTAAAAGAAACTTTTTTATCTCACGTTACATTTTATTCTCAAACAGATACGGAAGTAGCCGTTAATTTAATTGCCTATTTTGCAGAAGAAAAAGGCTTATCAACACAAGACGCTTTATTAGAAGCGTTAAAACACATTCAAGGTTCGTACGCATTTGGACTGTTAGACGTCAACGATCCAGAAGTATTGTATGCCGCTAAAAATAAAAGTCCATTGCTAATTGGATTAGGTAAACAGTTCAACGTCATCTGTTCTGATGCGATGGCGACAATTCAAGAAACGGATACTTACATCGCCATTCAAGATAAAGAAATCGTCGTGTTACGTGAAAACACTGTTGACATTTTTAATTTTAATGGTGAACGTATCGAACGTGAAGCTTTTAAAGCTGAAATTGATTCAAGTGATATCGAAAAAGGGACTTACCCACATTACATGTTAAAAGAAATGGACGAACAACCTGCCGTTTTACGTCGATTATTGCAAGAATACACCGCTGAAAACGGTAAATTACACGTTGATGACGCCTTATTAAATCACTTAAAAGACAGTGATCGCATTTACATCATTGCATGTGGAACCAGTTATCACGCTGGATGGATTGGTAAATCGCTAATTGAATCAATGGCAAATATTCCTGTTGAAGTGCTCATCGCCAGTGAATTTGCATACAATCAGCCATTGCTTTCTAAAAAACCATTTTTTATTTTTATTACACAAAGTGGTGAAACCGCAGATTCTCGCCAAGCACTCGTTCGTGTGAATGCTTTAAACCACCCCTCTTTAACCATTACAAACGTTAAAGGCTCCACACTGTCACGTGAAGCAAATTACACGTTGTTATTACATGCCGGTCCAGAGATTGCCGTTGCTTCGACCAAAGCCTATACCGCACAAATTGCCGTTTTAGCGATTTTGGCTGAAACTTTACGCGAGTCACTAGGTCTTAACGAAACAATGAACATGTCCTTTGAATTAAGTCGTGTGGCAAGTGTTATTGAAGGTATTTTAGCCGATAAAGCAACCATTCAAAACTTAGTGCACGATCACTTATTAAGCACACGAAATGCATTTTATATTGGTCGACACTTGGATTACTACGTTGCAATGGAAGCCGCTTTAAAACTTAAAGAAATTTCATACGTACAAACCGAAAGCTTTGCTGCAGGGGAATTAAAACACGGAACAATTGCCCTAATCGAAGAAGATACACCCGTTATTGCACTATTAAGCGATTCTCATTTAGCCAGTCATACGCGCGGTAATATCGAAGAAGTCAAAGCAAGAGGCGCGCGTGTTATGCGTCTTGCTATGGAAGGTTGTCATCGTGAAAATGACGATTATATTATCCCTGCCGTTCATGCTTCATTAACGCCACTTGCCATGGTCGTTGTAACACAACTAATCGCCTACTACACCGCACTTGGTAAAGATTTAGATGTGGATAAACCACGTAACTTGGCGAAATCTGTAACGGTTGAATAAAAACTTTAATTGCATGCATTCTACAAATATGACGTTTTGATATAACAGACTGAAATAAGATTGATGCGAATGCTTTCAACTTTAACCCCTAAAAACACCAGACACAACAGGCGTGTCTGGTGTTTTTGTGCTATTTCTTTTTATTTTTCAAATGACGATAGGTAGCCGTTCCAATACATGTTACGCCAGTGGCATGCATTGCAGCCATTGCCCAAATTGGAAATTCTGATAACGTACGGTGTAATACGATACCTGACACCATCAATGTCAAACCGATACCGGCTAAAGCTTTTTCTTTCATCTTTTTCTCCTTTTTTCTTTCTAACACTATTCACAAAACACTACATTGTATCTTTTACTGCTACCGCTACCATTCGTGCCATAGCGCGAACTTCATCAGCCACTACCATTTCCATAGTGATAATGGCTTTTTTAGGCGTTAACTCTTCAAGACGAGAGATGACAGTAATGGGTTCATTCATTGGTGTTGGTTTTATATAATCCACTTCTAAACGTGCCGTAATAAATCGTCCAATGACGGTATCTTCTTGTAATGTCAACCCTTTTTCTTTATGTGCAAACCATGCAGCAGATGCTGTTCCATGGCAATCAAATATAACGGCAATCATCCCACCAAATAGATTGAATGGTACGCCCCCTGTATATTGCTTGTCTGGTATCACTTGGCATACACACGTTTCTCCATCTTCACTTGGATAAGAATGTAAGTGCATACCTGCATCATTTTTAGGACCACATCCCCAACAATGTTGAAATCTATCTCCATACGTTTGCTGTATGGCAATTTTTTCTACTGTCATATTTTACCCCCTTAATTTGTAAGTGCTTTTTTATACTATATTAAATTTAGAAATAATCGTCAAATAAAATATAACTGTGCCATTTATTGATTTTGAGATAATTGTTCTATTTTTTGTTGTTTTAAGCTCTTAAAAACCTAAAAAAACATTTATCGTGTGCCTTTCCAACATAAAAAGCTATCGACCTATTCGTCAATAGCTAAATGATATTATTTTGAAATGACTTCAATTGGTCCATGGTCATCAACATGGTTGCCGTGTACATGCTGTAAACGACCATCCACTAAATAATCGACATGATCGCCATGTGGCACTTTTTCATGTCCACAGTTATCACCATGTACGTGATCTGTCTCAACAGGTGCACACGTATCTGGATTCGTTTCACTCACTTCAATCACACATTCGTCCACATGGTTATCGTGTGGATGATGTAAATGACCGTCATGAATGTAGTCAATATGATCGCCATGTTGTATTGCCGTATGGCCACACTTTTCGCCATGTACGTGATCATGATTATCATGAATATGATGTTCTTTCATAAAAATACCCCCTACTTTTTCTTTATTATACCTGATTTATTGACTTTTTACAGTCCAAAAATAAACGCTAGTCCTAAATTGCTTAATACACCAATAATGATACCCGCAATAATAACACCTAGTAAAACAGCTAAAACGCTTCGTTTAAAATCAAAATCCAACACACTAGCTGCTAAAGTACCCGTCCAAGCTCCCGTTCCAGGTGCAGGAATGGCTACGAATAGCATCAACGCTAAAAATACACCCGATGCCGATTTATCTTCTAATTTCTTTCCTGCTGCATGTCCTTTTTCCAAGAAAAAGGTAAACGTTTTTCCAATATAGCGTTTATCACTTCCCCACTCCAATACTCTTCTTGCGAAAAAGTAAATGACAGGCACTGGCAACATATTTCCAATAACACTAATGAACAATGATGTCCATAACGGCATTTGCCAACCTGCCGACATAATCATTGCACCACGCAATTCAACAATTGGTACCATTGACACTAAAAATAAGTAAAAATATTTTTGTAACATTAAAACTATTTAACCTCTTTCTTTTCATTGAGGGCACTTGATAACACCACCCCGTATTTTAAAAAATTTTTAAACGATAGTATATCGCATTATTTTACCATTATATCAATAACTACACACAACGGACAACTGTTTTCATAAAAAAGAAATGTGTGGTGTATGATGGTAGACATCATCTAGACTGTTCATATAATTTGCGGCGCGTTGCAAATTATATTATAATATCCGTATTCATACATGAAAGGAACTTTAATCTATGAAGAAACAATACAAAATGGCTTCCTTTTTTGCTGGTGTTGGAGGTATAGACCTCGGATTTGAAGAAACTGGTCGTGTAAAGACAGTCTACGCTAATGAGATTGACAATTATCCGGCTCGCACTTTTGAATTAAATTTTCCTATCAAAGTTGATTGCAGAGATATTCAAACAGTTAAACCAGAGGAAGTTCCAAATATCGATATTTGTGTAGGTGGATTCCCTTGTCAAGCATTCTCTATTGCAGGTTACCGTAAAGGATTTAAAGACCCAAAAGGAAGAGGTATGTTATTTTTTGAGCTGATGCGAATCATCGCTGATAAAAAACCTAGAGTGGTATTTTTTGAAAATGTAAAAAATCTTGTAGGGCATGATGACGGAAACACATTCCGAGTAATACTTGACGCACTTAAGCAAGAAGGATACCATTATCGCTATCAAGTCATGAATGCCATGTCTTCAGGAAACACACCGCAAAACCGTGAACGTATCTATATTGTAGGCTTCAAAAATGAAGAAGATTATAAAAAATTTGCTTTTCCAGACCCTATCCCTCTAACAAGACGTTTATCTGACATCATTGATTTTGAAAATAAAGTTGATGATAAATATTATTACACAGAAGGCAAATATAAAGGTAATATTTATAACGAACTTGTAAAAGCAATGACAGATTCTACAACAACATATCAATGGCGTAGACAATATGTACGTGAAAACAAAAAAAATGTAGTCCCTACCCTCACAGCAAATATGGGTGGCGGTGGACACAACGTCCCTCTTGTATTAACAAAACATGGTATTCGTAAATTGACGCCTCATGAATGTTTTAATGCACAAGGATTCCCTCAAGATTTTAAACTCCCAGACCAAGCTGAATCTAGGCTTTATAAACAAGCTGGAAATTCTGTATGCGTTGAAGTCATTCATAGAATAGCTGAAAATATTGTAAAAGCAATTGATTAGACAAGAAAAACGACCTTGTAATTAAGTAAGGTCGTTTTCTTCATTTTCTGATTCACTATCTTCAAGTCCATAAAAGCGTTCATACGTGCCTAACTCACAAAAATCAACTGTGTATTTATGGTCTTCAATTTTAGTAAACATTATACTATCTACATTGAATATTCGTAGCATATCATAAGTCACTTGAGTACCTTCTTCCAATTCAAATACATCTCTCAAAAGCCACTGCCCAAGCAAATTATTTGGATTACTCATAATTGCTTTGCCACCCTGTTGACAAACTTTAGCACTTATCCATTTTCCATTAGGCAACTTAATGCTAAAGGCTTCATCTTTTGGTGGAAAAAACTCTTTTCTACGTCTATCCTCTGCTGGATAAGGAATATAGACCTCATTAGAATCTCTAGGTGTAACTCTAGTAATTTCTCTTTCACCATTTTCATTAATTCGATATGACGTTCTAAAGCCATTCCACTGATTCAAACCACTTTTTGATGCCACAAATTTTGTACCGTCAGGTTTTGTAGAATATAAACGTAAACACAATTGATTTTTGCTAAATTTTGATTCATGAATAGACGAAACCACTCCTTGTGCAACCAATTCCGACAACACATCATATGGGTCTTCATAAATTTCAACTTCAAATTCATCTAAAAGTTCCATATCATCAAAAATCATGTACAACGTATTTTTTGAACGACTGAACTTATAGGTATGATTTCCATCTGTAAAATACGTACTGTTTGCATTACCTCTTTTTTCATCTAAAATAATATTTTTTATATCAATTTCATCAAAAGTAGACTCATAGATACGCATTGCTCCCGGAATACGCTTAACAATATGATACAACATTTCATTCAAGTCATGAGCATTCATAGTAGTTCGAATTCTTGCATTTCTATACCCAGCTATTGCTTGGATAAGTTCCATACCATTTAAATGCTCATATTTAGGTCTTAACCGCCCAAATTCAGCTACTTTTTGATTATCTCCACCAACCCATGTCTTCAATCCTATTCCAATTCCTGAACGACTATCGTAAGCATCTGCTGAATCATCATGTCGTGCGTTATTATCAACTTTGAAATATTTAGCAAACACATTTTCATGTGCTCTGTAATATAAATATGGTTCATCAGCTTCTGAAAACAGTCTTGATAAACTACCCAATATTTTCAACATATTTTTATAATTCTCTTGATGCTCAACTGGTTGTTTATCGTAAAACATATTTGTCCCCTTTCTTAATTTGACACACAAATTATCTTATGTTTTATCATGTTTACATGGTTGTTCAAATTATACATATATCACTATTCATTTATATACATATAAAACATTATATCATATGTGTATAGTGATTTTTAATGATATATATTACACAAATTTTTATAAATAAATGTATTTTTTTAGTCCAAATTAAGTCCCCAAACAAAAAAGACCTTTGAAAACGTTGATAACTAAATGTTTTCAAAGGTTTACTTTTTATTTAAGATTACTATAAAATATAATAGTTTTTATTGATTTGGAATAAATTTCCATCATGTTTTAATTTGTTAATATCAATTGGTCTATCAGTTTTTAATTTTTTATACAGATAAGACAAAATCTGATATACAATAACTGGATAATCATCTCTAGCCATATTCATTCTCCTAAAAACCACCTAGAGTATTCTAGGTGGTTTAAATTGGTATTCTTTTCTTGAAAAAGTATTAATATAACTTACGTTCTTTTTATAATTAAAATAAAAATTTCAACTCTTTACCAACTATGTCATCATTCCCATTAAACATAATAGAAACATCTGCTCTTTTAGCATCGCCGTTTGTCATCGGAAGAATTGCATCATGATAAACAACACCCTCAATCAAAACGTCAATATGATTTTTAAAATTTACAGGTAAAGAAGCGTCTAAACTCAAAATAGCTCTATTTCCTAATTTAAAAACTTTTTTTATTATCATTTTGTAACCTCCTCAATTTTTTTGATATCTTTTAATTTCTTTTTTTACAGATTCAACCTCAATTTTAGGTAATTTGTACCACTCGTATTCAGTAATAGATTTTTCTTTAGCTGCTATTTCATTTAATATAACTGATAGTTCGCTACCGTCATTTTCTCCACGCAGATACTGCTCAGCATGCTCTAATTCTTCAATCAATGTAGAGATAGATACCTTGTCACGAACAACTATTGTATATTATAAATTCTAAAACACCTAAAAGTAAACTGGATATACCTATCAATAAGATTCCACATAGTTGTAGTATATTTTCTATATTTTTTTCTCTTTTATATTGTTTTAAAAATTTTGGACTCATAAATAATAACCCTATTCCAAACAATACATAGCCTATTCCTTTTAACATTATCTATACTCCAAACTACACATTACATTTTTTGATTCTAATCATGTAAACGTAAACGCTACAAATTCAATGCGTTGTTACTTTTTGGACGATGGCTTTTTTGTACTATCGCTGTTCAACAACTTCCCAAAAATAAAGTAACTTATTGTCCACATCACTACGCCGACAGCCAAAAATATGCCAAATACGACCAAATAATCCATTGGGCTGTTTATCACAAACCAACTGCTCGTCAGCAAGCATGGATAGACTGTACATAACATCGCTATAAAATGAATTGCAGATTGCTTGAATAAGGACCATTTTTCAATTTCATAAATAACCGAAAAAGCACCTATTGCTGTCGCTGCTAGACCAGATATAAATGTACTTTTTATATCATATGCATCCATGTTTTGAGCAATCATGATGAGCGATATACCGGTCATGATGACAAAAGGAATCCCGCCTCGAATAATAGCTTTTTTAATGAACATTGCTTTTTCTCCTTCACAATATTGTACTTTGTGCAGCATATCAGGTAGACGACACTAATCACGTGCCTTCATTTTCGTATTATACTGAACAAACCGCTTAAAGCTAGTACCAAATGGTTACCCATTTGGTACTACAGACTGTTGACAATACCAATAAAAAATCCAACATATTTTTTAAAAAATGAAAAATATGTTGGATTTTGAATTTTAAAATACGAAATGAAGAATAATATCTCAAAAAATGGCTATCTCCAGTGAGTAGAATTGCCATTTTTTTCATGTTTTGGGCAGCACAAGATAACCAAGTATACTGTTGCATCTTGGTTACTCCTCTATATTGCGCAAATCGATACCCATGATTTTGCTTAGAGTCTGCAAAACTACGCTCAATCGTTTCTTTCCGTCGTTTATATAATGCTTTCCCAAACGTAGATAATCGACGTTCACGACATCTATCGTATACATCAGCATCTATCGCTCGACGTAGTATCCGTTTATTACTATTATCGCTTATACGATACTGTTTATATCCTTGTCTATCAATATTTCTGTAGGTATAAATTTCTCCCGTACGTGTATCCGTAAAACAATCTATAGATGAATTATATCGAAAAAATTTATGGTCAGGATTGCGATGAAAACGTCGATACCCAATCACAGAAAATATCTTTTTCTCTTCTAAAAATTTTAAAATGTCTTTTTTATAATATCCGCTATCTAACGCGACACAATTCACATTAAAATTAAATGTTTCGATTATATGTGTTAATCGCGACACATACGGTACACTATCATGCACGTTGCCTGGTGTAATAAAGCAATCCACAATAAAATTATGTTTACCATCTACACTACGATGGTCTAAGTACATAAATCCCTTTTCTTTATTATCTCTATGGTAATATCCACTTTCTGGATCAGTCGTACTTTCTTTAATGGATTTAGAGATGATTTTATCAGTGTAATTAAAAGGCTTTTTTCCAATAGCTTCTCGTTCAGCGTTAATTTCGTTTTCTAAATCTCGTTTACGTTCTTGAACGGTTTCAATAATAGCGTTTTTAAATTTATTTTTATTGGCATTTGCTTTAATATGTGTGGAATCTGTAAATAATGCTGTCCCACTAATTAAATGATGTGAGATAGCTTGGTGTACAATAGTGTTAAATATATCTTCAAACACAGAAGTACCTTGAAAACGGCGAATATAATTTTGAGAAAAAGTGGAATAATGAGGAGTTGGTTTAGAGAAAGGAAGGTTTAAAAACCATCTAAACGCCACATCAGTTTCGACACGTTTAATGGTTTCTCGCATTGATTTAATACCGTAAATATCTTTTAAAAAGACTAATTTAAATAAAACAACTGGATCTAAACTATTACGACCGTTGGTATGACTATAGTAAGGAGAAGTAATATCATAAATAAAATTGAAATCAATTGATTTATCAATTTTACGTAGTAAATGATCTTTTGGTACTAATTCGGATAATGTGTTTAATATGATTTCGTCATTTGGATGATTTTCTTTATAAAACATAAATTGTTCCCTCCTTTTTCTTATCTCTATTATACCACTTTTAAGTGTTATTATCGTATCAGACGTTGTTGTACGAATGGCTTCGTTCTCGCACGTAGTAGGGAACGCGCGATGTATCGTGTACATCGCGGTAAGCCGTACAACTTAACGTCTGGTACGAAAAAAGACTGTTGACAGTTTATTTGTCAACAGTCTGTAGTACCAAATGGTTACCCATTTGGTACTATTTTATTAATCATTTAACTCATTTTCTTTTTTTAATCGGAATGTGAACAATAGCCAACTTGCAAATAAAGCTAACCAGCCGATTTCTGTTGGGTTATTTTTTGTGTTTGTTTGTGGCAACGTTTTGTCTTTAGGTACTTTTTGATAACCATTTGGAATTGTTTTTTTCTCTAAAGAACTGCGTTTATTATCCGGAATAATCGTCGGATCATCACTTTGTGTAAGAGTGGTTTGTTTTTTACCAATTCTTACTTTTTCAATGATTGGTTGATTGATAATCTCCTCTTTTTCCACACCATTTACAGCATAAATCCGTTTTTGACCAACTTTGCCCACTTGTTCGACAATTTTTGTTCCAGAAGCTAACGTATCGTCTTCAATAATTTCTACCATAAATGGTATATCTTCCATTTTTTCTACTTGGTCTTTCAGTTTTGTTCCTGTGTACACGATAGTTGGGGTCATTGCCGTGATGATTTCTTCTGTGACAACTGGTTCACCAAACGCTACACCTTTTTTATACTGCTGTACTGTGCGTACGCGTTTCAATCCCGCTTGGCCTTCTTGTGTACGCGTTTCATCGGTATACAATGTGTCATCTGTTGATTCTTGAATTGTTACTGGAATTACAACGTCTGTTTCTGTTACGGTTTCACTATCAATTGGTTTTGTTCCACGATACACAACCGTTGGCGTCATTGGCGTGATGATTTCTTCTGTAACAACAGGGTCACCAAACGCTACTCCTTTTTTATACTGTTGTACTGTTCGAACGCGTTTCAATCCCGCTTGGCCTTCTTGTGTACGTGTTTCGTCAGTATACAATGTATCATCTGTGGCTTCTTGTGTTGTTACTGGAATTTCAACATTTGTTTCTGTTACGGTTTCACTATCAATTGGTTTTGTTCCACGATACACAACCGTTGGCGTCATTGGCGTGATGATTTCTTCTGTAACAACAGGTTCACCAAATGGCACTCCTTTTTTATACTGTTGTACTGTTCGAACACGTTTCAATCCTGCTTGTCCTTGTTCGGTGCGTGTTTCGTCAGTATACAATGTGTCATCAGTTGATTCTTGTGTTGTTACTGGGATTTCAACATTTGTTTCTGTTACGGTTTCACTATCAATTGGTTTTGTTCCACGATACACAACCGTTGGCGTCATTGGCGTGATGATTTCTTCTGTAACAACAGGTTCACCAAATGGCACCCCTTTTTTATACTGTTGTACTGTGCGTACGCGTTTCAAGCCTGCTTGTCCTTCTTGTGTACGCGTTTCATCGGTATATAACGTGTCATTTGTAGATTCTTGCGTTGTTACTTGAATTTCCACATTTGTTTCTGTTACAGTCTCACTATCGATTGGTTTTGTTCCACGATACACAATCGTTGGCGTCATTGGCGTGATGATTTCTTCTGTGACAACTGGATCACCAAAGGCTACACCTTTTTTATACTGTTGTACTGTTCGTACGCGTTTCAAGCCCGCTTGACCTTCTTGTGTACGCGTTTCGTCAGTATACAAGGTATCATCTGTGGTTTCTTGCGTTGTTAGTGGAATTTCAACGTTTGTTTCCGTTACGATCTCACTCTCGATTGGTTTTGTCCCACGATACACAATCGTTGGCGTCATTGGTGTGATGATTTCTTCTGTGACAACAGGGTTACCAAATGGTACTCCTTTTTTATACTGTTGTACTGTGCGTACACGTTTCAATCCTGCTTCTCCTTCTTGTGTACGTGTTTCGTCAGTATACAATGTATCGTCTGTGGAGTCTTGCGTTGTTACAGGAATTTCAACATTTGTTTCCGTCACAGTCTCACTATCGATTGGTTTTGTTCCACGGTACACAACCGTTGGGGTCATTGCCGTTACAATCTCTTCTGTAACAACAGGATTACCAAATGGCACACCTTTTTTATACCGTTGTACTGTGCGTACACGTTTCAAGCCCGCTTGTCCTTGTTCGGTACGTGTTTCGTCAGTATACAATGTATCATCTATGGTTTCTTGTGTTGTTACAGGGATTTCAACATCCGTTTCTGTTACGGTCTCCGTATCGATTGGTTTTGTTCCACGGTATACAACCGTTGGGGCCATTGCCGTAACAATTTCTTCTGTAACAACGGGTTCACCAAAGGCTACACCTTTTTTATACTGTTGTACTGTTCGAACACGTTTCAAGCCCGCTTGACCTTCTTGTGTGCGTGTTTCATCAGTGTACAAGGTATCGTCTGTGGAATCTTGCGTTGTTACAGGAATTTCCACATCCGTTTCTGTTACGCTCTCACTATCAATTGGTTTTGTCCCACGATACACAACCGTTGGGGTCATTGCTTTTTCAACTTTAGAAACAACAACTGGCTCCCCTATGCGCACACCATTTTCAGTCGTCCAAATTTTTGTAATTAAAGTTACACCCGCTTCACCATTCTCTGTTCGTGTTTCATCAGCCCAAAGGGTTTCATCTTCACGATACGTCGTCGTAATTGGAATCGCTTCACGTGTTTCTTCAACATCTTTACCGGAAACAACGTCATTGTAAATAGAACTTCTAAAATCACTCGTATCATTTAAATAAAACTCAAATATTTTTCGTTTTAAGTCATGAACAGCCGTAACCGCTGTTAAAATATTTTGACCATATTGTTTATTTCGCTTCATCTGCGCTAAATCTTTAGCAATTGCTTCATCCATTAGCGTCTGTAATTCACTATACGTTTTAAAATATGGTGTTTCTTTTAATTTATCGACTTTATCAATACGACGTTTGAACATATCTTTTTTAAACGTTGCTAAATTCCCTTGATACGCATCATCTAAAATGGCAGTTAGCGCTTCTTGATCGTTAGCGTATTGATTAGATAAGTACGAAACCATCCCATTTTTATAACCATATTCAGCTAACAATTCATAGGCATAACGTCTAAACGTCACATCACCTACTGAACCAACGTCATTTTGCACCCCTGCATATATCGGTTCAAAAAGTGGAACAACATGATACCCATTCGGCGTTGCTTCTCCAACTGTTTGACGACCTTTAAAGGCTAGTCGACCAGATACGATACCTTTATCAATAAAGTCGTTGATAGACGTTAAACTCGCTGCCGTAGTTTCATCAATATTTGAAAAACTATCTTTTACTTCATTTGCTCGTTTTGGATCGGGTATTAGTGACACTTTATTTAATAAAACAGACCGATTATCATTGGACTGTTTAAGAATAGATTCTGATTCTGCATAGTCTAGTGTATATAAAACATCCATTATCCCTTGCATATATTCTTTTAAATCGGATTCTTTTTGGAAACGATTAGGGGATTCATTTTGTGTCCGACCCGCTCCACGCAACTCATACGTTGTGTTTAAATTAAAAATAGATTCATAACCCGAAGCGCCATTTGTATTGTTGAGCGATTCGAACAAACCACGAGCATAGACTTCAACACCTTGCCCTGCCCGTCTAGCATAGCCATTAAACCAAACTTTTTGATCGAGCATATGCGTAATTTCATGCGTGTACACCGATTGACCTCTATCCGTCAATGTCTTCGCTAAAAAGTGGTTTACAATGTCACCAGTCGCTTGTCCATCTGCATGTAAAAAGTCTAAATGGTATCTAAACGGCGCCATAAACTGACGGATTCCGTTCACACTATTTTCACCATACGCCGCCAACCACGATTCTCTTCCTGATTCAGTTGGATCATCACTATATTTTCTCATCGTATCGATGACTAAAATATCATTTCCTTCAAATAATCTATCCCTTTTTTCACTAATGCGATACCAAAAATCGACAAACGCTTCTTGTTTTACCGAAGCTTCTCGTATTTGTTCTTTAAAGGTTTCGATAGCTGCCATATCCGTTTTATCTTTTAAATACGAATCTAACAAACCATACGTAACGGTACTCATCGTACTAATTGCATATAAACTATTCTCGTTGACCGTCAATAGTGGAATTAAATGTGAACGCAAACGTGTATCATGCGACATTTTCATAAATAAATTGGAGTCAGCATAGGGACTATCCGTTTCTACAATGATGACGTTGGTATGTTGTTTAAACCAGTCACTAGGATTTACGCTTGGTTCAAACATTTTGACATGATTGACAATAAAGTCATAAATCGTATTTTGTTGGGTGATGGGCTTTATTTTTTTCTCGTATGTTTTATCGGTATTCGATAATTCAACATCCGCATAGGTTAAGCGCCCAATATTAATGAGTCTATCCAGCGGATCTGTTTTTGTACCATATATTTCGGGGTGATACAAAATTAAATCTTTTGCTTTAATACCGTCAAACGCAAAAGGATATTGTCTTTCTAAATAGGATAAACCTAATAAAATTTGAGATTTATTCGCAATGATTTTATTCGTATCGGTATAAGTAGACCGTTCAAGAAGCCCTTTAATTGTATCTTCAACTGTATCTTTGACCTGTTTAAATTGATTGCGCATATCCAATTTATCCATGTACACTTTCTTCACGCGCGCATTAATTTCGGCTTCACTTGGTTCGCGACCAATTTCTTTTTTTAAATCATTTTGAATTTGTAATTTTTCTAAAAAACGAACTCTTGGTTGTAAAATGTCAAATAAATCGTCATACTCAACAGATTTAAGCGCATTAATCGCTGGGCGTATTTGATCATCATTGACAACTTGCTTTGGTGCATATGCATAAGCACCATTTGCTTGCTCTTTTGAAATTGTGCCATCATTTTTAACGACTAAAACCGTATTCGCTGCACCATGACTGACAGTGTCTTTAATATTCCCATCATCATTTAGTGGAACAATGGCTTTTACATCACTCACATCAGGATTAGCCATTCTAAAAGCACTACGGTTAGTTACAACGTTTTCTATCACGCTGACTTTTTGTTTATCAACTTTAGCAGGTGTATCATTAGTTGGTATAGCGACTTTATCATTTTGATTAGGCACTTGTTTATCGGTTTTTTCTTTAGATGATTTTTCTTTATTGCCTTGTTCTTTTAACGATTGCTCATTGGTCACGGTTTCTTTTAGTGGCTGTTTGTTAGTTACCGTTTCTTCTTTTACCGTTTCATTTTCCAAACTGAGCGCATCAGTGGTTTCTTCTACATTTGATTTATCTATAGCGGTACTATTTTCAATAGTGTCCACTCGATTTGACTCAACAGCGTAAACGGTTTCATTATTACCAACAAATAACATACCAAAAGCAACACATGCTGAAACCACACCAATAGAATATTTTTTTATAGCATACTTACGTACTTTTTCCCCCATCATATTCCTTTTTCCGTACATTTGACATCCCCCCAAAATTGATATTCGTTTTTGTTTTCATTATAGCACAACAAATCGTAATTGCTCGCATTAACTCAAAGCTTTATCAGAAACTTTTTACATTTTTTTATAAAATATCTGAAAAACAAATGATTTTCTTATGTCAAACCAAAAAAACATGTAGATAGCCCTTTCCTATCTACACGTTTCATCTAATTCGTTTTTTAAAACCTTTATTTTTCTGTCAGTTTTTGATTAAAATAATTGTATTCTTGTGCCAATATTGTTGCCACAAAATCTAGTTGACTTGGATGTTCAAAATGATTTTGACTGGATTTAAATTTTAAGCACTTATGCACAAATGAAGGGGTATTCGTATTTCCTCCCGTCACCATCCAAATTTTAGGCTGTCTTTTCTTTCGTAAAAACGGTTTGAGCGGTGCGTAATCAAAATATGAACTGGTAAAGGAAAACAGAATAATCAACTGATTATCATCTGCATCTAAAATGTAGTCCGTTTGTTCTTTAAAAGATAAATTTGTAAAAATTTGTTTGCCATACATTAATAAATCGCTCTGTAAAATTAACGCTGCAGTCTCTGCTTTCATTAAACCAAACGCCGCAACATTGTCATACTTTTTAATGTCCTGAACTAATTCCATTAAATCCGATTCATTTAATGAATCGGATACTCGCTGTATACCACCAACCGTCTGTTGAGTATATGCCTTCTTTCGTTCTTGAAAACAACCTTGACTCGCTTCAGGCCCTTTTTGTAGATTGGCTTGATTCAAAATCATTTTCAATTCTGAAAAGCCTTCAAGACCTATCTCCCGACAAAATCGAGAAATGGAGGAAGTAGACACATTACACTCAGTGGCAAATTGTTGAATACCAATATCTTTCATATCTTCAAGATTTTCTAAAATAAATTTCGCAATAATGCTATTGGTCGATCCACTTTTTTCGCTTGCTAACAGTCCCAAAAAAACAACTGGTAATTTTCCATAAATCATATTGACTCTTTTCTAGCGTCCACCAGCAAAGTTATACAACATTCTTTCTCTCAATAAAGAAGTATCTTTTCCCAATATTTCTGCGATTTTATACGCAAACGGATAAGGCGTTGCTGGCCCTTGACTTGTAATTATATTTTGGTCAAAAACGACAACATCTTCTTTGAAGTTTCCGCCAATTAATTTTTCTGCATAGCCAGTATACCCTGTAACATTTTTACCGTCAATAACGTGCGCTTCGGATAAAACAACCGTTCCTGAACACATTGCTGCGATAAATTTTCCTTGAGTAACATTGAAATCTTGAACAAGTTTAATGACTTCTGGATTGGCTAAAAGATTGGCACCACCTGGACGCCCTCCTGGTAAAACAACAACGTCATAATCATAGACTTCAAGACCAAATTTTTTATCCGCTTTAATATACATATTATGCATCCCTTTAACAAATGCATCATCGCCAAAATAAAATGTTGTTGTTTCGATTTCAGTACGTCGAAGGATATCGACAATGGTTAGCGTTTCGCCTTCTTCGTACCCTTCTGCCATTAATACTGCAACTTTAGCCATAAATTTTTCCCTCCTCGACATCAAACGCATTTGTATAAACCATACGTTTTTTTACAGCGATAGAATCGCCACCTAACACATCAACCAATGCATATGCAAAGGCATACGCCGTAGCCGGACCACGACTAGTAACTAAATTTTTATCTACAACGACAATATCTTCTTTGAACTGACCCGCTTTTATCACATCTTGGTATCCAACATAAGCCGTAAACTCTCTATTTTCAAGAATACCTGCACGTTCCAATGCAATCGGTGCCGCACACATGGCAGCCACCCATTTACCAGATGCATCCATTTCTTTGATGGCTTTGATGACCAAATCGTTATCTCGAAGGTTATCCGCTCCCGGACGTCCCCCTGGTAAAACGACCATATCATACTCTTTTGAAATATCTGAATGTAAAACGGCATCACATTTTACGGTTATGTCGTGTGCGCCAGTGACGATTTCATCTGTTCCAACTAATTTACATTCAATATTGGCACGACGAATAATGTCTGCGATTGTTAATGTTTCCCCTTCTTCAAATCCCGGGGCTACAAATACTGCTACTTTCACCATAATTTACCTACCCTACTTTACTTTTTCTTTAGTGTATCATTTGTGTTATAAAGACAACACATTTTTTCAAAATCTGGAAAAATTATTGTGCCTTGTGAACTATCATCTACTATTTTTTATCATTAGAAATACATCTTCATTTAATAAAAAGCCGTATTATATTTTTAAGCATCATGATTTATTTTTCGTTAACCAATCTAAATCGTTAATCAGTATCATTTAAAATTGCAATAAATAATATAGTCTTATCTGGCTGATTTTTTTAACAAGCAATCTACATCTACAACTTATAGATAACGATTTGTTATAAAATCGTCATTTTTTTACTACCTGCTTTAACGCTTTTATTGTATCCATTGCTAAATACTAAACTAATGAAATTTCAATTTTATCTGAAGTAATCGTTGGTGTTACTCGTTCAAATTCAACGCCGTTCGTTACAATAAACGGAATAATCGTGTCGTATCCAAGTTCTCTTAATTTTTTGAGATCAAATTCAACGAGTAGTTGCCCGGTTTCAACAATGTCACCTTCTTTAATATGCACTTTAAAATGTTCACCTTTTAAATTTACCGTATCTAAACCGATATGAATCAGCACCTCAACACCATTATCACTACGCAAACCAATTGCGTGTTTTGTTTCAAAAACCATCGACACTTTACTTGAAAATGGTGCAAAAACTTTTCCTTCAGTTGCGATAATGGCAAAACCTTGTCCCATGATACCAGTTGAAAAAACCGCATCATTTACTTTGTTGAGTTCAACAATTTCCCCTTTAGCAAAAGGTTTAACTTCTAATTTTGTTGCTGAAATAGCATTTGTTTCATCAGTTAATTGACTTTCTTTTTTATGAATTCCAAGCAACAACGTCCCTGCTATTGCTAAAATAATACTGATAGAAACACCAATAATAATGTGAATATAACTATCGGCAATATAAGTCGGTAAAGCAAGAATTCCCGGAAGAATTACGGCTGTAGCACCACCGCCAAAGAAATTGATGTAAGCAGCACCAATACCACCTGCAATCATGGCACAAATCATAGGTTTTTTATATTTCAAATTGAAACCAAACATTGCGGGCTCTGTTACACCAAATAAAGCTGTAACACCAGCTGAAAGTGCCTCCGCTTTTTCAGCTTTTTTCTTCAAAAGAAGAAAAACAGCAAGCGTCGCACCCGCCTGAGCTAAGTTTCCTGTCAAATTGGCTGGTGAAATAACAGAATGTCCGTACTCTGCAATTAACTGCGCGTTAATAGGGGTAATGGCATAATGCATACCAAAAATAATCAACAACGGTCTAAAGGTACCGAATAAAAATGCCCCAATAACACCATTCGTTGTATAAAGGAAAGTCACTACTTTAGCAACACCTTGACCGACATATGTACCGAATGGCCCAATGACAATAAGTTCCAATGGCACCATAATAAACAACACCAACATTGGTACAAATAACACTTTAAAAGTATCTGGAATCACTTTATTGACCCATTTATAAACATAAGACATTATCCAGACACTTAAAATAATTGGAATAATCGTAGATTTATAATTTACAAATAATACTGGCAATCCAAGAAATGATAAACTACTTACCCCTGTTTTAGCGGCTTGTAGAGCACCATTTTGAATCGTTGGATACATCAGTGCACCAGCTAATGCAATGGCAAGAAATTCATGTGTTTTAAATTTTTTCGCTGCACTGACGGCTAAAAAGAATGGGAAGAAATAGAATAATAAATCACCAATTAAACTGATCATTTGATACGTTCCACTAGTTGAACTGACCAATTTAAGTGTTGTCAAAA
Source organism: Carnobacteriaceae bacterium zg-C25 (assembly GCA_017945845.1). Taxonomy (NCBI): domain Bacteria; kingdom Bacillati; phylum Bacillota; class Bacilli; order Lactobacillales; family Carnobacteriaceae; species Carnobacteriaceae bacterium zg-C25. The sequence goes on from CP072828.1 coordinate 905,849, forward strand.
TTGCTAAAACAGACTTCACCATACCGCATCCAATCAAAACTGGAATAACCGGGCCAAAACACCCCGAAATCGCTTCTACAACTCGTGCAATAATATTCTTCTTAATTTCTGTACTTTGCACTTGATTATCAGATAGTGAAACTAATTTTGTTGCCTCTTCAAATACTTGTGCTACTTTTGCACCAATGATAACTTGAAGTTGCCCACTTTTAATTTGTGCCTTAATGACACCGGGTACTTGATCAAGTGCATTTAAATCAATTTTATTTTCATCAGCAACGTTCAATCGCAATCGCGTAGCACAGTGCGTCATAAAAGTAATATTGTCTTCTCCAATAATTTGAATGATTTGTTTAGCTGTTTCTTTATTGCTGCTCATATTGAGCACCTCCTACTTTTATTTCCCTAGGTTTAACCATACAATATCCAAAAATAATTGCGCTTTCAATCGATTTTCAAAAATTGAAAATTTTTCTGCAAACAGAAAAATCATCGTACATTTTTTAATTTCTAACCGTATCATCAAACCGTAAAAGACGCATTCTATTCGTGATTTATCACTATATTTAACAAAAAATCGGCGCAGCCAAAAGGCTACGCCGATAAATCAGTTAATTTAATTATTGTATATTAAATTGTCTAAAAATTGATATATTTTTACCTGTTATGAACCATGTCAACAGCTTATGCAATTCGTTCTTTTTTGTATCTAAACGAATACACTACTCCAGCCATGATAAATAACACAAATGCGTAAACAGAATAATCTGTATTTCCAGTGTTTGGTAAATTAGAATTAGGTTGTTCTTTTGTCGGCATTGTCGTTGAACCAGAAGGTTCGCTTGGCACTGTCATTGAATCAGAAGGCTCACTCGGTACTGTCATTGAATCAGAAGGCTCACTCGGTACTGTCATTGAATCAGAAGGCTCACTCGGTACTGTTGTTGAATCAGAAGGCGCGCTCGGTACTGTTGTTGAATCAGAAGGTTCAGTTGGTACTATTGGTTCTACATACATATTCGTTACGGTGTACCCTGTTTCTTGTGTTCCTTCCACCGTTACCGTATAAACGTTATCGCCTACCGTTACTCGATTATTCGCTTCGCCAACTTCTTTGACAGTATATACATTTGGTGTCACTTGATCTACCGTATCTACAACTAGTAAATCGGTAAACTCATGTTGCCATTGATTCGTTGCGTTCAATGTCACAGGATCACCTAATGCTTGTCCATTTTTATACAACTGTACTTGAACACTATTTTCACTAACTGTTCCAACCCATACTTTTGTCACGTTCACACTTGTTGTGGACGGTTGCAATGGTGTTGGTACTATCGGTTCTACATACGTATTCGTTACGGTATATCCAGTTGCTTGCGTTCCATCTACCGTTACCGTGTATGTGTTATCGCCTACCGTTACTCGATTATTCGCTTCGCCAACTTCTTTGACGGTGTATACGTTTGGCGTTGTTTGATCTACCGTATCTACAACTAATAAATCAGTAAACTCATGTTTCCATTGATTAGATGCGTTCAATGTCACAGGATTACCTAATGCTTGTCCATTTTTGTATAGCTGTACTTGAACACTATTTTCACTAACTGTTCCAACCCATACTTTTGTCACGTTCACACTTGTTGTGGACGGTTGCAATGGCGTTGGTACTATCGGTTCTACATACGTATTCGTTACGGTGTATCCTGTTGCTTGCGTTCCTTCTACCGTTACCGTATATGTGTTATCGCCTACCGTTACGCGATTATTCGCTTCACCAACTTCTTTGACAGTGTATACGTTTGGCGTTGTTTGATCTACCGTATCTACAACTAATAAATCAGTAAACTCATGTTGCCATTGATTAGATGCGTTCAATGTCACAGGATTACCTAATGCTTGTCCATTTTTGTATAGCTGTACTTGAACACTATTTTCACTAACTGTTCCAACCCATACTTTTGTCACGTTCACGCTTGTTGTGGACGGTTGTAATGGTGTTGGTACTATCGGTTCTACATACGTATTTGTTACGGTGTATCCCGTTGCTTGTGTTCCTTCTACCGTTACCGTATATGTGTTATCGCCTGCCGTTACGCGATTATTCGCTTCGCCAACTTCTTTAACAGTGTATACGTTTGGCGTTGTTTGATCTACCGTATCTACAACCAGTAAATCAGTAAACTCATGTTTCCATTGATTCGTTGCGTTCAATGTCACAGGATTACCTAACGCTTGTCCATTTTTGTATAACTGTACTTGAACACTATTTTCACTAACTGTTCCAACCCAGACTTTTGTCACGTTCACGCTTGTTGTCTCAGGTACGTACGTATTGGTAATCGTATGATTTGCAACGGCTTTTTCATATCTTGCAGGCACATTCACTTCATCAACCGTATACGTGTAAGTTACGCCATTATTATCTGTTGCTGGCAATTCGCGCCATGTATAGCTTGTTGTCCCTGAAACAAGTTCTACCGCAGATCCATACGCTACACCATTTTGATATAGTTGCACAGAAATCGTTGGTTTTTCTGCTGGTCCACCAACCCACACTTTATTGACCGTGTATTCTGTTTTTGCTGGTACATAGGTATTGGTAATCGTATGATTTGCAACGGCTTTTTCATATCTTGCAGGCACATTCACTTCATCAACCGTATACGTGTAAGCTACGCCATTATTATCTGTTGCTGGCAATTCTCGCCATGTATAGCTTGTTGTCCCTGAAACAAGTTCTACTGCAGATCCATACGCTACACCATTTTGATATAGTTGTACAGAAATCGTTGGTTTTTCTGTTGGTCCACCAACCCACACTTTATTGATCGTGTATTCTGTTTTCGCTGGTACGTACGTATTGGTAATTGTATTATTCGCAACTGCTTTTTCATATCCTACTGGCACATTCACTTCATCAACTGTATACGTGTAAGCTACGCCATTATTATCTGTTGCTGGCAATTCTCGCCATGTGTAGCTTGTTGTCCCTGAAACAAGTTCTACTGCAGATCCATACGCTACACCATTTTGATATAACTGTACAGAAATCGTTGGTTTTTCTGTTGGTCCACCAACCCACACTTTATTGACCGTGTATTCTGTTTTCGCTGGTACGTACGTATTGGTAATTGTATATCCGCTTTCTTGTGTCCCGGCAACCGTTACAATATACGTATGATTGCCTACCTTTAATTGATTGTCGGCTTCTCCCACTTCTTTCACGGTATACACATTTTCTACATTTTCCGATGCATATTTTGGCAATTTCATAAACGTGTATGTCCAATTGCCATTTTCTGTTAATTGAACAGAATTGCCCTCTGGATTACCGTTTTTATACAATTGAACGGTAACACTTTCTTCTTTTACACGACTAGCCCATTGTTTCGTAACGTGAACATTTACCGTATCCAGTTCCCAACCCGCATACGCATGCAATACATTTGGCGTAACAATATTGGTAATCGGTGTTGTTCCAGATGCAAATCGTAATGAAAAATTAAACGGATTGGCTTCTCTATTTCGGGCTACTTCTGCATCTGTTATTGGTTGATTATCTTGTGTTCCATCTGCATTATGATTATACCAACCAGCTAGTGTATACGTTGAACGTGTTGGTTGAGAATCATCTTCTAATAATTTTAACTGTGGAATATCTGTCCATGGATCAGTCGAACTATATATGGTATATAAAAATTCTTTTTCTGTTCCCGAATCAAACGTTCCGCCATTTGCATGGTAAATCATCTTAGCACGCTGTCCTAATACAACTTGCTTGGTCGTTGGGTTTAATACAAAATCCCACATTCCAACACTGGTATGATCTGAAAGTGGTGCAATTGGTTGCGTAGTATCTTTACTTACATAATGCAATAACTTAGCATCTTCACTAGTCGCTACATAAGCAGTAGTGCTTAATTTTTCATTTGTAAATTCATTATCATTTGCCCCTCTAGCAACAACGTACCCAACATGACGATTGGCATATTCAACATATCCCGTATTGATACCAGCACTTGCTAATTTAGGCCCTTCACTAATAGAAACATTAATTGGTTTCGTTAATGCACCCGTTAAAATAATGGAAGATTGTCCCTCTAACACACGAACATCTCCACCTTGAATGGTAGCATTTGGTGTGATAATCACATCTTTTGCAGCGTAGATATTTTCACCACTTAGCTCTCCTTGTTTTAATTGATGTGAATTGCCGACAGACCAATCCCCTTTTGTATTGTTTTGTATAGTCGCATTGTCTACTTTTAAATACCCAGCATTATAAATACCACCAACCATTTGGTAGCCTGTATTATTCGATATATTGACACCGCCTGTTAATGTTAGACTACCTTGATTATAAATAGCACCCGCATTATTAGAAGCCGTACCACCAGTTATAGAGCCTGATTCCATGAGCACTGCATTACCCGGTCCAATGAACATTCCACCACCATACGACAAATTCCCATATGTATATGCCGCGTTATTCATTAATCGTGTATTTTTCAAAGTTAAATCAACACCAGACGCTTCATCTCGTTGATTTGAAACCGCGATTGCTGCCCCCGATACATCGGCCATAAAATTACGAATTGTCGTATTTTCTATTTTAGCAGTAACCGTACTACCCGTATAAAACGAAATGGCTCCACCGTATTTGGCAGTATATTTACCTGCGTTCCAAAAAGCTCCACGACCTTGTAAACTAGAATCTAACAAGTTAAAGGTTCCACTTCCGACAACTTGAATCAAACCTCCGGCTTCTCTAACGCGTGTCCCATCTTCTACAGACATTGTTGTATTTGAAATGGTTAAATGTGATTGTTCAGAAGTGATTGCACCACCTGCAACACCAATGTCTCCTTTGTTTCCTAACAAAACAAAATTAGAATGGTGAATTTCAGCATGCGGTACATTTTCAAATTTAATGGCTCCACCCGTATTAAACGGACCAGCAACCTTGAATGTTGTGCCATAAATGACAACTTCACTATCTGTTGCTTCAATAGATCCACCTTGATACCCACCTTTTGTTTGCCAGTCATCGTTGCTATTTTCTTCAAAAACTGTAGTAGTTTTATCCGTTGAAGCGGCATCTTTATTAATGTAAAGTTTAGAGCCACCTTCTAACTTGATTGCGCCACCTTCCCCGTTTGAGCCTCTTGGTGAAGAACCTGAACGGTTATGACTAAAGCGTCCACCTACAATATTAATTGTACTTGTTCCAGAATACATGGCTCCACCGTGAGGCGATAAAATCGGATCTCCCGCTTTTTCAACGACAGGTGTGTCTTTTTTAGTTGTATTTTCTATAAATTCGGTATTTTCTAAATTTAACGTTGCATGTTCTGCAAAAATAGCACCACCGCTATACCGTTGTGTATTTACAGTATCAATTATTTTTTTATCAAATAATTGTGTCGTCCCTTTTTGGACAACCGTATTTTTTAAAGTTAACGTTGCCCCATTCGTAACAAGAAACAAACGCGATTGATTATTCCCGTTAAGATGAATATTTTCAAAAGTTACTTGTCCACCAGAAACCGTAAACATATTCTCTATCAAACCGTTTGTTGTTAACTCAACACCATCAGATGCCGATATTTTAACTGTCTTACCCGATAAATCAATTGATTGAGATATACTGAAAGAAGAACGAATTAAAATATCATCACTGTTTAATTCTAAAGCTTGAATCAGCTCATCTTGTGTACTAACAGTGACCGTGGCAGCGTAGACCGACGGCACCTTCATACAAAACAAACAAGTGATAAAAATCACAAATATAGCTGACCATCTTAATCTCTTTGTATTCATATGGTTGATACCCCTTTAATTTCCCTTTTTTAATAAGCTTTGCATTTTCCTTAATCATATTATACGCCCTATGATTAGCGTATTGTCAAGGTTTTGTCGCGAAAAAACTGTAAAAATTCGTCTGTTTTTTATACTTTTAGTGTTTTTTGTAGACTATTGATGATACAAGATTAACTCCCACCGAAAAGCACCATTTAAGACGCTATGTTAAAGGGATTGACAACCAACATACATAAAAATCCCCCCTGTTTGATGACAACTTTGGATTGTCATGCATTATATTTAAAAGATGTTGATCGTTTTTTCAGAAGTCAACAATACCCAGTATTATAGAACCATTAAATTGTGCAAAACAAAAAAATCAAGATACGACTGTGTACCTTGATTCTAAATTATGCAAACAACACCAGTTGTTAAAGTTTTTTCTATTAGAGAGTCACCTAAAACAATCAATTCCAATTACTTTTTTAGAATTGTAAAATCACATGCGCTATTATATCGGTCAAAATAACGACACGATTAATTTCAACAGCTATTACACCATTCGTTTAATACATCATTTGATTTGATTTAACCTTAAACGATTCATTTTTAGCACTATTGTTTAAATTTGTATAATCTATATAATTGATAACTTAAATAAATGAGTAGCGCACATAAAACTAGCGCAATTACTATTCGGACAATAAAATACCCTACTCCTAACAAAGCCACACTGATGCAATATAGCAATATTAGTATTACTGGTATCAAAAACAACAGTAAAATATAAAAATTTTTAAATGATATTATTTTTTGTTGTACATTAACAAAGTCTTCATCAAGGCTAAAACTTTCATGGAAAGAATAGTCATACGTTAAATTCAGTTGACTAAATGGATAATTTTTAATCTCAATACTGTCATAAAAGAATGAATCAAAAGAGTGTATATCACCTGTAGCACTGACATACTGTAAAAATAATAGAAAAACCAATTTTATACCTGTTATTTCGGGTTCAACAACGACTTTTAATTTCGATTCTTTATTGATTTTTAGCTGATTAACATCTTCTAAATGAACGGATTTTAAAAGTAATTTATCGTTTTCATACACACTATATAGACGTGCATTGACATCTTTAGATTGTTTTAAAATTAAGTCATATGTATTTGCCGTATCCATTGACACACCTAACGTTTCCATGATGAATGCCCCTTTTCTGAATTTTTATTTTTAATCACTATTTCTATCTTTTTTTAATGCACTTATTGTTGCAAGTACCATAAAAGGTATTGTTATAGCGTGTACTTTACTATTCGATAAATACGCAACATTTAAAAAACAACCAATAAAAATTAATGGAATATAAATCATTTTATTGTATTTTGATTTTTGAAATATTATTTTGTCTATAACTATATATAACCCAGCTGATAAAACAGAAAGCAAAAATATCATAAGAATCACCTATATTTTTAAATTAATATCAATTTATAGAACTCTATAAATACAAATAAAATAAACAATCTAAACATTAGTTCATTTATCATATTAAAAATAACATATATATAAATTATTTTATAATTTGGTAAAGACTCTATATTTAGAAGAATTTTATTAGCAGAAATTTCAATATAAACAATAAAAATCAGTAATACACAATACATACAAATTAAAGCAATTAGCAAAACATTGGAAATGAATTGACTAAATGAAATTGTTAAACTCAATAATAACATTAACAAAATTAGTATTGTCATCAAAACACCATAAAAACGTACCCATTTATATGTTGTTTGTTTATTATGTAATGCATGAGCATACTCATGTGCGGCTTGTAAACAATCAGTTGTTGACTTTATTGATTTTAAATAAACCGTATCCGTTGCATAATTATAACTAAAATACCTGCCTTGTTTAGAAACAACGTTTTTTAAACCTATTTTAATTTCATCTAAAAGAACCTGCATATTTAACAAATGTACTGAATGGTTAATTTTTTGTTTCAAAAATAGCAGAATGACTTCTAAACTCCCCCATATTAACGAATATAGAAGTATTATTTTCATTAGAATACACCCCACTCATCAATCAAATATATTACTGTTGCAACAAAATAAAATGCACAAATTGACTTTGCTATTAAATTTGTGATAAATGTCCTTCTGACTTGCTTGAAGTGACTAACTCACTAATGTAATTTGTGTTATATCATATACCTTTTTATCTAAGTAGTACACTCTAATTTTACCACAAAAACGCAAAAAAAGAGCCAGGACATAGGTATTCCTGGCTCGAAATAGCATAAAGAATAACGTTTATTATTCTCTGAATTATAAATAGAATTTTCTAAAACCAAATGTGTAAAATATTAAAGCTAAAAATTTAATTTTTTTCCATTAGATTCAATAATTTCTTTGTAATAATAAAATGAATCTTTTTTAATTCTTTTTAAAGTCCCATTTCCATAGTTGTCCTTGTCAACATAAATGAAGCCATATCTTTTTTCCATATCAGCAGATCCTGCCGAAACAATATCAATAGGTCCCCAGTATGTATACCCCATTACGCTGACCCCATCTCTTATAGATTCTTTTACAGCTATAAGGTGTTCTCTTAAATATTTAATTCGGTAATCATCATGGATTTCTCCATCAACAACCTCATCTTTTGCTCCCAAGCCATTTTCAACAGGAAAAAGAGGAACTCTATATCTATCCCATAACTCATTTAATGTGAATCTTAGCCCCACAGGATCAATTTGCCATCCAAATTGACTTGTTTCAATGAATGGATTTGGAGTTCCAACATCACCTCCAGTATCACCAAAGAAAGGTTGACCTTTAGCATGAGTAGTTGTTCGATAATAGCTAAAAGCTAAAAAATCGTTTGTATACTCTCTAATTAATTCCAAATCATCATTTTCATAATTAATTGAGACATTATTTTCTTTCCACAAACGAAAAACATACGATGGATATTCTCCACGAATCATAACATCTGAATAAAACAATGAACGTCTTCTTAAATCTTGTGTTTCTAGAACAGTTACTGGATCACAATCATGTGGATAAACATTACTCAATGAGAGCATTGCACCAATTTTAGCCTCTGGACTTATTTCATGGCATAATTTAACTGCCAATGCATTAGCAACAAACATATGATGGTTGGCTTGAAATACCGTTTGCATCCTGTTAGTTTCATCATCTAAAAACAGTATTCCACCAACATAATCAGGATTTCTACGCATATTATTAATTTCATTAAAAGTGAGCCAATATTTCACTTTGTTTTTATATCTATTAAAAATGGTTTCACAATAGTTGAGGAAAAAGTCAATCATTTTTCTGTTTCTCCAACTTCCATATTTTTCTACTAGACCCATGGGTGTTTCATAGTGTGAAATCGTAACTAGTGGCTCAATGCCAGCTTCAAGTAAAGCATCAAATAAATCATCATAATATCTTAAACCCGCTTCATTTGGAGACGATTCATAGCCATTTGGGTAAATTCTTGTCCAGTTAATAGATGTCCGAAAAATTTTAAAACCCATTTCTTTAAATAATGCAATATCATCTTTATAGTTGTGGAAAAAGTCAATGGCTTCTCTAGAAGGATGATACTCTCCTCGCTCAGGCTTTTTTACAAATCCATGGTGAATTCCATTCGGAAAACAACTTGCGAGATCAACTCCTTTGTCGCCCTCATCCCAAGCTCCTTCAGCTTGATTTGCAGCAATTGCACCACCCCACAAAAAATCTTGTGGAAATTCACTAAGATACTTGTCCATCATATTAGTTCAATCCTTCTTTTATTCATAAATTTGGGTAATTAGCTGACCATTGCTAACTTGACCATAATCAAAAAATTTAATTTCTTTTCCCTTAGTATCTGTAATAATGAGCATAGTCGATAAATCAACGCCCTTTTGCTTTATTCCATCAATATCCACATTTACTAATTTTTGACCAGCTTTAACCACTTCATTCACTTCAACTAAAGGTTTAAAGCCGTATCCATTTAGACTGACAGTATCCAAACCAATATGAATTAACATTTCAACTCCGTCATTTCTTGTCAGTCCAACTGCATGACCTCCTGGAAAAATTGCGGTAACTTTACCTGAACAAGGCGCTGTGATTGATGAGCCAATTATGTTAAATGCGATACCATCTCCCATAATTTTTTTAGAGAATACATCATCTTTGACTTGTTCTAAAGGGAAGCTAGTCCCCTCAGCAATAGCTTGCAATGCACTCTCAACTTCATCTCCTACCTCAGTTCTTTTATTGCTAGCATCTGTTGATGCCTCATCTTCAAATCCTACCAAATATGTTACAACAAAAGAAGTGAGCATTGCTACTGCTATACCAATCAGCATAGAAATAATTGTCTCTTGAAAAATAGGAATAGCTAATATAGTCGAACGACCCATAATAAATGCTTTTGCACCTAGAAGCCCAGCGACTAACCCTCCGGCAGCTCCACCTGCCATTACACCATATAAAGGCTTTTTGAATCGGAGCATTAATCCATACAAAGCTGGTTCTGACACACCTGCAACAATACAACCGAAACTTAAACTTAAAGCCTCTGCACGAAGTTCTTTATTTTTTGTTTTGAAAGCTATTCCTAAACATGCTGCACCTTCCGACATGTTATGAATCATAAGAGCTGGACGGAAGAAGCCATCAAATCCAACTTGGCTTAAACTTTGAGCCATAAAAGGTGCGAACAAAGTATGCATTCCTGTCATAACCAAAAATGGTATAATACTTGATAAGACTGCTAAAGCAAGAGGACCGATTACAGATTGCATCCAGACCAAAAAAGAGATAAAGTAATTACCAATATAAATTGCTAAAGGCCCAAACACAACCCATGTTAATGTAGACGCTACTAAAATTGTACACATACCAATTAAAATCGGCTTCAGTATTCCAGGTATAATCTTTTCAAAGAATTTTTCCAAGTGATATACTGCAACTGTAGATAGCAAAACAGGTAAGAATGAACCAGAATACTTTATAAGTAACACTGGCATACCAAATAGTGTAGTTGTTCCTCCTTTAGCTACCATATCTGTAAAACCTGGATAAAGTAATGTCAGCGCAACCATCATTGAGTAAATTTGGTTTGCTCCCAATTTTTTCGCAGCACCGTAAGCTACTAAAACAGGCATAAAGTAAAATGGTACATCAGATAGAAATGTTATTAATTTAAAAGTATTTGTCACTACAACGGAAGGTAATGTTAGAGAAATTAATAATAATAGGATTTTAAGCATCCCTCCTGCAATTAATCCAACAATCATGGAACTTACAGCACCGCCCATATAATTAACGATATCTTGTAAAACATCTACAATACTTTTTGGTTTTTTGCTTTTTTTTTGTACCTCTACATCAAAATTATTTTCAAAATGATAATGTTCAATAATTGTATTGTATACTGGTAGTAGATTTTTCCCCATTATAATTTGAATTTGACCAGCACCTTTTGCCACACCTAAAACTTCTGGAATAGCTTCTAATTTTTCTTTATCAACAACTCTTTCATCTTTTAATACAAATCGAAGCCGTGTCATACAATGCGTTAATGATTCAACATTTGCTTCACCACCAACTAAATTAATAATTTCTTTTGCTATAGTATTGGAATTCATACTTTTTCTCCTTAAATTAATTGAGCTCAATTAAATAGTAAGCGAATTCAAATATTTTGTAAATCTCAAAAAAATAGTATATAATATTTACAAAACGAATATTTAGGAGCGTATTATGAATTATGAAGAAGTAGAAACTTTTTTAAGTGTGGTAGAACATGGAAGTATTGTGAGCGGTGCAAAAAAGCTTTATATAGGTCAGGGTACTGCAAGTAGTCGGATTAAAAGATTAGAGGAATCCTTAGGAATCAAATTATTTGATCGCCATCCTGGATTAAAAACTTTATCTTTAACAGAGTCAGGTAAAGAATTTTTAGAGATTGCTCACCAATATATGGAAGTTAGTGAAGCCGCATTCCAACTTAAAAATCAAACTAGAAATATTCAATTAAATATAGCATCATTAGATATAATTAATCATTTTATTCTCAAAAATAATTTTACATCTTTCATTCAATCCTATCCAAATATTTCAATAAATATCCAAACTTATCACTCAACTGCAATTCATGAATTAATAAATCAGATGAGATTTGATATAGGATTTGTTTTTAACCTCTATAATTACCCAAGTATCAAGGCTCAGAAAATTTTTTCAGAAAAAATGACTATATTATATTTTAAAAATAGTATTTTTAAAGAAGAAAAGTGCTTTGAAAATTTAAACCACGATAAAGAAATATTCATCAAATGGTCAAATGATTTTCAACAGTGGCATAATAACTTTTTTTCTTTTTCTCAAAAAAAAATCGTTATAGGTACTTCAGCCATGCTTGAGTACTTTTTAGTAAATGATGACAATTGGGCTATTGTCCCGGAAAGTGTTTCCTCAGAGTTTTGTAATACAAACCCCAATCTTGAATACTACGTTATTGATGATGCACCAGAGAGAAATTTATATTTAATTACCAATGTCAATTTATCGCAGGAAAAAAAGAAATATATAGAAATATTTTTAAAAAGCAACAATAAGTTATTTTATTAATGGGTTCTTATTATTAAAATTGCTCAAAAGCTAAAAGATATATTTTGGATAGGTTACACTTAATTAGAACAAAAAAATTAAGTGGTGTGATACACTATATCTAATAAGTGGTGGATAAAGAAAAGGGGTTATGTACTTAGACCATCGTAGTGTAGATGGTAAACATAATTTTATTGTGGACTGTTTTATTACACCAGGGAACGTGCATGATAGTGTACCGTATGTGTCGCGATTAACACATATAATCGAAACATTTCATTTTAATGTGAATTGTGTCGCGTTAGATAGCGTATATTATAAAAAAAGACATTTTAAAATTTTTAGAAGAGAAAAAGATATTTTCTGTGATTGGGTATCGACGTTTTCATCGCAATCCTGACCATAAATTTTTTCGATATCATTCATCTATAGATTGTTTTACGGATACACGTACGGGAGAAATTTATACCTACAGAAATATTGATAGACAAGGATATAAACAGTATCGTATAAGCGATAATAGTAATAAACGGATACTACGTCGATCGATAGATGCTGATGTATACGATAGATGTCGTGAGCGTCGATTATCTACGTTTGGGAAAGCATTATATAAACGACGGAAAGAAATGATTGAGCGTAGTTTTGCAGACTCTAAGCAAAATCATGGGTATCGATTTGCGCAATATAGAGGAGTAACCAAGATGCAACAGTATACTTGGTTATCTTGTGCTGCCCAAAATATGAAAAAAATGGCAATTCTACTCACTGGAGATACCATTTTTTGAGATATTATTCTTCATTTAGTATTTTGAAATTCAAAATCCAACATATTTTTCATTTTTTAAAAAATATGTTGGATTTTTTATCGATATTGTTAACAGTCTGAACCAAAAGATTTTTAGCAATCTTTTGGTTTCTCTGCATCAACCAGGCGCAGCGCGGTAGCTCCCCCTTATAATTTTTGTACGAAAAAGTGTTGCCATTCCAATCCCTATTTGATATAGAACCCCCAAAAAAGACCTATCCGAGCATTTCTGCTCAGATAGGCCTCTGTTCTATAACACTCACTTTTTAGTAACGGTTGTTGAACAATGGATAAATCGTTATCCACGTAAATTATTTAATTATACGCGTCCTTATGATTTGCCGGAAGTGGCTAACTTACTACTGTAATTTGCGACGCTTTTGTATACTTTTTTACAAAAAAATGATAAGCAATGTGCTATTTATAGGTATCAATAATGTTAATTGATAATATTGTATTTGATATTTACTAAATAATGTACTCGTGCTTAATTTAAATAATCGAGAATGCTTTAAAGCTATATAATTGGCATATTTTTCAAGACTTAAAGATAGAAACATCGCCACAATTTGAATCCCTAACACAATACACATCATCCATTTAGGGTTGTTCATTCCTCCATAATGGATTACATCATAAACAAAAAATATAACCATTATTGTTGAAATAAGATAAGATAAAAAGATATACGGTTGATATTTTTTTGGCAATTGTAAAGTAAAGTGCAAAAAAAACAGATAATGACTTTCTCTTTTGCGGGGTTGATAACCAAACAATAAAAACAAAGGTTTTCTAGTCAAGGCGAAAAACGAAGTGTGCCTTGACGGGAAACCAGTTTTTATTAAACTATTAATCTACCCGCAATAAAAATAACTCCGCAGGTGTACGATAACCTAATTTACGTCGTATTTTCTGATTTAAGCAGGATTCTATTTTACGAATAGTTGACTTTTTAACGGTGTTGATAGATTTACCCTTAGGTAAAAACTCCCGTATCTGTCCGTTATGGTTTTCGTTAGTACCACGCTCATAAGATGAATAAGGGTGTGCATAGTAAATGTTTAAATATTTCGATTCTAATTCAGATAACGAGGCGAATTCTGAACCATTATCAGATGTAATACTCTTGAAGGTTGATTTCCTATATTGTTTAAAAATATTCTTTAATGTCCGTAAGACACATAGTGCTGTTTTATCATTTATTTTACGTATAATTGTATAACGTGTTTGTCGTTCTACTAACGTTAATAATAGTGCTTCATTTTTCGTCTTCTTAAATAAGACTAAATCAATTTCCCAATGTCCAAATTCTGTACGATTATTCGCTACGTCTGGTCGATTTTCGATAGATGTTCCCATATTTTTCTTGTATGTTTTGGTGTTATCTTTTTTTGGTCGTTTTCTAATGCTTACCATTTTGGGTAAATCAATTGGTTTGATAGGGATAATACCTTGATGGACAAACGTATAAACCGTTTTCGTACAAGGGACCTTCTCATTAGGGTGATTTTGCCGATACCAATGTACAAAGGTATCAATACTATGGGTTCTATATTTTTCAGTAACTACCTGTTGTAAGTCTTTGAAAAATTGCTGACTAAATTTTTCAGTTAAATTATTATGATATTTATTTTGTTGCTTAGCTTTATAGATGTAATGGCTTGTTTCAGCGTAATATTTTAATTCGTCACGTTGGATACCATTTCGATTAACGATTTGATTAACACTTCCACGTTTAATTTCTCTATAAATTGTAGATATATTTCGTCCGAGTTGTTCAGCAATATATCGTATTGGTTTCTTTTCGTTTAATAACGTTTCAATTTTTGTGCGTTCAATCAAAGATAGCTGTTTATATTGTTTTTTTGTGTTATAATTTGTTTTAGACATGATAATTACCTTTCTAATTTTGTAGTGGATTTTAGTCAGTTAATTATCTGTCTTTTTTTGTTTTTATAACACTATTTTGCTTTTGCACTTTATTTTACAACTCGGCGTTGATATTTTTTACATCGTATTCTATCTTGAAAATGTCCTAATTCATGCAAAAAGATAAAAGCAGTCGTTTCTGTAACATTTTCTTCTATCTCGATATATATTGTATTTGTAAAAGCATTATACCCATTCCGTTTAGCATTTCTGATTTTAGGATATAGACTAGTTAATTTACTATTCTCTACAAACTTATTCAATATTTCCTGTACACTAAAATTTATTTTTTTAGATTCTATTTTTAATTTTTGAACCCTATTTAAAATATACACCGCTCTAAATATAAGAATAATTAATGTTACTAAAAAAAATACTGTCATTCAATTTTTACCAAAAAACATTTGCCTTTCCTACTCCATAAACCGAAACGACTACTACGGCACAACAACCTAATATAGCAACACTCCCCGAGGGTTAACATATGCTGATTTTGGTTCTGTAAAAAGCACACTAATAGAATCGTTTATATATTACTAATCTAATCTTCTAACGGCACTAACATATTTTTTAATCGCAAGAACCTTAAAATAATAAATATACTAACTACAAATGTATATAATATAAGTATTATTAATAAAAACAATGATACATTCAATATTCCTACACTTATTGATACTAAAGGAACTATCAATAAAAAGATTAGAAAAAATATTGCTACCAATGGTACACTTGCTATTCCATGTATAATTAAAGAAACTGTATATCTATCCATATCCTTACCTATATTTATTTTTTTCTAGAATATTTACAAGTATTTATCGTACTAGGAGAAAATATAAGAAGTTTTAATACACCACTAACTTCATATATACTCAAAATACATAGTAATACAATAATCACTATGTGTAAGTACATACTTTTTTTATTCACATCTACTTTTAAAACTGAAACTATTCCAAAAACACCCAACATTCCAATAATTAATAAATTTCCTGTAGTCATTATCATTAGAATAAATTCTAAAAATAATACAGGCACCATCATCTTATTAAGAATAACTATCTTACTATTATTTTTATTAAAACGCTATTGTTCTGACACTTGTTGAAAAAATAAAATAGAAAATAAACGCAGTGAATTAATAACTAAAATACATATAGTCCCTACCCAAAATAATTTACCTTGAGATAACAATGATATTCCACCCAATAAGTAACAAAGTCCACTTAAAATAGAAAAAGCATTAAACGCATTAATAATATGCATTCCTTTTAAATATATAGAATACTGTTTCATTTCATATAATAATAACCAGAAATATATACCATATATGACTATTATTACACTAACCGATTGAATTCCATGAATATTAATTCTACTATTATATATACATGATACAAAGAAAATTAACACTGTTTCTATAAAATTACTTAATATTATTTTTTTACCATTGAATTTCGAATCTCCATGGATCCCAACTCCCATATATATCCCTACTTCCATATAACGCTGTATACGCTAGTCCTTTTGCTAATTGATACACTTGTGTTCCAACAAACCTTAATACAATTCTAGTAATTCAGCCATAGACACCACTAAAATACCTTGTACAGTGCCTTATGAAACATATACTCCACCATCTAAATACATCATTTCATCTTCTTACAACTCTACATAATTCATTGGCATAACTAATGTTTCCATTATAAATTTCCTATTTTCTTCCTTATGTTACTTCATCAATTATATGATGCTAAATAAAACAATTAGAACTACTGTTAAAAGTATAAATAAAAAGACACCAATACATATACCTTTTCTTTTGTCATATGCTATTTCATATTGATACTTTTCAACACCTAAAAAAGTCGTATCTGTTGAGCGATATAATAGTGTGATATCTTCTGTTTTAGACAGAAATGTTATTTTTTCATATCGAAAGGCATCAGATAATTCAAAATTAACGACACCATTTAAATGAAATAAAATATATTTAATCAGATATAGCAATATATTATCCGTTCGTTTTACAACCAGCGTGACATGACTATTTTCAGAGATATCAATGATTACTGGTTCTAAATGTACTTTTGAAATATTTTTAACGTTATTATTTTCATAAACTTTAATTTTTATACTGTGTTCTTTTTTATTGATAATTGTCAATTTTGTCATAATACTTTTTTTAAAACTTGAATTTACGCCATAACATATGTATTAATTTCCAATTCGTCTGCTGTTTTCATACCTACACTTTGATAAAAAGCATTCGCAACTTTGTCGTCTTTATCAGTCATTAAACACAACATCCGTACGTTTTCAAATTCAATTCTACACATTTCAAGTAGTTTTTTAGCGATACCTTTCCGTCTATATTTTTTATTTACAATCAAATCTTGTACAATTACAAAATGTTCATTATCTCCTAGACACCTTACAAATCCTATCAGCACTCCCTCTTCAAAAGCGCCTAAAATAAAAGACGAATTTTCAAATGCTCGTATCAGTTTTTCATCATCTTTTAAATAGGCAGTCCAATTTTCCGATTCATAGATTTTTTTAACTTCGTCAATTTTTTCTATAGAAAAGCTTTTATAACATACCATTTAATCGTTCCCCTTTTGAAAATTTTAATTGATCGTATCTTTCTACTATATCAATACCATTGCAACCTATTAAATATTCAAAGCGTTGTTGCTAGATTTAAGAATCATTTTTAAAGACGAATTGTAAAAAATTCAAATAATTATGAATTTTCAAATATGCAAACTTATTAATTTCAAGGTTGTTAGATTTTGTTTAGTCCCTTTTCTTTCCGTCAAAAGTTTCACTATCCCTTTCGTTCAAAGGTTTCTAGGATTTTACGAGCAGAGCGACACTCTCCAGATACTATAGAACAAAATAAAATTGTTTACTCTTTAATTTATACTTCAAAACGAATTGTTGTTATCGCAGTAGATTAACAACTTATAAATTCGTGTATTTGCAAATTGAAATTTATCATTCATTTAAATTTTGCTTATTTTTTAGAAATTTATTACTTTGCGCCACTGCTATCTTATTCATTATTGAAAGCATCGATATTCCTATTTCCGACGACACCAGTTTTAACATTAAAAGCGGATTATTTTCAATCTCTTGACTACCAAGAGTCGTTACGATTCCAGAAAAAATAAAATCAATTTGCAATTTCTCCTCTGTTGTCAAACAATCTTCATTAATAGAAAAGGAATCCAACCATATCTCCCTTAAATAGTTATTCACTAGTTGTTTTAGGTATGTTGACTCACTTCTAGCACACAACATAATACGCCTAGAATTCGGTAAAATGGACATATCAAAATTTAAAATATTTTCATCACTTTGACACTTTAAGAAAGTTAAAATTGACGAAATCATTATTTTCGAGGCCTCGTTTCGTGTATTATTCTTAAAAGCCTGATAAGCCAAATCATCAATATCTTTATAATGATAATAAAAAGAATTACGATTAACTCCAGAATCTTGAGTAATTCGAAGAACAGTAATATCCGTATACCTTTCCGTCTCTAAAAGTTTCCAAAAAGCATTTTCTATTTTTACTACTGCCCTATTAGTATATTCATCTTTCTTTGGACGCGCCATATTGCCCCCTATAATTAGACACTTTATACTCTATTGTCTATTTTATTTTACACCGTGGCGTATTATAATTCAATTTCAGTATGTAATTAAGAGGTGCTTTCTATGAAAAAAATGATAAATAATTGGTATAACATTTCTGTATATCTTGCTGGCTTAACTGCTTTGCTTGCAATCTTTCTACCAGTAACCGAGGTACAAAAATGTCTTTTGGCTTCCATTTGTATTTTGTTTCTACATTTTTTCGAGGAATTCGGTTATCCAGGAGGATTCCCACTACTTGGAGTAAAACTACTCCTTGGTACCGATGAGATGGATAAAACCAAGTGGGATTGTAACAATCTTAGTAGTATGTTTGGAAACTGGACATTTCTAATTTTAGTTTATGTTTCCCCTCTTTTACTACCTAATGTACATTTTCTAACATTGTCTGCCATGTTGTTTCTTATTATGGAGGTCATTATGCATTCCATATTTAATTTACGATTAAAAAGCATTTACAATGCCGGCCTAATTACCGCAATTTTAGGACTAGGACCTATTGGCGTGTACTATTTTATCAATGTATTTGATAGTAAAATGTATAATTGGTATGACTATATCCTTGCTATACTTTGGTTCATTATTGTATTTATATTCTGTTTTCGTTCTAAACTTTATTGGAATCTTGGAAAAAAAGACGGATATGTACTTACTGATCAAACTGCATTTGGCGTAAATTATTTAACAAAAAACTAATTTGAAATATATGTAAAGCCTTGCCAAATTTTATCTGACAAGGCTTTTTTATATTCATTTAATAACTATTGGATAGGTTACACTTATTAGAACAAAGTCTCGCAGCCTTTTCTTCAATACTTGGATATTTTTCAATACCAAAATAAGCACTAAAAACTGAAGATAAAGAAGATTCTATTAAACCAACATCCCTGACACCATCTAAACCACCCGTCGTTTGAATGAGACTACTGTGCAATTCAATAACCTGCTCAACAGTTAGTATTTTCATTTTGCCAATTCCTTGAATGCGTTAAGGTGGCGTGATAATACTGAAGTTGCAACCTCATCCAAGGTTGATTGTTTAACAACTGTTGATGTTACCTGCTCATCTTTGATTAGACTTTGATAGTCCACTAAAACATACTTTGGAACATTATTTTTCAAAATTACTGCAGTACCGTTCGTATCAATCATACGAGCTACTTTAGAGAAGTTTTGATTCGCTTCTGAAATAGAGACTAAGTTTTCTATATTAATGTTCATATTTGTTTCCTCCTTTTCTCTATTCTGCCATTTTTAGGATATATTCAACCTATTTCTGGACAACAGAACTATACACTCCACATGTGCTGAGAGCTTTCTTCTATACTAATAGACGAAAGGGAGTGAACGTTATGTTGGAATTATACTATGGAACGGAATGTTGTGTTAGAAATTATAATATTATTTTATATGCACCCACCCAAAGTAAGAATTATTTGTGTGTGTTTGAAACCTTTATTTTCTCTACTACATTCCATAACAATGTAATAATCATCATCCTCTGCTCGTACGACTATCCCCATTGAATATGGAGTTTTCCAAAGAGGTCCAACACCATAGAACTTTTCGACAAACTTATTTGTTGGATTTGGACTTTCTGCACTAAAACTATTTTCAAAAAGCCATGCATGCCAATTTTTAAACGCTGGTGGAAAACCAAGCGTATGAGCAGCTTGAAGTATGGTAATCGCAAATTCCATTTCGTCTTCTAGATTAATCACATATTTTTCATTAGGATCCAATCTATACCCATCAATCGCCTTTTCTGGTTTTATACCACTATTAAGTTTTAGTTTCTTCATGAAAATGCTCCTCTATTTTTCTTTTGATTTTGGTCTTGCTTTAGCGTATGGTCGATTCTCAGAGATAAATTGTTCTAAGTTTAAGAATGACCTACCTAGCTCATTTAAACTAAGAACCAGCATATACTCCGCAACTTCTCCAGCATGATCAATGAATCGCATCGGATTTAATTTTTGCCGAAATTCCTCAAATGTGTCTCCTACTTCAAGCCATTCATCTACTTCACTATCATAATAACAGTGATATTGTTTCCACAATTCGTAATCACTTTCTTCGAAAAAATCTTCATCAATAGAAAAATCTGCCCATGGAAACAATCTAGGAAAAACATCTGTGTAGGGAGTATATGGGAACCAATATGGATACAAGTATTCTGTTATACTGTCACCTTCATGAACGATTAACTTTGTTTCTCCTCTACCACTAGACTTATTTACCCACTCTGTTGAATGTAATTTAACTTCACCTCCACTTTGAATAATTTCCATAAATTTTTTATGAGATAATAAAAAGTTATAATTTTGAATATGTTGGGGTAAATTAGTATAGGAAAGCAGGTGATTGTTTGACTGTTCATCCAAAAAAACTTGATTTATAGGAACTTTCACATAATAACCTTTACCTTCCCCCTCTTTAGTTTTTTCAATTGTTTCAGGAGTTAATTCTTGCCAAATGCACATGCCATCATCAGGATTAAACAGAACAATTATACAAGGAAGAGAATTCATCGTCCAATAATTGTACTGCCTCTCATTTATCTTCCTAAATATAACGTAGTTATCTTTTTTCTCCCTAAACCAGCTCGATCCTGACTTGATTTGTAATGCAAGGTGTTGTCTCGGTCTACTATATTCAACAAATTCCATATGAGCATCTATACCTATGTCATTAACTGGCTGTTCTCTAAACATCCAATTGTTTCTTTCTGCAATTAATCCACAATGATGTATGCCAATCCTCTCAGTATTACTAGCCATATCACTATCTACCTCTCTATATAACTAAACGTATTAACAGTACAAGTAATTGAATGGGGACTCGGTACAATTTTTAACAGCTGCTTGCCAGGCAGCATTAAAATCTCCACCACTTGAAATCACTGTATAGAAATGTTCCGAAAAATCAAATGCTATGCTCGATACAACTTGCCCACTATGTAAGATAGAACAGTCTGAGTACAATGAATCTAAATTAGATACAAATTCAGCAGTAGAACAACAATTAAGAAATGAACAACGAAATCTACGATTAGAAATCCAATTACTAAATTTCTTAAAAGTCATATTTGAGTCTACAAACGAAAGTAATACCTCTCCGTTAGTTTTCGTATCGGTGTGACCCGCTAAATGGATAATATTCAGTATTGGAAGTCTATCCAAAATTGTTCTAAACACATCAGTAGAGCATCCATGAATAGGAACAACTATTACATTGGGATTATTCGTAAATAAATCACAAATATTTTGAATTTCATCATTTGCTTTAATATTATCGTCTTGTGGATCTATCAAACTCATCGCCAAAACTATTTGTTGACCCTCGACAGGAAAACCATCCTGAAGAAGCTGTATTTTTTCTTTTTCTAAAAAAATTCTCGAAACATTTATATAGGAATTTAAAATCTTTTTCCATTTTACTCTCGACCTGTACTTCTCATTTGTTAAAAATTGAATTGTATTTTGTTGAAGAGACAACACAAAACTTCTCATAGCTACATAATCTTCTGAACTAACTTTTTTACGTAAAACTGAGATGCTTTCCCTGATGTTCTGTTCAACCAACATTTGATAATACTCCAACACTGATTCTTCTAAGTAATTTTTATCTTCGCTCTCATTAAATTTTAATTCCTGATGTATAAACGGTTCAAAAAAATCAAAAATAGGCAAAATCACTTCCTCAAACTCAGGACTATTTAATCTTTCACGATAAGTCTCTTTTTCCATAATGGTTACTACAACTCCACCCCATTCTAATATTATATATTCTACCACAAAAACGTAAAAAAGGGGTTCTATAATATTTGGTGTTGGTGGCTTCCGCAAGGAAGCTATCAACACCTTTTAAATTATGTATACAAAAAGGTCAGATATTCCCTTATAATTAAAGCGCTAAATCTAATAAAAGGAGAATTATCATGACCTATGCATCTAGTATACACCAATTATTATCAATTGAGGATAAAAATATAACATTTAACGATACATTAGTATTACCCACTGTCACTATA
The DNA here is from genome assembly GCA_017945845.1 of Carnobacteriaceae bacterium zg-C25. Classification (NCBI taxonomy): domain Bacteria; kingdom Bacillati; phylum Bacillota; class Bacilli; order Lactobacillales; family Carnobacteriaceae; species Carnobacteriaceae bacterium zg-C25. The sequence goes on from CP072828.1 coordinate 928,722, forward strand.
AAAGATAAAACCTATCGACAGTTATCTGGAACTTTATCGTATACACCGTCTTGTTGCGAAAAATGTGGCGTTCAAAACAACCATCACACCGTTATAAAATACGGTTTTAAAACCATTCGTTTATTACTAGGAGATATTAACTTTTCTCCGCTGTTATTGCAGTTGAAAAAGCAACGTTTTCTATGCAAAGCCTGTGGAGAAACCTTTATCGCTACAACAACATTAGCGGATAAAAATTGCCATATCTCTCATATTGTCAAACGTAAAATAATCGACTTATTAACAGAAGAAATGGCGATGTCCACTATTGCCAAACATACTTTTGTATCACCTCATACGGTCATCAGAGTCTTACGTCGTACCGCAAAAACATTTATGACGCATCGCCATTTACCTGAAACCATTTGTATAGATGAATTTAAATCGGTTCAAAATTGTGTTGGGAAAATGAGTTTTATTTTCTGTGATGCACAGACACACGATATTATAGACGTTCTGGAAAGTCGTAAACAGCAGGATTTAATCGATTATTTCTTAAGGTTTGATGCATCAGAAAGATTACGTGTTAAATTTGTGGTAATGGATATGTATAAACCGTATATAAAAGTGATGCAGACGTGTTTTCCTAACGCTAACATCATCATTGATAAATTCCATGTTGTGCAACATTTAAATCGCGCATTAAATCGTTTAAGAGTAGAAATTATGAATGCCTACCGTTATAGTAGACCGACAGATTATCGTAAATTGAAACAATTATGGCAGTTAGTGTTAAAAAATAGAGAAAATTTAGATGTTGAACGTTTTGAAACGCATCGTTTGTTCGATGGCATGATGACAGAAAAAATGATTGTTGATTATCTAGTTGATTTGTCTCCGCAATTATCCAGAGTGCACCATATCATCAATAATTTAAAATATGATATTGCCACAAATGATTCTCAACAGTTTATAGATGATTTAAACGCATCTAAGTCATATCAACTACGTCAATATGTACGAACAAGTTTAAACTCACTGATGTATTATATAGATGAAATTCGCTTATCTCTAGAGTATCGCTATACAAACGGACCGATTGAAGGGCTTAATAATCGCATTAAGAATATTAAGCGTTCTGGATATGGATATCGTAACTTTTACAATTTAAGAGCTCGAATACTCATTGTCAATCGATTATTTAAAAATAAGAAAACCGATAACGAAGAACATTCCTCGTTATCGGCTAATAAAGTCGCTTAATTTTTGGTCACCAACACCATTTGACATAGAACCAAAAAAGGCTGTGACCACAATGGCATCCCACTGTCGTTACAGCCTTTCTTTTTCTCTATAAATCTACCTCAGTTCCTTCAAGGAAACGAACCGTAATTTTCGCCATCAAGCCCTATCCTGATATAGTCTAGCACTCGGCACATGTCTGAAGGGTTGAAGTCGATCTGCTTCTGCCTAAGTAGGTCACTTAATGCCATGCTGTAGTGCTTTTCGAGCAGGCGATTTTCTGCCAAGATTTTCTCCCACTTGCCATCAAGCAAATCAATGTTCTCGCTTAAAAGCTCCAATGCCTTTATGAAAATCTGCCCAAGTATCGCCTCATCCAAATGGCTACTGTAACACCCTTCTACACCCTTGATACGATAGCGGTTGTTACATTGCCAAACTTTACGTTTCCCTCGGCGTGTTGTCCAGTTCTTTCGACCAAAGGCTGAGCCACACTCAGCACAGAACACCTTGGTGGCAAAGGGGTTATCCTCACTCTGTATGATATAGGACTTGAGCTGATGTTCCTCTCGGTAGGTTTTGCGCCTGGCAATTTCTAATTGAACACAGTCTCCCAAGTTTCCTCATCGATGATACCCTCATGGCTGTCTTCCACATAGTATTGGTTAACCTGTCCATCATTCTTCGTTCGCTTCTTAGTTAGGAAATCCACCGTGTAGGTTTTCTGAAGCAGGGCATCACCTTTATACTTCTCATTCTGAAGTATTTTGAGAATGCTGCTGGAATACCTGTTGGCTTTCCCCGACCATCCTTTGACACCGTTGGTGTTGAGTTCTTTCGCAATGCTTTCTGGACTGTAACCTTCTAAGAACTGGCTATAGATGTGTCTAACAACTTCAGCTTGTTCTGGGTTAATGACTAGCCTACCGTTCTCATCCTTATCATACCCCATGAACTTGGTCGTATTTACTTGGACAATTCCACGTTCAAATTTCTTTCGAATTCCCCATGTTGAGTTCTCTGAAATGGAGCGTGACTCGTCTTGAGCAAGTGAGGATAAAATGGTTAAAAGTACCTCTCCTTTGGAATCGAGACTGTCGATATTTTCTTTCTCAAAAGTGACACCAATCCTTAGTTCTTTCAGCTCACGGACATACTTGATACAATCTAAGGTGTTTCTGGCAAATCGAGATATTGACTTAACCAAAATCCTATCCACCTTACCTTCTCTACAATCCTGTATCAATTGGTTAAAGGCATCCCGTTTTTTAGTGTTGGTTGCTGAAATGCCTTCATCCGCATAGATGTCAACCAACTCATAATCTTCGTGTTTTGAGATAAAGTCACGATAGTATTTGACCTGATTCTCATAGCTTGATAGCTGTTCGTCTTGGTCGGTGGACACTCGACAATAAGCGGCCATTCTGATTTTCTCTTGGATGTGGTGTAGAATTGTCACCTGCACTTTCTTGGCTGGAATAACTGTAATATTTTTTGCCATACTCAATCCTTTCTATGACGGTTACTGGTATCTCTAAGTGCCACTCACTGATGTCGGTCTCAGGTACTCTCATCCCTTGACAAGCAGATTTGCCCTCCTTGATGTATTTGGAACAACACCAGACAATCTTTCCCTTATAGGAAACCTGTCTTCTGTTGTTGTATCAAACTGTGCCTCTGCACATTTAGGGCGAGTCGTTTAGTGTAACCGATTCACAAGAAAGTCTACCAGATACCTACTTAGCTCTACAGCCAGACGACACCGTGGAGTTAGGACGATTTGTCAATTTTGCCTACCATTACGAGGACGTATTCAGTGGTGGTAATTTCCAAGTTTTTCTCTCGCTTGATGACAGGGAAATGCTGATGTACGAGGGTCGCTTTGAGGAATTCCAAAAAGCAAAAGCCATGGACGATGTAGACGACATCCGTTCAGCAAACTCGCAGGGCAGTTAGACCAACAGGTGTTTAGGATAGTAGGAATAGAAACATTATTAGAGTAAAGCAAAAAGGGCGATTGCCCTTTTTGACTTCTTACTAAGAATGAAAACAACAAATTTAGTTTGAAAGATATAAGTTTGATATAATCTTATCTAATTTTCGTTGATTATTTTCATCTCTGTACAATATCCCTTCAACGAGCGAATCAATCTGTTTTTTAGATTCATCACTAATCTTAGGAATTGGAATTCTCTTTAAATAGTTAGCAGAATTATTTACTGTTGGATTAATATTATGCACTATTTCATTAACTATATTAGAATTAAGTAGCCCCAATACAAATAATGTATCTCTGCTATCCTTCGGAAAAATTCCAACTATACTTTGATCAAAAACTCTATTCTTCATGATAGTAGCTTTTATTTTTTTGCTTTTCAACATAGGAGTAGCTATCCCATATTTGAAATAGTAATCACTATTTTGAAACCTTGCTTTTTTAAATGTATGATACTCATTAATTGTACTTTTATCCCATCTTATAAACCAATCATCATTAGGTTGTTTATACCCCTGTTTCATACTTCCCTTTATAATAGGTATGTAATTAGCAATAGAATCTGTAATTCCATCTACAGTAGCGGGAATTAAATTAATTTCCTCATCCAAAATACAAGCATAACCTTTGGAATTCCTAATATTTAAACTTTTAACCTTTAAATACTTTTTATTATCGCCCGTATATATACCTGTGACACAATCTGCAATATCACCAAGGGTCAAATTTGACTTCATCAATATCTCATCTGCAGTTGCATTGAGATGTAAATTATAATTTTCTTGTTTAAGTATTGAGGTTTGTTTTATTTCTTTAGGTTTCACCACTCCGCAATTTATCTTTGAGAAATCAATCTCACTACTAAGTGTGTCAAATATCTTAATACTGTTCTCAAAAATGTCCTGTTTTCTATTTGTTATAGTTATTATCGATAACTTACTGTAAGCAAATGACACCCCAGGGAACCATTTACTAGGAAATATAGCAATTTCTTCAACCAGATAATTTTTGAACAAGAATTCTCGAAACTTTTTATGCATATTTAAATATAAAAAAGTATCTGGAATAATGAAGACTAACTTACCATCTTCTTCCAGCAGTGATAGACATCTAAATAAAAATAACACATATGAATCTTTTGAATAAATTCTACTATATTTTTTTGAGAGAACTCGCTTTTGTTCATCTGTAAAAACGGCTCCATACGGCGGATTTCCTATTATTTTTGAAAAACCTGTATGCGTATTTGCACGTATATCTAAATTTAAGTCAATCAACGTATCCGATTCATGTATACTAACATTTTGATTCTTCCGAAATTTTCTAGACATGACCTGATAAGAGTAATTATCAATATCATATGTGGTTATACTTAGCTTCGGCTTTTGCTGAAGAATTTTGTCTACAAAAACTCCCTCTCCAACACTGGGCTCTAATATTGTATCAGTATCACAAAGTTCTAATTTGGACACCATATAATCAGTAATTAAATCAGAATTTGTATAATAAGTTTGTAAAGTTTTATTCAAAGTTGCCTCCTTAAGTATTAGCTTAAGTTTAACTCTATTGCTTTACCAAGTCAAGTATTGAAGCAACTGATTTTGTATTAAATATTTCTTAAATTCTGGACTAATATCATTAGCCCAATCCATATTTTTATCCATCCAAGCTCTCAAGTCGACACCAGTTATCTCAAGGATTTTGGAATAAGTATCGGAACTACAATATACATTCCATAAGCCAGAATTTTTCAAAGTTTGCAGGTAATGATTATTCTCCTCTTCACGTTGCCTTACAAATAGCATACATTCATAATCAATTGTAGTATATAATTTCGCCACTTGAAGTAACCGATTTACATTACCTTTTTCATTTGAACTAAATCCACTTTTGTAATCAACAACATAATATTTGTCACCAATATAAAAATGTAAATCCTCTTTTAAGTTAATGGCTCCACTCTCACTAAAAGCCCAAATATCATCAATATAATTGATTAAGTTTTTCTTATCAGAACTATTTAAAGATAACCCTTCAATAAATTCTAGTAGATCTATTTGAAGATTACTTTTAAACTCCTCATATTTTGGTGGTTCATAAAAATTGATTGGATTTATTGAATACTGAAAAGGAAGTTTGCAAAATGGTTCCCATAATTCTCCTATTCTACGACTAAAAGCCATATAGTCGTAGTTCCAAACTTGATTTCTGGACTCTAACATCACAATATAATATGTATAATGAATTAATAATATATCGTTAATATCTTCTGAACCTAACATTGTTAATTGACTAGATAGCAGATTTTTCATCTGTTTATTTATCAAATTGCTTTTTTCAGAATTTTTAGTTTTCTTATTTACTTCTGTAATTGTTTCTTTTATTCCTTCACGATAATAGAATAATAACTCAGATTTTTTTAACATAATGACCCTCACATTCAGTATTTATTAATACTATTATATCAAAAATATATCAAAAAAATTCATCCATAAAAATATCAATAATAGATGGGGTACGTTTCTATTCCCACAAATTCCTATTCTATGGAAATCAGCATACCCACCATGGGACAATGGAAACAAATTTAGTTAGTTCTTCACTATCAATTCCACTACTTCAATTTCAACTCTCACTCTGATACTTACCCACCATACGGCAAAAAGCCTTGTCTCTAAGGCTTTTTACTATCCCTTTCGTTCAAAGGCTTCTAGGATTTCACCAACAGAACTACACACTCCACATGAATGTAGACAACTAAATTGATGACATAGCATATCTCTGTCATGGGAAACATGTCTATATTGAGATTATACGTTTTTATATCCAAATAAATCAATTGATATTAAATTATATTTAAAAAGATGTTCCAGTAACATCTTATATATTCCTACTACTAAAAATGTTTATAAAAAAAGAGCCAAAGGCTCTTTTCCAGACTGTTGACAATACCAATAAAAAATCCAACATATTTTTTAAAAAATGAAAAATATGTTGAATTTTGAATTTTAAAATACGAAATGAAGAATAATATCTCAAAAAATGGCTATCTCCAGTGAGTAGAATTGCCATTTTTTTCATGTTTTGGGCAGCACAAGATAACCAAGTATACTGTTGCATCTTGGTTACTCCTCTATATTGCGCAAATCGATACCCATGATTTTGCTTAGAGTCTGCAAAACTACGCTCAATCGTTTCTTTCCGTCGTTTATATAATGCTTTCCCAAACGTAGATAATCGACGTTCACGACATCTATCGTATACATCAGCATCTATCGCTCGACGTAGTATCCGTTTATTACTATTATCGCTTATACGATACTGTTTATATCCTTGTCTATCAATATTTCTGTAGGTATAAATTTCTCCCGTACGTGTATCCGTAAAACAATCTATAGATGAATTATATCGAAAAAATTTATGGTCAGGATTGCGATGAAAACGTCGATACCCAATCACAGAAAATATCTTTTTCTCTTCTAAAAATTTTAAAATGTCTTTTTTATAATATCCGCTATCTAACGCGACACAATTCACATTAAAATTAAATGTTTCGATTATATGTGTTAATCGCGACACATACGGTACACTATCATGCACGTTGCCTGGTGTAATAAAGCAATCCACAATAAAATTATGTTTACCATCTACACTACGATGGTCTAAGTACATAAATCCCTTTTCTTTATTATCTCTATGGTAATATCCACTTTCTGGATCAGTCGTACTTTCTTTAATGGATTTAGAGATGATTTTATCAGTGTAATTAAAAGGCTTTTTTCCAATAGCTTCTCGTTCAGCGTTAATTTCGTTTTCTAAATCTCGTTTACGTTCTTGAACGGTTTCAATAATAGCGTTTTTAAATTTATTTTTATTGGCATTTGCTTTAATATGTGTGGAATCTGTAAATAATGCTGTCCCACTAATTAAATGATGTGAGATAGCTTGGTGTACAATAGTGTTAAATATATCTTCAAACACAGAAGTACCTTGAAAACGGCGAATATAATTTTGAGAAAAAGTGGAATAATGAGGAGTTGGTTTAGAGAAAGGAAGGTTTAAAAACCATCTAAACGCCACATCAGTTTCGACACGTTTAATGGTTTCTCGCATTGATTTAATACCGTAAATATCTTTTAAAAAGACTAATTTAAATAAAACAACTGGATCTAAACTATTACGACCGTTGGTATGACTATAGTAAGGAGAAGTAATATCATAAATAAAATTGAAATCAATTGATTTATCAATTTTACGTAGTAAATGATCTTTTGGTACTAATTCGGATAATGTGTTTAATATGATTTCGTCATTTGGATGATTTTCTTTATAAAACATAAATTGTTCCCTCCTTTTTCTTATCTCTATTATACCACTTTTAAGTGTTATTATCGTATCAGACGTTGTTGTACGAATGGCTTCGTTCTCGCACGTAGTAGGGAACGCGCGATGTATCGTGTACATCGCGGTAAGCCGTACAACTTAACGTCTGGTACGAAAAAAGACTGTTGACAGTTTATTTGTCAACAGTCTGAGCCTTGTCTACAAGGCTTTTCACTATCCCTTTCGTTCAAAGGTTTCTAGGATTTTACGAGCAAAGCAACACACTCCACATGCACCGTCATCGGAAACATGTCGACGGGTTGGACGTACTCTACGGTATACCCGCCTTCTGTAAATGCCACAAGGTCGCGTGCCATGGTGGCTGGGTTACAACTCACATAAACAATTCGGTTGGCATTCATTTTTAGTGTCGTGTCAATAAAGCTTGGTGCCAATCCTTTTCGTGGGGGATCTACCATTAAGACGTCACACATTACACCTTCATCTAGCCACTTTTTCATCACGTTTTCAGCTGAACCGACTTCGTAGGTCACGTTGTCAATTCCGTTCATTCGTGCGTTTTCTTTCGCCATATCAATGGCGTCGCTGACTATTTCCATTCCGTATACCCACTTGGCATGTTTGGCTAGCGACAATCCGATAGTTCCAATTCCGCTATACGCATCAATCACAACATCTTCATTTGTAATTTTTGCAGCACGAATCGCTTCTGTATACAACTTTTCCGTTTGTTCCGGATTGACTTGATAAAACGATTTTGAACTAATTTTAAACGTCAATCCCATCAACTCGTCACAAATGAAATCATCTCCGTGGTAGACAATCGTCTCGTCCCCTAAAATGACGTTAGTCGGCTTACTATTCACATTTTGAACGAAACTCACCACATCTTCACACGTCTGCAAAATTTCATCTACCAACATCTTTGGCAACCTTTTTTTCGTACGCGTCACAAGTACCACTTGCACTTGACCTGTATTTTTCCCACGTCGCACCATAATATGTCGAGCATCTCCAGAGTGTGTCTCCTCATGATACGCCGAAACCTGAAACTTTCTTAGCGCATCACGCACAATCACCACAATTTCATCAATGCGCTTGTCTTGAATGACAAAATCTTCAATTGGCACAAGCGTATGCGAATTTTTGCGATAAAATCCCGTTTCCAGCTGACCATCAATATTTCTAACTGGAATTTGGGCTTTATTTCGATAGGCTGTGGTGTAATCTGCACCTATTGTTTGTCGCACCAAAACATCAGGTAGTTTAGCAATTTTACGCATCACGTTACTCACTTGTTGCTGCTTAAACAATAACTGAGCATCGTACGATAGATGTTGCAACGGCATTGTACCGACCCATGTTCCCTTTACATCTGTCACTGGAACACGATTTGGTGATGATTCTAACAATTCCACTACCTTTCCAACACCAAACGAACGACTCACTTTAATCACTTTAACTTTTGCCACTTCATCGGGCAATAAATTTTCAATAAAAATAGGGTAGCCATCTACTTTGGCAACTCCCATGCCTTCGTGCGTCAAATCAACACACGTAACGGTTAATATTTCATTTTTCTGAACTGGTAACATAATCTCTCCTTATCACCGTTATTATAACAAAAAAACACCCCGCAGGGTGCTTTTTATTATTGATTTGTGTAATTATCAAAGTAACCTTGAATATGGATAATTGGTGTACCTTTATCACCAGAACCACTTGTTAAATCACATAATGATCCGATTAAGTCAGTCAATTGACGTGGTGTCGTACCTTCTGCATCCATATGTCCAACTAAGCTTCCGTCTTTTTCTTTAATACGTGCTTCAATTGCTTGTTTCAATTCTTCACCAGATAAATTTGAAAATTCGTTATCCGCTAAATATTTTAATTTTAATTCATTTGGTGTGCCTTCCAAACCTGGTGTGTAGGCAGGAGAAACAACCGGGTCAGCTAATTCCCAAATTTGTCCAACAGGATCTTTAAAGGCACCATCTCCATAAACCATAACTTCAACATGTTTACCTGTTTCATTTAATAGTTTTTGTTGAATATCCAATACTAAATCTGTACAATCGTTCGGGAACAATTTAATGCTGTCATCACTTGCTTTGTTTGAACCTAATAAGCCGTAACGTGTGTTAAAACCACTACCATCAATTGATTCTGTTAATAGTTCGTCCAAACCATACACTACTGCACCTTCCGCTTTTAATAAACGTTGTGTGCGTTGGCGTGTATGAATGTCACAGTTAATGACATTTTTTGTATAATTTAAAATTTCTTTAGCGTGGTTAGCAAATACAATTTCAACTTGCGCGCCGGCTTGTTCAATAATGTTACTGTAGTAAGCAACATAATCCACACCCGTAAATGGATGCAAGTTTTCACCGAACATCTCACGATACTGCGCTAAAGATAATACAGTCGTATATGGATCAATACCATGTTCTTCTAATTGGTCTTCTGTTAACAATTGGTTACCCACTTCATCACGTGGATAAGATAACATTAACACAACCTTTTTCGTTCCTAATGCAATACCTTTTAAAATCATAGCGAAACGATTACGTGATAAAATCGGGAAAATTACCCCTACCGTATCGGCATTAAATTTGCGTTTCACGTCTTCACCGATTGCTTCAACCTTTGCATAGTTTCCTTGACTTCTTGCAACAATTGATTCAGTCAACGCTACAATATCACGATTTCTAAAGTCGTACTCTTCACTTTTTGCTGCATCTAATACGCTATCTACAACAATTTGTGATAAATCATCACCTTGACGAATAATTGGGCAACGAACGCCACGAACAACAGTACCAACTTTTCTTTCCATAAAGTTAATCCCACTTCCTGTATTAAAATTTTAGGTTGTTTTTTAACCCATTGACCATTATACACACTTTGGCACATTAGCACAACAAAAAAACTATAAAAAACACTTTTTTAATTTATTTTGTTCGTCTATATCGGGTTTTCTAAAAAAATATTTTTATAATGTTCGTGTTTTAACTCGATAAAGTTGATTTATAGGCATTTATTACAAACTCTCAACATATAGAAGCGTACTAAAAGAATGTTTTTTTGATTTTTGTAATCGTTACCAATTGCTTTTTTTAATTTTTTTGGTATAATAAAGTCATAAAAAATGAATAAACGACTGAGATGTGCGTCGTACTTTCATATGTGTTGACCTTACGTTTGTTTTTGATTAGGGATTTTAATGACTCATGTGCTAACATGCCTTTTCACTTGGTAGTTAAATAGCATGCGCTGAAAAGCCCACCTGTTTTCTTACAGGTTCAAAACTATAAAGTACACGAAACGGCATTTCGGTTTTTTATTTTATACTCAAAAAGGCTGCTCGCGCAGCCTTTTTAGTTTTAAAGTATCCTTTTTGTAATGGGTGGCACCATACACCACCCCACGTCTCATCAGAAATCAACACGAGTTAACATCAATACTACAAAAATTATTGACTATTTCCAAAATGAATTTGATCTGATGTATCACGATTAACAGAAATCGCAACGCGGTTGATCGTATGGCGTAATCCACGAATTGCCACAGACAAAGCAAAAATATTTTCTACATTCGCTAAACCGCCAAAACCAGAATCACCAATATGCTGTATATCTACACCCGCTACTTTATTTCGAATAGCAATACTTTCAATCACTTCTTTACTTGAACTTTCTTGACTTGTTCCAATAGCTGATAATACCAATGCATCCGCTTGATGTGCTGCTTTCACAATATCGATTAATTCAGCATCTGTAAATCCCGGAACAGTCCCCACAGCAGGTACTAAAATAACATCTGCTCCAGACGTTACAAATTGATTGACCGTCTCGCGACTACATACGGGTTCTTTTGACCCAGATCCGTGCATTTTACCAGCAATGACTAACCCTGAAAAATGTTGTTTTGCTAACGTAATCGCTTCCGCAATGGCTTGGTTGGTCACTCCCGTTTTTGGATTACCCGTTAAACAAATAAAGTCGACGCCTAATTTTTCAGCTTCTTGGAACGTCTCCACGCAAGCCGTACGTCCTTTTGATATGCTAAGACGTGTTTCTAACATCGTTGCACTTGCATCAACTGGCTCTAAATTAATCCCAATTGGTCGGCCAACTAATTTTTTCAACTCGTAAATGACATCTTCTTGTGCATGTAATCCAAATACTCCCGGTTTAAACACATCAAAACCGTTTAACAACATCAAGTCCGCACCAAATGCACGTGCGATTTCCGCATTCGTGATATTCCCACCGACACTCGCTCGCGATGACACCATTTCACAACACACCGTACGCCCTTCAGCAGCCAAAATAGCTTGCTTTAACGCTTGTCCTTTATACGTTGCAAAGTCTCTTGTTGTACAATCTAAAATTCTTTTCATATTAATCCCCCAAAATTTCAATTAACGTTTTTAATTTTTTCGCACTCACACCATCAAACGCATCATCCGCACTATAACGGTAGCTGACGTTTTTTCCTGATGTGGTGTCATCTTCTATCCAATGTTTAAAGCTAGCGTGGCATTGCCTAATGCCTGTATCTTGTTTTAATCGTTGAATATTTTCAGCATTCACACCGGCACCCATGCACAATTCAATATTTGCGCCATATTTGTCTTGCAGTTTTTTTAATAACACCCTACCTTTTATTGCACTTTCTTGTAAACCACTCGTTAATAGTCGGTCACACTGTAAATCAATTAATGTTTCAATGGCAAAATAAGGGTTTTCCACACAATCAAATGCGCGATGAAATACCGCTTGCTTTTTATAGCGATGTATTAAATCAATCATTTTTCGTGTAGCGTCTACATCAATCGTTTTATCTGCCTTTAAAAAACCAAACGCAATGCCATCGGCACCATTTTCTAACAGTAATTGAGCGTCAGCAAACATGACGTCTTTATCGTAATCATCATAGCAAAAACCTGCTCCGCGCGGGCGCACCATGCAAATAATGGGAATCGTAACGTGCCGTTTTGCCAATACTAACGTTGAAATACTCGGCGTTAAGCCACCTAAAAATAAAGCACTATTCAATTCAATACGATGAGCACCATTTTGTTGTGCGATAATACAGTCTTTCAAACTACCTGCACACACTTCAACTAACATATCACTCCTCCTTGCGATAAACGACATATCAACTCATTCAAGCACTATTTTTTTGTTGGACACTCTTTAAAAAGATAGCGCTTCCACATTTCCATTTTAAACCATCTCGCTAAAAACACAAGTTAAAAATGTATCCCCTTTTAAACAAAAAGATAGTGACTTAACATCTGTTAAATCACTATCCTTATTTACCATCAACCCTATTTGACATAGAGCCTTATTTGCTTTATTGAACAGTTTGAATTTTCATCATGTTTGTTGTTCCAGCTAAGCCGATTGGTAAACCAGCTGTTACGATAATTGTATCGCCTTCTTTGGCGAATCCTTTTTCTTTTGCAACTTGATCTGCACGTTCAAACAATTCGTCTGTTGCTTTAATTGGATCAATCACAACCGCTTGTACACCCCAAACAAGTGATAAACCTAATTGTGTTTGTTCTGAGAATGTTAAGGCAACAATTTCAGAATGTGGACGGTATTTAGAAATCATTTTTGCTGTGTAACCTGATTGTGTTGCAGCAACAATTGTTTCTACACCTAAATTACGTGCGTTATGACCAACAGAACGACCGATTGCTTCTGTTGTATCGTGTTTGAATTGTTTCAAGTGGAATATATCGTGATTTTGGATTTCGCTTTCTGTACGTACACAAATGCTTGCCATTGTTTTAACAGCTTCTAATGGGTAATCTCCCGCTGCTGTTTCACCAGATAACATCACCGCATCTGTACCATCAAAGATTGCATTGGCAACGTCCCCTGCTTCTGCACGAGTTGGACGTGGGTTACGTTGCATTGAATCTAACATTTGAGTTGCTGTAATAACCGGTTTACCGACTGCATTACATTTTTTAATTAAACGTTTTTGAACGATTGGCACTTCCTCAGTTGGAATTTCCACACCTAAGTCACCACGTGCCACCATTAAACCATGAGATACAGCTAAAATTTCATCAATATTATCTACACCTTCTTGGTTTTCAATTTTTGGAATAATTTGAATGTGACGTGCATCTTCTTCTTCTAAAATTTTAACAATTTCTAAGACATCACTTGCACGACGTACAAAACTTGCTGCAATATAGTCGATACCGTTAGCAATACCGAAGCGAATGTCAGCTGCGTCTTTTTCTGTAATACCTGGTAAGTTTACGCTAACGTTAGGCACGTTAACACCTTTTTTATTTTTAATGATACCAGTGTTTTCAACAACGGTAACAATGTCGTTGCTTTCTGTGTCAATTTCAGTAACTAATAATGATACTAAACCATCATCAACTAAAATACGGCTACCTACAGTAACATCGTTAATTAATTCTGGGTAAGATACTGAAAAACGTTCTGCTGTTCCTTCAACTTCTTCCATTGCAATACGAACAGTGTTTCCTGTTACTAATTCAATTTTACCGTCTTTCATATCATGTGTACGAATTTCAGGTCCTTTTGTATCTAATAAAATAGCACATGGTTTTCCTGTAATGCGACGCGCTTCTTTTACAGCGTTAAAACGCTCTAAATGTTCTTCGTGTGAACCGTGAGAAAAGTTAAAACGTGCAACGTTCATTCCCGCATTAATCATGGCAACCAATTGATCAACCGTTTGGCTTGACGGTCCTAGTGTACATACAATTTTTGTCTTTTTCATTTCTAATTCCTATCCTTCTGTCCAATAATGTCTAATTTGTTCATTGACTTGATATAAGTGTAAGTTTGGTACATGTTTTCCATTTTCTAATGTTGTAACAATATCACTGTAAATGATTTTATCTTCGCGAATACCGACACAAACACCACCAATACCTTCCATTAACAACTCAACCGCTTTAAATCCAAATTGAGAAGCTAATACACGGTCACGAGCCGTCGGACGACCACCACGTTGGATATGTCCTAATACGGATACGCGTGTATGTTGTTCGCCGTGTTCCCACATTAATTCCGCAAATTTTTGAGCAGGCATAACACCTTCAGCTAAAATAATTAACGTATGTTTTTTACCCGCTTCACGATTACGTCTAATTTCTGCACAAATTTCTGCCACATCAAAATCGACTTCTGGAATAACGATTTGTTCTGCACCACCAGCAACCCCTGCCCATAGTGCAATGTCTCCGGCATTACGTCCCATCACTTCAACGATAAACGTACGCACGTGACTTGTTGCCGTATCTCTTAAACGGTCAATCGCATCAAGCGCTGTCGTCACTGCTGTATCAAAACCAATTGTATAGTCTGTTCCCGGAATATCGTTATCAATTGTTCCCGGAATACCAACTGTTGGAAACCCGTGTTTTGTTAATGCTACCGCACCTTGATAAGAACCGTCACCACCAATAACAACTAACCCTTCGATACCATGTTTTTTTAATTGTTCAATACCTTTTAATTGACCTTCAACTGAGGCAAATTCTGGATAACGTGCTGAGTATAAAAATGTTCCCCCACGTCCAACAACATCACTGACGTCACTTGCTTTTAATTGACGAATGTCACCAGCAACTAAACCAGCATATCCGTAATTGATTCCAAATACTTCCATACCTTCATTAATGGCTTTTCGTACAACCGCACGAACAGCTGCATTCATTCCGGGTGCATCTCCACCACTTGTTAAAACTGCAATTCGTTTCATCTTATATTCCACCTTAATTTGAATTTGTAATTGCACATTACACTTATGATATTGTACCATTTTCTATTTGTAAAGTCTTGCATTTTCTGTAAATTTGTCGTGATTTTCGTAAAATTAAATGGTCCGTTCTTTTATGACAACGCTCTCTTTTCCAAATTGTAGTTGTAAGGCCGTCATTAACGTATTCGACACACTCACTTGATACGCTTTAGACAAATTGATATATTGTTTTGTCTCCTCCACGTACACACTCACAGGCGAGCTTCCTTTGAAGTTCAACACCTGTTTTTTCACCTCGTCAACTTGGTCGTGGCTTTGTACACGGATATACACTTTTTTTAATTTGGCTTGAAGATGTGGTAGCATCTGCTCTTTGAGTGTCATACGATTGACCACACACACCAAATCCCCTTGTTGATCCTTTTGAATTTTTCCTTGAATGTAAACCGATTGCTGATTATCTAGTATCGACAACACTTTTTGGTACACTTCAGGAAATAGTGTAAGTTGCACGATGCCAAACGGATCTTCAAACGTGGCAAACGCCATGCGCTTATGATTTTTTGTCGTAATTTTTCGAATGTTTTTGATGACACCAATGAAATGCACAACATCATTTTCTTGTACATCAATACTTTTTTGCAACATGCCATTATCGTAAAACATGAGCACGTCTTCATTCATTTGATTTTTTAATGAAAAGCCTAAATATTGTCGTTCTTTTTCCACCACAACCGTATCGTCAAATTCAGCTAGCGTTGTTTTTTTGAGCGGTAATAAGCCACCACCTAAAAATTGTCTATCTTCTAAAAGGTTAGGCAAACGATGAATGAGTGTGGCGCGTGTTTCATTAAAGCAATCAAAGCAACCCGCGTAAATAAACGGTTCAATCAATTCCACTTTAGTAAATTGATCCTCTAGACGTTGTACAAAATCATCTAAAGATGAAAAGTGTCCATTCGCTTTTCTATCAGATAAAATGCTAGCAATCATATTGTAGCGAACCCCTTGAATTGCTGATAATCCAAACAAAATATGCTCGTTGGATAAAATACGATGAGCATACTCGCTTTCGTTAATATTCGGCAATAAAAACGTCACACGATGTTGGCGCGCTTGTGTAATATACGTCATATAGCGATCACTTTTTGGATTTGTATGCAATAATAACGCCAGGTAAAACGCTTGTGGGTAATGCGCTTTTAAATACGCTAATTGATACGCCAAAATAGAATAAGCAAACGCATGCGATTTTGGGAAACCGTAACTTGCAAATTTTTCAATATACGTAAACACTTTGTCAGCCGTTTGTTGAGAATAGCCATTTGATAAAAAGCCTGAAATAAATCGTTCTTTTTCACTCGCCATACCTTGTTTATCCATTTTAGCAATAGCGCGTCGTAAAAGATCCGCTTGTCCCATCGAATACCCCGCCATACGATTGGCAATGAGCATGATTTGTTCTTGGTACACAATAATCCCTTGCGTATCATGTAAAATATCTCGTAAATCATCGTGTAAATATCGAATTGGCTCTTGTTTATTTTTATGTTTCACAAAAGTTGGTATTTGCTCCATTGGACCCGGGCGATATAGCGCGTTTGCTGCTGCGACTTCTTGTAAATTGGCTGGTTTAATTTGACGTAAAGCACGTTTAATCCCTGCCGATTCAAATTGGAACACCCCATCAGTTTGACCACTTGCAAACAATTTTAATGTGGCTTGATCTTCAAAATCAATTGCCCAAATATCAAAGTTAGGCTCAATTTGTTGTACCGCATTTTGCGCATCTGCTAAAATGGACAAATTTTTCAACCCTAAAAAATCCATTTTTAATAGGCCTACTTTTTGAACATCGTTCATATCAAATTGCGTCAACAACAATTGATTATCGTGTTGTTGTACCGGAATAACCGTTTGTAAAACTTTATCACTAATCACGACACCGGCAGCATGCGTTGATAAATGACGCGGTAGCCCTTCAATCGCTTTGGCTAACTCCACAATTTTTTCGTGTCGTGGTGTTTTTTTAGCCATTTCATCTAACGCTTTACCACACTGTGATAGCGATGATACTTGCCCAACCGCGTTAGCCCACGCTTTTAATTCTTGCGTCGTTGCACCAAACACGCGCGCGACATCTCGAATGGCTTGACGTGGCGCAAACGTTCCAAACGTTGCAATTTGCGCTACATTATTTTGCCCGTATTTTTTAGCAACATACTGCAACATATCGTAACGTCGATTATCCGGAAAATCTAAATCAATATCCGGCATGGTATATCGTTGTGGATTTAAAAACCGTTCAAACAACAAATTATATTTGACGGGATCTACATTTGTAATGCGTAAACAATACGACACTAAAGAAGCCGCCGAGGACCCACGCCCCGCACCAGTCATAATATGATTTTGATGCGCGTACGCCATTAAATCCCAAACAATTAAAAAGTAATTGGAAAAACGCATGTTTTTAATAATATCCAATTCTTTTTCTAAACGTTGAATGTAATTGTCTTTATATAATCCGCGTTCTTTTAATCCCAAAAAGGCTAACTCTTTTAGTTTTTCGTCGGCCTGTGTTGAAAATTCCGGCAACAACTGTTGATCTAACGGAATCGTTAAGTCAATGTCATTTAAAAATG
The DNA here is from genome assembly GCA_017945845.1 of Carnobacteriaceae bacterium zg-C25. Lineage (NCBI taxonomy): Bacteria > Bacillati > Bacillota > Bacilli > Lactobacillales > Carnobacteriaceae > Carnobacteriaceae bacterium zg-C25. The sequence goes on from CP072828.1 coordinate 946,701, forward strand.
TTTGAGTCAATTGAAAAGCGTCTTCATCTTGTAAACACCAATTATAGTATTCATTTGCTTCCAATAAAAAATCACTGCCACTAACCATCAGATCATCTAATGTCAGCGTTGTATTCTGATCAATTGAGCGTAATACTTTTAGCGTAGACAATTCACTCGGCGTTAAATAAGCTACCGGTTTAGATAATAAAACGGGTACATTCACTCTTTTTTTAATCTCTTGTGTTGCCGTCGACACATCCGATTGCATGAGATAAACCGGACAATTAACGCTCTGTTTCAATTTATCGGCTAAGGCAATACCACGTTCATCCATTTGATTAACGGTATAGGCTAAATGTTTGTACTGCGTTAAATCTATTTTGCCATTCTCACACAATAAAGTAGACGATAAATCCACCAATTCAAAATACCCTTTTTCATTTAACGCAAAGGCACTTACTGCGATATCTTGGATGGTAAATGATAGCGCCAATATCGGTTTTAATTCAAGTTGTTTAGCCAATTGGTAAAATGTTACCGCACTAGCTAAAATTTTTTCTTCATTCAACACAACAGTGGTGTACCCTTTACTTTTGGCAAATACTAAATATTGTTCGACGGTATGCGGACTTTGCAATAAACTACTTGAACTTTTAATATTTAATGATGTGAACATTTTACCTCCTTAACCATTTTATTCATTTATGATATGATAAGTATATCATTTTTTATTTTATTACAGAAAGATTTTTTATGACATCCATTATTTTATTAGTGAATCCAAACTCTGGTGGACATCGCAGTCAAAAAATCGTGGCCACCATTCAAAATGAACTCGATCAACAACAATTAACTTATGACACATTGACATCAACCTCTTTAGCACATTTACGTGAATTGACTCTACAAATCGCACAAGCGTATACACCACAACAAAAAGTAATCGTCATTGGAGGCGATGGAACCATTCATCACGTTGTCCAAACGTTAGTGGCGCATCACTTCCGCATTCCTTTAGGTTTTATTCCGTCAGGAACGGGAAATGACTTTGCAAGCAAAGTGTTGCGTCATCGAGAACCATTATCTCAATTACACGATATTTTACGTTGTGAAACACCTTTTATTTTACCAATTTTACAATCCAATCAAGCGATTGCCATCAATAGTTTTGGAATCGGATTTGATGCACAAGTGTGTCATCTAGTAGAGCATTCAAAAATTAAACCGCTATTTAATCGATTAAAAATTGGGTTTTTATCGTATCTTTTACTAGTCATTCGGGCATTATTTCAATTTAAAACATTTGATTTAACAGTGGATGGGACAACCTATCCAAAAGTCGCCATGGCGACATTTTTAAATAATCCGCAATTTGGTGGTGGACTTGTATTAGATCCTAGTTTATCTATTTTTGATGAAACAGCACATGCCATTATCATTCATTCACTTTCACTACCAAAACTCATATCGTTGCTTATAAAATTTGCAAGACACACGCACCTATCACACGAATGTGTCTTAAAAATCCCGTTTACTAAAATGTCGATACAATTTGAGCCAAACATTTTCACTCAAGCAGACGGTGAAGTCAACGAATTAGCAGGAACATCCCAGCACATTCAATTGATTAACTATCCTTTTTGGTTTAAAGCATTAAACAAATAACGTGACGCTCTTGTCACTTTGAAAATGATATCACCAAAAAAGACTAACCCAACGGCTAGTCTTTTTTCATTTATTTAGCTAATTCCACTGATCGTACTTCACGAATCACTGTTATTTTAATTTGTCCTGGGTATTCTAATTCGGTTTCAATTTTTTGTTTAATATCACGTGCCAATAATGCTGTTTGCTCATCGTCCAATACATTTGGTTTAACCATAACACGTACTTCACGTCCGGCTTGAATCGCAAAACTTTTATCAATCCCCTCAAAACTACTTGAGATTTCTTCAAGTTTTTCTAAACGTTTAATGTAGTTTTCCAATGAATCACTACGTGCACCCGGTCTTGAAGCAGATAAAGCATCTGCAATCGCGACAATAACCGCAATTGTTGATGTCGCTTCAACATCACCATGGTGAGATGCAATAGCATTAACAACAATGGCATTTTCTTTATATTTTTTAGCAATTTCGGCACCAATTTCTACGTGGGTACCTTCTACTTCGTGATCAAGCGCTTTACCTAAATCGTGTAATAAACCTGCACGTTTAGCAATTGTTTCATCTTCACCAAGTTCACTTGCCATTAACGCTGATAAACGCGCTACTTCAATACTGTGGTTTAATACATTTTGACCATAACTTGTTCTAAACGCTAAGCGACCAATAATTTTAATTAAATCAGGATGTAACGTGTGGATACCTAAATCAAAAACAGCTTTTTCTCCAATTTCACGGATACGTTCATCCATTTCTTTACGTGATTTATCAACCATTTCTTCAATTCGTGCAGGATGAATACGACCGTCTTTCGTTAATTTCTCTAACGTCATTTTCGCAATTTCACGACGAATTGGATCAAAACCACTTAACACAACTGCTTCAGGTGTATCGTCAATAATCACATCAATCCCTGTCAACGTTTCAAGCGTACGGATATTACGCCCTTCACGACCAATGATACGACCTTTCATTTCATCACTTGGTAAAGAAACAACAGACACCGTATTTTCAGACACTAAATCTGAACCAGCGCGTTGCATAGCGCTTAAAATAATGTCTTTTGCTTGTTTGTCAGCAATTTCTTTTGTACGAATTTCTGACTCTTTTACCATGATTGCACGTTCATGTATCAATTGCTGTGATAAATCTGATAAAATAATGTCTTTTGCTTCGTCACGCGTTAAGCTAGCCACTTTTTCCAAAGCAACTTGCTGTTCTTCAACTAACGCTTTAACTTTTAACTCTTCTTCTTCAAGAACTTGCGTGCGTTTCAATAATGCTTCTTCTTTGGCATCAATCGTCTGCTCACGACGCAATAAGTTTTCATCTTTACGATCTAAAGTTGTTTCGCGTTGCACCAAACGTTTTTCTTGATCCACAACTTCACGACGACGTTGTTTCACTTCATCTTCCACGTTTGATTTATACTGTTGAATTTCTTCTTTAGCACTCAATAAAACCGATTTTTTTTCTGACTCGGCATTTTTTAATGTCAATTCAGCTGATTGTTGTGCATCTTGTAAAATATTTTGAGCCGTTAAACGCGCGGCTGTTAATTGTTTTTCATAAGATGCTTTACGAACAAAATAACCAACTATTATACCCAAAATAGTTGCAATTAAAACAACAATGATAGTCATTACGCTAAAACCAGCACCTTCATGTGCTCCCATAACGTCCTCCTATATTGTTTGTTAGATTAATTTCAAATCATACTAATGAAAATATATACCTGCGTATATAATACCATTTTATAGTTAATTGTACTTAATGTCAAAAAAATTATTTGAATTTTAATAAACTTTCACGCTCGTCAATGGTCAATTCACGATACGCTCCAAGCGGTAATGTCTCATCTAATTTTAAAGGTCCCATAGCAACACGCTTTAAGGCAAGAACTCGATTAGACCGCGCTAAAAACATGCGTTTGACTTGATGAAATTTACCTTCACAAATGGTGACATAGGCGGTGGTGTCATCCACAACGTCCAATGTTGCACTTTGACAAACAAACCCGTCGGACAATACAACACCATTTTTAAACGCTTCAATATCATCGCTACTCAATGGATATTCAACCGTCACATGATACACTTTTGACACATGTTTTTTTGGAGAAAGTAAACTGTGCGCTAATTGTCCATCGTTTGTTAATAAAAGTAATCCCGTTGTATCAATATCTAATCGACCAACTGGAAAAATATCTTTTGTATTTTCATTTAATAAATCCATTACCGTTGGATGCAAATTGTCTTGTGTCGCACTCACTACATTTTGCGGTTTATTTAGCATATAGTAAACATATTTTTGATAATGTAACACTTCTCCGTCCAAACATACGGTATCTTTATACTCATCGATTTGAATATCCGATTTTTTGATGACTTGATCATTTATTGTAATTCTACCTTGCTTGACAAGTTGTTTTGCTTGCGTACGCGTAGCTACACCTACTTGTCCTAAATATTTATCTAATCGCATCATTTCTCCTTACTACCTACCAAAAAAGCGTTGTTGCCAACGCTTTTCAATCGATTTGTGACTATTTTGATCATTCCAAACGTCGATATATGACACTTATCAAAGACCATTATTTTAACGCTTTAAAATAAGTTGCATTTGTCTTTTTAGACACCATGCCTTTTAAAATAGCTTCTGTGTACTCTAACGCGTCGCCTTTCATACTGTTTCTAATTTTATAAACAGATTCCAGTAGCGTTTCTTTAAGTAATAACTCTTCACGTCGTGTGCCACTTTTTTTAATGTCAATGGCTGGAAAAATACGGCGTTGTGCTAACTCACGAGATAGATGTAACTCCATATTTCCGGTTCCCTTAAACTCTTCATAAATGACATCGTCCATTCGTGAACCGGTATCAACAAGTGCAGTCGCTAAAATGGTTAAACTCCCGCCGTCTTCAATGTTACGCGCCGCACCAAAAAAGCGTTTCGGTTTATAAAATGCAGCTGGGTCTATACCACCACTTAACGTTCGTCCACTTGGCGGAATCACTAAATTGTACGCACGCGCTAAACGGGTAATACTATCCATCAAAATGATAACATCTTTTTTCTCTTCAACAAGACGCAATGCACGTTCGTAAACTAACTCAGCGATACGAATATGATTTTCAGGTTGTTGATCAAATGTCGAGTAGATAACTTCACCTTGAATGCTACGTTCCAAATCAGTAACTTCTTCAGGACGTTCATCAATCAATAAAACCATTAAATGCGCGTCGGGATAATTGGTTGAAATACCATTGGCAATCGCTTTTAAAACAGATGTTTTACCTGCTTTTGGTGGGGCAACAATTAGCCCACGCTGTCCAAAGCCAATAGGTGCCACCCAATCCATAACACGTGTTGTTAATTCTTTTTGATGGTGTTCTAACACCATTTGTGTATCTGGATAAACGGGTGTCAACGCTGGAAAATGATCACGCAATTTCGCTTGTTCGGGATCTTTACCGTTTACGTAATGCACTTGCATCAACCCATTTCTGCGTTCAGATTGTTTTGGTGGACGTGCAGTTCCTTTAACTAAATCCCCTTTTCGCAATTCAAAACGGCGAATTTGCGATCCGGAAATATAAATATCTTCTTGGCTAGGCGAATAGTTAATCGGTCTTAAAACACCTGATAGATCTTGACCATTGTAAAAAATGTCCAAAACACCTTCTGCTGTAAAAAAACCTTGCGTATTTTCTTGTTTGCGTAAAATGGCTAAACACAATTCTTTTTTACTCATTTGTGAGTAATCCGGAATAAATAGTTCTTTAGCATAATTGTATAACACTTGTAATGATTCATTCATTAATAAATCTAACGTAAAAACATCACTCATATTACACCTCAACCATCTGAATATCTGCGCCTAAACGTTGTAAATGTTCAACAATATTAGAGTACCCTCTTAAAATATGACCAACTTCAAAAATTTCCGTAGTGCCTTCTGCCATTAATGCAGCAATTAACAAACACGCACCAGCACGTAAATCACTTGCCGTTACTTGTGAGCCAACTAAACGTGTATTTGGTCCACTAATGCGAATGGTATCCCCTTCAACACGAACATTAGCGCCCATTCTTGCCAATTCAGGAATGTGTTTGGTTCGTTTTGGATAAATGGTATCAATAACTGTTCCCGTACCCGATGCTTTTAGTAGCAACGGTGTAATCGGTTGTTGTAAGTCTGTCGCAAACCCAGGGTATGGACTTGTTTTAATCGATACCATTTTTAATTGATCAGCTTTATGCACATAAATTTCATCATCGCCAACCGTCAATGGCACACCCATTTCTTCCAATTTGGCTAAGAAACTTTCTACGTGTTCCACAATAACATTTTTAATTAACACACCTTCACCAGCCGCTGCGGCTAAAGAAATGTACGTACCGACTTCAATACGATCAGGAATAACGGCATGCGTACAACCGATTAAATGTTCAACGCCATCAATACGAATAGTGTCCGTTCCGGCACCACGAATTTTAGCACCCATATTTGTCAACAATGTACACACATCAATAATTTCTGGCTCACGTGCCGCATTTTCAATAATGGTTCTACCACTTGCTTTAACGGCTGCTAAAATCGCATTAATTGTTGCACCAACAGAAACAACGTCCATAAAAATACGTGTCCCAATTAATCCGTTTTCTTTGGCATCTAAGGCAATCGCACCCTCTTGATTCGTCACAACGGCACCTAACGCTTCAAAACTTTTAATGTGTTGATCGATTGGACGTGGGCCTAAAAAGCATCCTCCAGGTAAGCCGATAACACCTTCTTTAAAACGTCCTAGCGTTGCACCCATAAAATAGTACGACGCCCGTAAACTTTGAATTTTACCCGTTGGCATCGGCTTTGATTCAATGTGTGTTGGATCAATTTTTAAAACGCCTTCTTTAAAGTCTGTTTTCACATTAAAATCATTTAAAATTTCGATTAATGCATGAACATCACTAATATCCGGTACGCCTTCCAATACGACAGGTGTATCCGCTAAAATAGTTGCCGGAATTAATGCCACCACACTATTTTTTGCACCACTTATCGTTATTTCACCAGATAAAGCTTTTCCTCCGTTCACCACAATTTTTTTCATCTCTATTTCTCCTAAATTACATACACTTTTAACGATTATTTTATAATATTTCATTTACCTACAGCAAATGCCACACTATTATAAACGATTTACCAACAATACGATAGTCTTTTACATACTTTATCATTTTCATTTAACAAAAAACCTAGCCAAACAGCTAGGTTACCCTCGTTTAATATACGCTAACATATCTTCTGGCATAGGTGCTTCAATGGTGATGTGTTGTTGTTTAAACGGATGATAAAATCGAATTTGCTTACAATGTAACGCTTGTCGCTTCATCATGTCATCTTCTTTGGCGCCATATAAATTATCGCCAATTAGCGTTGCTTCTTTATAATTAAAATGCACCCGAATTTGATGTGTTCGTCCTGTGTGCAATTTAATCGCATACACATTGGCGTGTTGCAACTGCTCAATACACTCATATTCTGTTAAAGCATACTGTCCTTGTCCATCGTAACCAATTTGACGAATCATAATCGTATCCGGTGCCATAGCAATATTAGCTTCAATAAAACCTTTTTGCTCTAGCGCATTTGGCTTTTTCGCAATAGCAATATACGCTTTATCCACCGTACGATTTTTAAGTTGCTCATCAATTAACGCATGTGCAAAACGGTGCTTGGCTAACAACAACACTCCCGTTGTATCACGATCCAATCGTGTCACAACGTGAATGACTTGATTCGCATAGCCTTGCTTTTCATAGTACCCTTTAATGCGATTGGCCATAGAATATAAAGGGTGATTAAAGGACGGAATAGACGCCACACCCGACGGCTTATTCACAGCAATATAATGGTCATCTTCATACAATACATCTATTGGCATATCAACCCCTTGAATAATGCCTTGTACGCCTTCATTTGGTATTGTAATCGTGACAACATCTCCTAAAGAAAGCAAATATCTAACCGTTTGTTCAATACCATTGACACATATTTTGCCACCGTCATATTTAATGTTTGTCAACAACCGGCGCGATACACCCTGTTGTTTCAAAAACATCTTCACCGTTATACGTTCTTCGTGCGTATAACGCCATTCAAATTGCATATTATTTCTCCAATTTTACAAAGTTATATTTTCGCCTTGTTGGTTTTACCGATAACGCCTCGCGATCAATTTCACCAATAAATGCAGATTCAACGCGTTTCCAAAAATCAATATTTTTGAAATCTTTAAAATACACCCGCTGATGAGATAATGTAATAACAATCTCTTTTGTGTTTTCCATATCAATAAAATAAGGCTCAAAATTATCAATCACCATTACTGGTGTAATGGCACGTTTAATGACCAATTTTACACGATCGCTTGCTGGTAAGATTAAAGGGGAACCAATCGTGCGGTACACCGTATTATTAAGTGCTGTCATCTCTGTTAATTGCATGGCATCTAAACCGGGATGCAGTACCGCTCCACCTAACGATTTACTAATGGCTGTTGAACCTGTCGGTGTAGATAAGCAAATACCATCTCCACGAAACACTTCAAATAAATCGTCATTAATGTACACTTCACACACAAGCGTTCCGCTAATCGTTTTTAGTGTCATTTCATTTAATGCCAATTGGTCGTGCTGACCATTTTTATCACTGTATTGCACACTCAACAACGGATAAGAAACGTCGCCGTAATGTGCAACATTTTTTAAAAATGTAATTAAATCATTAATTTGTTGCGCTACAAAATCGGTATAAAAACCAAGATGCCCCGTATGTACGGCAACAAATCGAGTAGTTTCTAATAGATGTTCATATTTATGAAAGGCACTTAACATCGTACCATCTCCGCCAATAGACACAACCACATCGGGTGTGCTAGAATCAAATACAAATGAGGTGCCTTTTAAGCGACTTTTTAACGTTTCGGCTAATGCTACCGACATGTCTAAATTGTTGGAATGTATTGCGATTTTCATTTAAAAAACCTCCACTTTAGTTAATACAAGTTTATCATAAAACACATAAGAATACTTTAAAAATATATGAATTTGGTGACACGATGACACAGACGATTGAAAAAGAACTCAAAACAGCCATTTCTCTAGAACACTATACGTTATTATTAAATCATTTTAACGTTAATCCTACCCATTATATCAAACAACACAATTTATATTACGACACAACAGATGGCAAACTTCGTCAAAACAAGGCGGGATTACGCGTGCGTCTTGTCGATACGACTGCAGAATTCACACTAAAAGAATCGATCCGCACACACGAAAAATTAGAAACGACCGATACGTTTGAACTTTTGCAAATGACACCACACACTTTTGTATCGGGTGACGTGTCTGAAAAGTTATTAAAAACGTATCATATTTCATTGGACGCACTAACTGTTATCGGTGAACTCATTAATGAACGTTACGAAATACATGCTCCGGAAGGGATTTGGGCAATAGATAAAAGTCACTTTCCATCTGGCGTCACATATGAATTGGAGTTCGAGTACACCACAACACCACAGCCGTTTTACGACTTACTCAAACAATTGTCTATCCCGTATGTTAAAGTGGCGTCCAAACTTTCAAGGGCGTTATTTCAATCGACTCAAGCAAAATAATCGCCATTTCAAATGAGAGTTGCTATAATAGTCATAATAAAACTTCCAAGAGGCACAATATGTCAACCTTAGACAAAAAAGAAAACAACCTTTACGCATCGTCTGTTCTCGATGTGTATTTATTTGTGAATCCCATTGATACGTTTTGCCATTGCAACGTCAATCAGCTCATTACGGCAATGTCTTGCAAACCCGTTAAAACGTATTTTCATATTATTCCGTATCAAAATCAAGAAATTATTGATCGCTACATTAAAGCGCATCAATTACCTTTGACTGATTTGACGTTACGAAAAAATATTATGCATACGACACAATCGATTACACGTTTATTTAAAGCGGCAACGTGTCAAGGTAAGAAAAAAGCAAGACTATTTTTATATCACTTAAATCCGTACACACAAGCATATGGTCACCAATTGACAAATGAGATGATGCTAAATGCGGCAAAAAAAGCAAATCTGGATATTGATATGCTCATTAGTGACGCACATTCACAAACCGTCAGTCATCTTATTGAAAAAGATTTAAAGATGGCAAAGCACTACACCGTATCGCGTGCCCCAAGTGTTATTATTTTTGATAGTTTATGCGATGATGGTATTTTATTAGAAAACACCGTATCCGTAGATGATATTTTATATGCCGTACAATCAAATGTGCAATTTAAAATCAAATAAACGTCTCTTGTTGTTCATCAGGAGGCGTTTTTATCTGTTCACTTTTTCTGTTATCTTTTAACAAATCATCACGTGAATTTTACGTACCTAGGCAGTTTCATTGACAATTTCACAATTTCTTTAGATAATAACACTATGCTTACGGGGACGTTACGGATTCGACAGGCATAGTTTGAACAATGAAGGCAATTCGTAGGTTGCGTCTACGTTAAAACGCTACAGTTAAATATAACTGCAAACACAAACAAAACTTTTGCTTTCGCTGCTTAATAACCAGCGTTGCAAGATTAGCCTAGCTTCTCCCATGAGTTAGTCGCTAGTCTTAGATTAGTGGGATACGTTGCAAACTTCCGTTTGTAGTGCGCAAAAGAGATTAATCAAACTAGCAAAATGAACGCCTGTTTACTGGCTAGCATTGAGCGAAATTTAAATGAGTAAACTATAATTGTAGAATTTGTTGTGGCAATATGTTTGGACGCGGGTTCGACTCCCGCCGTCTCCATACAAAAAACGCTGTTTCTTATCGAAACGGCGTTTTTTCGTTATCTCATTTTTAAGGTTGTTGGTATCAATATGATACCGAACCAATAAACAATCGTTATTTAATTAAGCAATATGCCCCATCATCACCAATAAAGCAGACATAATCGGAATACTAATTAAAATACTTAAAGATGATACCGCTCCAGAAAGCTCTGTATCCCCTTTTATTGAATGGATAAATGCTGTCGACACAATGGGTATAGGTGTAAAAACAAGTAATACCAATATTTGTTTTAAATCGATGGGTAACGGTAAAACAAAATAAACGATGCTAGCTAAAATAGCTGAAACGCAATAACGTGAGAGTAAAATTTTAACCATACGATTTAAAAAATGTTTATCCAATCGAATATCAATCGCTAAACCTAACATGAGCATCGCCACCATTGTTGTCGCTTGTCCAAAAGGTTTTGCTAACTCTAATACAAATTCTGGTGTTGGAATGTGTAGCAGTCCTAATAAAATCATCACTAAATACGTTAAAATGGCGACTTGAGAAAACACCATTTTTAAAAGAGTTGAAAAACGAAAACGGTTTTTTGTATGCAATTGTGACTGCGCAACGGCTAGCGATCCACCTAATACAATAAAGCTATTTCCAATATCAAATAAAGCGGTGGCTAAGACGGCACTACCCGAGAAAAAATTTTGAATAAATGGTAACCCAAACGCACCAATGTTATAACCTGAGTACGAAATGACCGCTTCTGCACGTTGTTGAGCTGACGTGTTACGATATTGAAATAATGCCACCAATAAATAAATTATCGGAAATACAATCCCTAATCCTATTAAAAGTAATTGTTTCAACTCTATTTTAATATTTGCCAAACTCATAATAATCAGTCCCGGAGAAGTCACTTTTAACATCAATTTCGATAATAATTTTAACGCATGGTCATCTAAAAATTGTGTCCGTTTAAAAACATACCCTACTAAAATAATAAAATAAAATACACACGCTTTTACAATTACTGTTTCCATTTTTCATCCTTATACAAAATATTTCTTTAATTTTTCTAACTCATCCCCTTTTAATCGACGATACTCGCCCTCTTTCAATGTTTCATCCAACACTAACGGTCCCAGTGTTAGACGCTGCAATTCGATAACTTTTACCCCAACACATAAAAACATCTTTTTTACTTGATGATACTTCCCCTCGTGTATCTCCACTTTAGCATAAGATGCTGTTTCACTTGAGGATAAAATTTCTAACTTAGCACTTTTGCATCGCGTCCCGTCATGAAAAACAACACCCTTTTCAAACACTTCAACCGCTGATTCATCTAAAAAACCATTAACCGTAACGGCATAAACTTTAGAGACATCGTACTTTTCTTGAATTAAACGATACCCTAATCGCCCATTGGTCGTCAACAACACTAACCCCGTCGTATCCGCATCTAACCGCCCAACTGGATGCAACCCATCACAACGATCTTTTTCATCAATTAAGTCAATCACCGTCTGTTTTTTGTCGTCTTTTACAGCAGTCACAACATTTTTTGGTTTATTTAACATGTAATAGACATCACTATTATTTGGTAAAATTTTCCCATTAACAACGACACGTTGTATTGTCGTATCCACCGTTAAATTTTCTTGCATCACCACATGACCATCTACACTAACTTGCTTTGAAAAAAGCAACCGCTTAATGTCCCGTTTCGAGCCAAAACCATGTTTCATTAATAATTTATCTAATCGCATGTCGCCATTATAACACAACAAGCAAAAATCTTTCACATCAATCTGAAATATGCGATAATCAAAAAAAACATTTGGAGGAACTTATGGAAAACTTTACAAAACACGTATCCGTATTACACGAAACAACTGTAGAACATGCAAAAGAAACCATTGCCAACAAACAAAGCGCTACCTATTTCATCGGCCGTGGCACTTGTCCATATTGTCGTAAATTTGCTGGAAAATTATTCGATGTTGTCAACGAAACAAAAGCAACAATCTACTATATTAATAGTGAAGCCGTTGGTCAAGAAGACGCTTTAAAAGAATTTAGAAGTTTATACACCATTCCAACTGTACCGGGATTTGTTCAAGTGACAAATGGTGAAGTGTCTGTTAAATGTGATTCTTCTATGCCAATTGAAGACATTAAAGCATTTGCCCATTTAGCATAACATGAAACGTTCAACACTTTGTTGGACGTTTTTTATTATACTTTACAGTTTTTCATACGCTAATCATTTTTTTATGGTAAAATTTGAAAGACCATAATACAAAGGAGTTACTATGAGTATTTTAAATGTTGAAAAATTAACGCATGGTTTTGGCGAACGTGCAATTTTTAATGATGTGTCGTTCCGTTTACTCAAAGGCGAGCATATTGGTTTAATTGGTGCGAACGGTGAAGGAAAATCGACCTTCATGAATATTATTACGGGAAAGCTACAACCTGATGAAGGGAAAGTTGAATGGAGCAAACGTGTACGTGTTGGCTATTTAGATCAACATACCGTTTTAGAAAAAGGATTATCCATTCGTGACGTCTTACGTAGCGCATTTGAGCATTTGTATGCTTACGAAACACGCTTAAATGAAGCTTATATGGAAATGAGCGATGCCGATGATACAAAAATGGCTGAATTGATGGAAGAAACGGGCGAGTTACAAGAACTATTGGAAACACACGACTTTTACATCATTGACGCCAAAGTTGAAGAAGTGGCACGTGCATTAGGCATTAATGATTTTGGTTTGGATACCGACGTTACCGAATTATCCGGTGGACAACGGACTAAAATTTTGTTGGCTAAACTACTATTGGAAAAACCCGATATTTTATTATTAGATGAACCAACAAACTATTTAGACGTGGAACACATTGAATGGTTGAAACGTTATTTAAATGAATACGAAAATGCCTTCATTTTAATTTCACACGACATCCCATTTTTAAATAGTGTCATCAATTTAATTTATCATATGGATAATCAAGAATTAACACGCTATGTTGGCGATTACGATAAATTTCAAGAAGTGTATGCCATGAAAAAAGCACAAATTGAAGCTGCCTACAACCGTCAACAAAAAGAAATTGCCGACTTAAAAGATTTTGTACAACGTAACAAAGCTCGTGTGGCAACACGTAATATGGCAATGTCCCGTCAAAAGAAATTGGATAAAATGGACATGATTGAATTGGTTCAAGAAAAACCAAAACCACAATTCAATTTCTTAACCTCACGTGCACCTGGACGCTACATTTTCCAAACCGAAAACTTAGTCATTGGGTATGACGCTCCATTGACCAAACCAATGCACTTAACAATGGAACGCGGGCAAAAAATTGCCATCACCGGTTCTAATGGAATTGGAAAATCAACACTTTTAAAAAGTCTACTCGGCATTATTCCTGCCATTGAAGGTACCGTTGAAAAAGGCGAATTTTTAGAGATTGGGTACTTCGAACAAGAAATGTCAGGCGATATGTCCAAAACGTGCTTAAACGAAATTTGGGATACTTTCCCTTACATGAACCAAGCCGAAGTGCGCGCTGCTCTTGCAAAATGTGGATTAACAACAAAACACATTGAAAGCCAAGTCAAAGTATTATCTGGTGGTGAGCAAGCGAAAGTACGCCTATGCAAATTACAAAACAACGAAAGCAATGTTTTAATTTTGGACGAGCCAACAAACCACTTAGATGTAGATGCCAAAGACGAATTAAAACGTGCTTTACAAGCATACAAAGGTAGCATTTTAATGGTATGCCACGAACCTGAATTTTACGAAGGATTAGTCAGTGATGTTTGGGACTTTTCCGGATACTCTATTAAAAAAGGCTAAATAGTACATCAATAGCACCCCAAAAGTTAATCACTTTTGGAGTGCTTTTACTTTTGTATAAAACAATAATTCAAAAGTATTTAAAGCGTTTTCATACCGTTATTTTCAAATTAATACTTTAATCACTGTTAGAAAATGTAAGTCATTTTCATTTTGAAAAAACTATTGAAAAAAATGAAAAAACGCGTTATACTCTTTTTTGTTAAAAAAATAACAAGGAGGACAGACATGAATTTTTTCAAAGTCTTACAAGATACTTTAAGTAATCAAAGTATCACAACAGCAATCGTTGCAAGTTTAGCGATTATTTTACTTGGATTTTATCTAAGAAGAAAGGGAACATTTACTGCTGACACTGGTAAAGTGTTAACTCACGTTGCATTAAGCGTATCTATCCCTGCATTAGCATTCCGTTCTTTTTTAGTGGACATTAAAAAAGAAACATTCCAACAAGGAATTAACATTTTAATTTGGGGTTTCCTAATTTACATTTTATTAATTTTTGTAACAATGCCATTATTTGCAAAGTTTAAAGGAAACCAACAAGATACTTTACGTATGTTATCTATTTTTGGATCAACAACATTCTTTGGTTTACCAATCGTTTCAGCCATTTACGGTGCAGAAGGTGCATTATACGGATCAATTTTCAACATTGGTTACCGTGTATTTTTATACTCATACTGCTACATTAAAATGTCTGGCTTAAAAGTCACAAAACAAAACTTAAAAACAATGTTTTTAAACCCTATCGTTATTGCTACTTTCCTTGGTTTATTCATCTGGATTTTCCAAGCAAACTTACCACAAGTTGCGATTACAGCAAAAAATGCTTCTGGTCAAAGCGTGGTTACAAACTATGCATTTTTACGTTTAGATAAAACTGCACCACAGTTATACCAAATCTTAACTTACTTACAAGCATTAGCTTCACCATTAGCATGGTTAGCAATCGGTTCAACATTAGGTTCAATCGACTTTAAACAAGCGATGTCTGATAAAGTAACTTGGTACGCTACTTTTGTTAAATTATTAGTGTTACCTGCATTAAACTTATTAGCATTAGTTCTTTTAACAACAACACATATTTTACCAGTTAACTTAGTTGCATTAGCAACAACAATTATCATGGTTGCTACACCACCTGCAACAGTTGCAGTAGCATACGCCATCAACTTTGATAAAGATGCTATTTTAGCGTCAAACTTCTCATTACTTGGTACTGTAGCGGCCGTTATCGCTGCACCAATTTGGATTGTTGTTATCCAAATCATTGGTTCATTAGGTATTTTTTAATCACTAAAACGAAACAATTAAAGGAGAAGAACTATGGTAAAAGTAGTATGTTACGGTGTTCGTCCAAACGAAGTACCATTTTTTGAAAAACTAAACAAATACAATTTTGAATTAAAATTAGTAGAAGCTTTATTAAACGACGAAAATGTTGTAGAAGCAGAAGGTATGGATGCTGTTATCGTTCGTGGGAACTGTAAAGCAACACGTCAAAACTTAGAAAAATTTGCACAATACGGTATTAAAAATGTACACACTCGTGCAGTAGGTTTTAACAACATTGACTTGCAAGCTGCTGCCGACTTAGGTATTACAGTTGCTCGCGTACCTGGATACTCTCCAAATGCTATTGCAGAGTTATCATTAACTTTAGCCATGTCATTATTACGTCACGTTCAATACTCTGCTGATCGTACATCAAAATACGATTTCCGCGTAACACCAACAATGTTTTCTAAAGAAATTAGAAATTGTAAAGTCGGTATCATCGGAACTGGTAAAATTGGTATTACAGAAGCTCAATTATTTAAAGGTTTAGGCGCAACTGTTTACGGTTACGACGTTTTCCAAAGTGATTTTGCTAAATCTGTAGTAACATTCTTATCACTTGATGAATTATTGGCAACATGTGATATCGTTTCATTGCACGTTCCATACTTCCCAGGTCAAAACGACAAAATGGTTAACGCTGAATTTTTATCAAAAATGAAAGATGGCGCAATCTTCATCAACACAGCGCGTGGTGAATTACAAGATAACGAAGCAATCTTAGAAGCGTTAAAATCAGGAAAATTAGAAGGTTACGGAACAGACGTATTTGCTGACGAAACACGCTTCTTCTTCAAATCATTTGAAAATGGAAATGATATTCCAGACCAAACTGTACGTGAATTAGTTGACTTATACCCACGTGTATTAGTAACACCTCACGTTGGTTCAAATACAGACGAAGCCTTATCAAACATGATTGAATTCAGTTTTGATAACTTACACAACGTATTAACAACTGGTACTTGTGACAACCTTGTTGCATTACCACAATAATAAAGCGATAACCACTCGACTATCGAGTGGTTTCTTTTTGTACGATAAATTGACAAATCGGCTGAAAGGTTATTTTCAAACCATTTCAGCCGATTTTATAGTAGTATTGGTAAAATTTCACATAACATCATCAAGGTACTTATATCAAACACCATTTAACCTATCATCGTTAATCAACTAAAGCATCGATATAATAAATATTGCCAATTCGTCTAGCATCATCTTCTTGATACAATTGTAAATCTTTACCTTTAAAACAACATACGCCATATGTCGTGGTAGGCACTCTATCATCACAATGCTCTAAAATTTGTTTAGCCAATGCTAAATTATTCTCAAGAACACAAGGAAATGATACATTACTACCATGTTGTCGCAACACCATGTCTATTGGCAACTGTAATGCCACTAACTTTTTTAATGATTGGTAATGCGTTTTTATTGTAGCGCTCTCTTCAAAAATAATTAATGTATTTTCACCAATGGCATCGCCCGTTATTAATATTTTTTCTTGTGGGATATAAATGACAATTGAGCCTTTTGTATGTCCCGGCACATGATAACACACCAAATCTAAATCGCCTAATGGCATCGTTTGACCATCTTCTATCGGTAAAAAATTTACAGCGCCGTACGGGATAAAATCTTCTTTCGGTACTTGATTAGCTCCATCAAAAATATCCGTTTTAAAAAAGATGGTTTCACGATGAGCGTCTCCACAATGTGTGTCGTACAACGCCCAATCATCTTGATGTAAATACATCGGCACACTAAATTCGCTCAATCCACTAGCGTGATCAATATGCGCATGTGTGAGTACAATCTCATACGGTGTCGTCACTAACTTTTCCACGACATTTTTTAAATGACCGATACCTAAAGTCGTATCGATTACAATCGCTTTTTGACGCCCTTGCACGACGTAAGAACACACACCAAATCGACTTTGAATGCGAAAAATTCGCGGTGTCACTTGTTCAACTGTAAAATAATTCATTCTGACTCCATTTCTGTATTGTGTTGTAAAGTTTGTCGTATATGTTTGGCAACTCCATCCCGTTCACAGCTTCCAACAACTTGTTTAGCAGCGATTTTAGCCAATTCTACTGCATTGTCAGGCGCAAACGAATGTTTAAAATGTTGCAACATTGGCACATCATTTAAATCGTTACCGTACACAGCAACGTCATTTTCATCAACATTTAAATGTTTTGCCAACCAACTCGACGCCACTTGTTTATTCACTCCCGTTGCCACAATTTCAAAGTTATGTACATTGGGTCCATAATCCATCACAAACTCACTATGCTCTTTTAAAAACGCTTTAACTGCTTGCGCTTTCGTTTCTTTACCAATTCGGCAAGAAATCATTAAAACATCATCTAATCGTGTTGTATCCGTTTCAAAAAAATAATCTTTTGTCCAAAGTGCTAATCCGTATTTAACAATCGCTTTAATCGACAGTTTATTTTTTAACATTGCTCGAATATGGGAAAAACGTGACACGCTTACAAAAACACCTTTATGTGTAATTAATTCAAAACTCACATCAGGAAACGTATTCACTAACGTTTGAACAAATACCGAATCGATTGCTTTTTTGTAAATCACTTGATGCTGCTTATCCCAAATAATCGCTCCGTTCATTGCAATTTTATAAATGGGTGCGTTAAAAAAATTAATGCCGACTTGATGATTTTTATGTAAATGTCGACCCGTTGCAATCACAAATTCTTTACCGTCATTAATCACTTCAAAAACGGTTTCTTTTGCATACTTTGTTGATATATGTAAGTGATTTAAATAAGTTCCATCCAAATCACTAATAAATAATTTAATCATTTTTCCACCTCTATTCGTTATTATACCATGCTCTATATAAAAAGGTAGTGACCTAACTGTCGTTAAGTCACTACCTATCATTTAGTACACTTTATCGATTAGAAAGTAAAACAATTGATTTTCTCACTAATTTGCTAACGCTTTTGCAATTTCAACACCATATTGAATAACGGCATTTTTTTGATGACCTGCACCAAAATAATTAAATACCGACACAACAATGGCACGACCGTTACGTTCAATTACCGCAATATCATTGTCGGTTCCCGTACCAATACCACCACCTGGTTTATCCCAAGTTTTTGTATAGCCACGAATATTTGCCGTCAACCATTCTGCATAGTAATTTCGACTTAAACGATCTAGCATAGCTGCATCATACCAGCCAAACACGAGTTGTCCGTTATAAATATTTTTGATTAAATCACTTGCTTCTTGTGCAGAAACGTAATTATCTAACCCTTGATTAATGGCTGCACGGTCCCACATATAACGTGTTAATACCGTTTTCGTATACCCTAAACGTCTAATTTCATCATTAGTTGCTTGAATACCACCTAAATGACGAATTAAAATATTCGTTGCGGCATTATCACTTTTCTCCATCATGAAACGAATGTATTGGTCCATATTAAAGGATACACCGATATTTTGCTCCGTAATTGAAGAACCTGTCACAATATCACTTGATTGAACAGTGTATCGCCATGAAAAATCAAATTCTCCACGTGCTGCTTTATTAAATACAGACGCCATAACAAAGATTTTAATTGTTGAGGCAGCTGGATTAGTGCTATTTTGATTAATTGCAAAGTTTTCAATACCATCTGGCACCGTTACATAAGCTGAACGTCTACCACCGACACTATCAAATAAACGATGATACGTCGCTTTTAAATTTGCAATATCTTGCGCAACTTTTGCACGTTGTGGTGGTAAATTCAATGTGATATCTTTTTTGCTCACTAAAATTTCTTGTCCAGAATTTAACGTAATGTATGTATCAATCAAATAACGACCTGGAACATAACCATAATTGGCAAATCGAATAACACTCTTATATGTGCCATCTTTTTGTTTAAACAAGCGATTTTCGACAATATCATCTTGCCCATTTTTCTCGCTCCAAACATATGATTTAACCGATTTAATATTATTGACTAGATTTGGTTTTAACGTAATCGTAAAGGCGTAATTTTTTGTATTGATATCAGATACAATAACGAATCCTTCAGCAGGCCACTCGACTGCATTATGTTTTACAGTGTACTTAATCCCCTCAAATGTGACGTCACCATTAAATGTCCAATCAAGATTTCCTTTATGGACATAAAATAATCGACCTTGATATAATACGACACCACTATACGCTTTATCGACAACACCCTTTTTAACGTATCTCCAGTTGACATCTTCTTGTGCTAAACCAGTATAACCCCAATTTAATAAACCATTTTCAACGTAAAAGAGGTTTCCTAAATAGTTCGTTAAACCAGTGAAATTTCTATCCAAGCGTGCTGAAACAACGTGGTACCAGACACCTTCATGATTGACTAACCCCGTATATGACCAATCAATTTTACCTTTTTGAACATAGAACCAGTTATTTTGATAAAGAACCAATCGATTTTGATCTTCGGCAATAATACCCTTTTCAATTAAATACCATGTGCCATCCGTATGTTGATGTAAACCTTTATAGTTCCAGTCAACTTTTCCGTTTCTAACAAAAAAGAATAATCCATTAAATTTAAATAATCCAACAAAATTAGTATCTACACGACCATATTGAACAAAGTACCATTCTCCTTCGTGTTTGAACAAATTAGTAAATGTCCAATCAATTTTACCGTTTTGTACATAGAACAAATTATTTTGATAAGGCACTAATTTTGTTTGATCTGTAGCAATGATACCTTTTTCAATTAAATACCATGTGCCATCAGTATGTTGATGTAGACCTTTATAGTTCCAGTCAACTTTTCCGTTTCTAACAAAAAAGAATAATCCATTAAATTTGAACAATCCGACAAAATCAGTATTTACACGACCGTATTGAACAAAGTACCATTCTCCTTCGTGTTTGAACAAATTAGTAAACGTCCAATCAACTTTACCTTTTTGAACGTAAAACTTACTGTTGTAATAATCCACTAACAGTGTTTGTGAATAATTGGTCACACCTTTTTCGACATACACCCATGTTTTGTCAGTTCGTTGGGCTAACCCTGTATATCCCCAATTAATCACACCGTTTTGAACATAAAAGTCTGTACCTTTATGACTAACAACAGCGGTAAATTGCGGATCTATTTTTCCACCAACATGGTACTCCCATCTATTATTCACATAGACTAACTCTGCTTGCGTATTGTTTGCAGCATTTACAGTCGATGTTTGTCCCAATAATTCTGATGCAAGCGGTTGGTTAGCTAAACCAAACATCACTAAAAATCCGAATAACATCAGCATTGGCTTGACTATTTTTTTCATGATATTCCCTCCATAAATTATATTTTTTCATACTTATTATATATATATATTCAACAGTATTTCATAAAATAACAGAAAATCACTCATCACCTTTTACGCATCAAATACCGTCATTGGTAATTGGCGTTTGTGTTGTGTTTTTAAATACCAATTTTCAATAGTTTGAGCAGCAATTTCATCAATCACTTTACCTTCTAAATAATCATCAATCTGTGTGTACGTTACACCAAGCGCTACTTCATCGGGTTGTTGTGGTTTATCTTCTTCTAAATCGGCAATCGGTATTTTTGTATATAAACGCTCATCCGCATTTAAATACTGTAACAGTTGCTTACCTTGTCGTTTATTTAAACGCCAAATTGGCATGACATCTGCTGCACCATCGCCAAATTTCGTGTAAAATCCTGTAACGGCTTCTGCTGCATGATCGGTTCCAACAACAACACCTTGGTGTGCTCCAGCAATTGCATATTGCGCAATCATGCGTTCACGCGCTTTGATATTGCCTTTATTAAAATCACTAATCACAACACCTGCTTGTTGTAACGTTTTGACACTAGCATCTACTGCTTCTTTAATGTTGACTGTCAAAACATTATCTGCACCAATAAACGACAACGCTAATTGCGCATCAGTTTCATCTGCTTGTATGCCATACGGTAATCGAACGGCATAAAATTGATACGCCTTATCCCCTGTTTCACGTCTTATTTTATCAATCGCCATTTGGCATAATTTACCCGTTAAAGTGGAATCTTGCCCGCCACTAATACCAAGCACTAAACTTTTTAAAAATGAATGCTTTTTTAAATACTCCACTAAAAAATTAACCGATTTTTCAATTTCAAGCGATGCATCAATCGTTGGCAACACTTTTAACGCATCAATGATTTCTTTTTGTAATGTTCTCATAGACATCTCCTAATCATGAAGTTGCGCGACATGTTCAGCGACTTGCGCACGAATAGCAGCAATACTTTCCATTTTTTGATCATATAATTTTTGTGACAAGTCAACTGGATACGGTTCAGGATTTAAAATACGTTTGTATTCTTCCCATAACGCGCCTAAAGATTGTGACGCATACTCACGAATATCATGAATATTTGGTAAAGCATATACTAACTGACCTTTGACAAAAATATTTTCTAAAATGGGACGTGCTGTAAAACCTGTGATGGTTTTATTAATGTACGTATGCACTGGATGGAACATAAACAATTCGTCTAGTAAATCCGGACGTTCATCCCATAAAGCAACATAATCCCCTTCCGATTTACCATCACTATTTCGGGTAATACGCCACACTTGTTTACGACCAGGTGTAGATACTTTTTCCGCATTACTTGAAATTTTCATCGTATCTACCATATTTCCGTTTTCATCTTCAATACTCACCATTTTATAAACAATACCTAGCGCTGGTTGATCATATGCCGTAATTAATTTCGTCCCAACACCCCACGCATCAATTTTTGCTCCTTGCATTTTTAAGTTTAAAATTGTTTGTTCATCTAAATCATTGCTTGCAATAATTTTTGCATGTGGGAAACCTGCTGTATCCAATTGTTCACGTATTTTTTTAGAAATGTATGCCATATCCCCGCTATCAATACGGACACCGACAAAATTAATTTTATCGCCCATTTCTTTAGCGACACGAATCGCATTCGGTACACCCGATTTCAACGTGTCATAAGTATCCACTAAAAACACCACATCTTTATGTGTTTTTGCATACGCCATAAACGCATCATAATCGTTACGATACGCTTGTACTAGCGCATGGGCATGTGTTCCAGAAATTGGAATACCAAATACTTTTCCAGCACGCACATTGCTCGTATTGTTAAATCCACCAATATACGCGGCTCTTGCACCCCAAAGTGAAGCATCCATTTCTTGCGCACGACGCGTTCCAAATTCAGATAAATTATCGTTGCCACAAACTTGACGCACACGTGCTGCTTTTGTCGCAATTAACGTTTGAAAATTCAAAATATTTAATACCGCCGTCTCAATCAATTGGCACTGTGCTAACGGCCCTTCCACTTGAATTAACGGCTCATTAGCGAAAACCACTTCCCCTTCTTTAGGCGCGCGGACGGTACATTGAAATGACATATTTTTCAAATAGTCTAAAAATGCATCGGAATATGTTCCTAATGATTTTAAGTACGCTAAATCACTTTCTGAAAATTTTAAATTTTGAATGTAACTGACGACTTTTTCTAACCCGGCAAAAATGGCGTATCCATTTTGGAAAGGCGTTTTTCTGAAATACGCCTCAAATACGGCGTTTTTTTCTGAAATCCCCTCTAACCAATACGTTTGAATCATATTAATTTGGTATAAATCCGTATGAAGCACTAAACTATCGTCTGAAACCAGCATGTTTATTCTTCCTTCTCTTTCATTTTTTGTTGAATGTGTTGTAATAGCATTAAAGCCTCTAAAGGCGATGTTTGATTAATATCTATAGCTGAAATAAACATCATCATTTCCTCAAATGGATGGTGCTCACGACTTACCGTTTCTATTTCCTTAGCCGGTGCATGTAAATGAGTACCCGTTTCCAGCTGTTTTAAAATAACGGCAGCATCAGCAATTAACGCTTTCGGTAAACCAGCTAACTGCGCTACATGTAGCCCATAACTTTTATCGGCTGGCCCATCTTGAATTTTATGTAAGAAAATCAACTCGCCACGCTGTTCTACAG
The DNA here is from genome assembly GCA_017945845.1 of Carnobacteriaceae bacterium zg-C25. Classification (NCBI taxonomy): domain Bacteria; kingdom Bacillati; phylum Bacillota; class Bacilli; order Lactobacillales; family Carnobacteriaceae; species Carnobacteriaceae bacterium zg-C25. The sequence goes on from CP072828.1 coordinate 970,468, forward strand.
CACCAACATGAATGTTGTGCAATTCATCTAATTCTTTTTCTAACACCGTCAATTCATGATAGTGTGTTGAAAAAATGGACAACGCCTGAACTTTTTGATGCACGTATCGTAAAATCGCTTCCGCTAATGCCATCCCGTCATACGTTGCTGTTCCACGACCAATTTCATCAAACAATAACAAACTTTTTGCACTAGCTTGTTGCAGTGCAACATTTGTTTCCATCATTTCAACCATAAACGTACTTTGCCCCGATACTAAATCATCTGCCGCACCAATACGTGTAAAAATACGATCGAATATTGGCAATTCCGCTTCTTGAGCAGGTACAAAACACCCAATTTGTGCCATAATCGCAATTAATGCCACTTGACGCATATACGTACTTTTACCAGACATATTCGGACCAGTAATCAACAATAATCGTTGCTGTTGATCCAATACAATATCGTTAGGGACATACTTATCAATTCCAATAACTTTTTCAACAACTGGATGACGTCCACTAACAACTTTCATTTTTTGTTCGCTCTCATTTAAAGTCGGACGTACATAGTGATTTTCTTCACTCACCTGTGCAAAAGATTGCAAAACATCTAACGAAGCAATACTTTTTGCCAATTGCTGTAAAGATTGACTATGTGTTTTCACCACATCACGAACAGCAACAAACAATTCATACTCTAGCGATAACGATTTTTCTTGCGCTTCTAAAATGAGCCGTTCTTTTTCTTTCAATTCGGGCGTAATAAACCGTTCCGCATTGGCTAACGTTTGTTTTCGTTCATATCGTCCTTCTTCCAACGCATGCAACTGCCCCTTGGTGACTTCAATGTAATACCCAAATACGCGGTTAAAACCAATTTTTAACGTTTTAACACCCGTTTTTTCACGTTCACTCTGTTGTAATTGAGCAATCCACTGTTTACCATTCGTCATAGCGTCACGATACGCATCCAACAAAGCGTTATACCCATCTCGAATGATGCCACCCTCTTTAGAACTAATAGACGGTTCATCAACAATCGCTTGTTCGATGAGTGTCACTAACGGTTGTAAATCGGGTAAATGATTTAATAGACTATCCCATTCACCATTTGCATTCATCGAACGCAAATGTTTTTTAATAATAGGCACTTGCTCTAAAGATAATTTTAACTGAATTAACTCTCTTGGTGTCACGCTACCAAATGAAACCTTAGCCACTAACCGTTCCAAATCGTATACTTTTTTCAACACATCAATTAAATCTAAACGTTCAAAAAAGTGATTCAATAAATTATCGACTTGGTTATAACGTTGTGTAATGGCTAGCGGATCAATCAGTGGCTTATCTAACCATGAGCGTAACATACGCCCACCCATAGCCGTTTTCGTTTGATCAAGCAACCATAGCAAACTCCATTTTTTCCCGTTTTGTCGATGCGATTGTGTAATTTCTAAATTATTTTTTGCATTCGTATCCATTTTCAAAAAATGATCACTTACATAGCTTTGAGCATCTTGAATATGCACCAAACTACGCATTTGTGTTTTTGAAATATAACTCAATAACAACGCGACAACCTGTTGTTGCATGGTTGAATCTAAAAAGGCAAAATGCGTATTATCAAGTGCTTCATCAATCGTTGCATGTGAAAAAATAAAGGTATGTCGTTTGCTTAATTTGTCTAAATCGTTTTGCGAAAGTGTGTCGTCATACACTAATTCCGCCACATTCAAACTGTCCAATTCAATCATGACTTCATTAAGACTTGGTAACGACGTCACGTGCAAACTCCCCGTTCCAATATCGCTATACGACAGATGAAAGGCATTTTCAAAACGTAACGCCACTAAATAATAGTTGTTTTTTTCATCTCGCACTTTAGGATCCATAAACGTTCCAGGTGTAATCACTTGCACGACTTCACGCTTGACCATCCCTTTTGCCATTTTTGCATCTTCGACTTGTTCACAAATAGCTACTTTATAACCTTTGTCCACTAACGTTTGAATATATTCAGTTGCAGAATGATGAGGTACACCACACATTTTTACTGGATTAGCCGCATTTTTATTTCGTGCAGTTAGTGCAATTTCTAATTCGTGTGAGGCTATTATCGCATCTTCATGGAACAATTCATAAAAATCGCCTAAACGATAAAATAATAAGCAGTCTTTATAATTTTCCTTAATGGCTAAATACTGTGCCATCATCGGCGTTACTTGTTCAACACTCATACTTATCCTTCCAATGCTAATGTCGTTAATTCAGAAATAATAACATCCACTTCTTGTCTATCTTTGGCGTTTGCACCACTAGCTAGAGGGTGTCCACCACCGTCATGTTGCGCAGCAATACCGTTAACAATCGGCCCTTTTGAACGCAAGTTCACACGATAAGTCCCATCTTCTTTTTCGACAAAGATCACCCACACTTTTACCCCGGCAATACTTCCTGGCAATGATACGACACTTTCCGTTTGATCATTCGTCACACCAAATTGTTTCAAAATATCTTGTGTCAAAATAACAGTTGCCAATGCGCCGTTTGCCTCGATGTTGAGGTGTTGTAAAACATACCCATTTAATCGTGCTTGTTCCAACGTTTTTTCCATCATCATATTATGAATCGCAACATTATCAAATGAGACCGTCTCTCTCAAACGAGAAACAAGTGACATTGTTTTTGGCGTGGCGTTATTGTATAGGAAGCGATTTGTATCACCAATAATACCAGCATATAATAATCGCGCACTTTCACAAGAGATAGTTAATTCGCTTTCAAAAGCAAACTCACACATGATTTCGCTCACACTACTTGCTGTAGTATCAACGTACAACAATTCACTGTATGGTTCAACATTGGGATGATGATCAATTTTAATGAGTTCTTTACCGTTTACATAACGTGCATCATCAATGCGTGCAGTATTGGCGGTATCAACTACAATAACTAAGGCATCGTTATACACCACATCATCAATCACATCCATTTGTCCAATCCATGACAAACCGTCTAATTGTTCGCCAACGCAATACACGCGTTTTGAAAAATTGTCTTTAATGAGTTGAGCTAACCCTAATTGACTCCCGTACGCATCTGGATCGGGATGAACGTGTCGATGAATGATAATGGTGTCATACGCTTTAATTTTTTCGATAATGGTTTTAAATGAAATCATGAATTTATCCTTTCAAAATGGTTTGATAAGCTAGCGTTGCTTTTGCAACGAGTCGTTGGGCAACACTCACGCACACCTCAACTTTTAACGAACGACGTGTTGCATCTAAAATCGAGCAATCAATCGTTAAGTGATTTTCGTTTTGAATCACTTTAAAATAATTTAAATGTAACTGTTCCAAAATCGCACCTTGTTGAACGTGATGGTAAATCAGTTGTTGCGCCGTTTCGGTAACTAATTCACATAATACGCCATAAGAAATTGTTCCCACACTATTTAACATTTGTGGTTCAACAACGATTTGATATTGCATGGTGTCATTATGATCGTCTACTGAAACACTTTCTAAAGATGAAATGACTTGGTCTTTAATGGTATTGCCCATTTGTGGCTGACGTTGCAACACTTGTATGGCTTTCATAACATCACGTCGTGAAACAATCCCAACTAATTGCATGTTATCTTCTACAACGGGTAGCACATCTAATCCGTCCCATATCATCATATGCGAAACACTTGCCACACTCATGTGCAATTTTGCGACGACGGCATTTTTAGTCATCACTTTTTCGATAACGACATCGTCGTTACGCTTCATAACATCTTTAGCGGTCACAATACCGATTAGTCGATTTTGTCCATTGACAACAGGAAATCGCGAATGCTCTGTGTTTTGCGACAATTCACGATAAGTGCCTACTGTATCATCCGCTTTTAAATAAGCCGTTTTTTCAATAGGGGTATAAATATTGTCAATTAATACAATTTCTTTTTTAATGAGTTGATCACTCATTGCACGGTTAATCATCGTTGCAACTGTAAAACTATCATATGATGTACTCATCAATGGCAATCCCACTTCATTTGCTAAGTCGATAATTTCGTTTGTTGTTCCGAATCCACCCGTAATCAATACTGCAGCGCCACTTTCCAGCGCTAAACGTTGCACACTAGTTCGATTACCTACAATCATTAAAGAATGTGGCGTAATATAACGTAACATAGCATCTTCTTGCATTGCCCCAATGACAAATTTTTTCAACGTCCCATTTAAACCTTGGAAGCCACCCAATACTTTCCCGTCAATAATCGATTCAACTGCTTGAAATGTCAACGATTCAAAATGACGTTTTGCTTTTTTTTCAATCCGTACCGTCCCAACGCGCTCAATCGTTGACACTAATCCCAGACTTTGTGCTTCTTTTATGGCACGATAGGCGGTACCTTCACTCATTTTCATATTTTTTGCGATGGAACGTACAGACACTTTTTCGCCGGGCATTAAGCTATCAATATATTGAATAATTGTTTCATGCTTTGTTGCCATAACTCCCTCCAATACAGAAAAAGCATTCATCAAACATGAATGCTTTGTCGATTAATTTAATTCGATTAACACATCACGGTCTACAAGCCCATCTAAAATAAACTCAAATTTTTCAATTATCATTTCATTATTTTTCATCTTGTATAAGTCAACAGTGCTTAATCCAGACTGATTTGTTGTTGATATTTTCAAGCTATCCATATTTTTTGATATCGTCACTTTCAGTTGCAAATGTTTTTTAGCACCACCAACTACATCAAGTGAACGAACAAATTGAAAATTCCCTGTTTTTGTTTCTTCAAACCCATTGTCACGTAACGTATATCGTTTACATTTTGGGCTAATTGTGTATGTTTTTTGACGACCTAAAATGGTCACTTGTTTTTGAAAAGACATGTTTCCTCCTATCGTCCCGGTTTATTTTCTCCGGTTTCCACTTTTGGTTTATCTTTATGATCATTATTTGATTTTTCTGTTTTTTGATAATCAACATATGTGACACGATCAACAAATGCATTCACCGTTAAAATCGTGAAAAGAATCATCATCAATATCAAAACAGTTTTAGAACTTCGTTGTTTTTTCTTCATACTACACCTACTCTATAGTGATTAGTATACCATTATCATTAACTATTTAACACCATATCATAAAATTGTTGCCACATTTCTAAAACATTTTCTTTTGAATAAAAGACATTTCCTTTTTTAGAGGCTTCAACCGCTTTTTCATAGCGTTGCGTATCCGTTTGTAAAGATTGAATCACTGAAACAAACTCATCAATTGAATTGGCTTTTTCATAAAAATCAAATAAAATATCCGGATAAATATCTAGATCCCGTAATAAAATTGGCTTATTCACACACATGGCTTCTAAAATGGTCATTGGGAATAACTCTTCAAATGATGCTAACATCATCACATCTGCCATATTATAAATCGCGTTCATTTCTTCACGTTCTACAATGCCTAAAAAAGTCATATTTTGTGGTGGATTCTCCACAATTTTTTCAATTTCTTTATAGCCGTCAGATATTTTACCAAACGAAAATCCACCCGCCCAAACAAAATGAACATCGGGTAATAATTTTGCCATTTCTACGACATCAAAAATACCTTTACGTCGTTGCAATTGACCAGCTGATAATACAATAAATCGATCCGTTGGAATGCCGTATTTGATTTTTGTTTGTTCAACGATGTCGTGTCCTAATGGATGAAATTGATCGCTTGACACAAAATTTGGAATATACGTCACTTTATCGCGTTCAATACCATACTTTTCCAGTTCGCCAATAAAATATGGATTGACCGTTACCAAATAATCCATACGTTTATAAAATTGAATTAAATATTTAAAAAAGATGGATTTAATAGGAAATGGTAATTGCAAACTTTTTTCAACGGTTTCTGGCAACATGTGTACATACCCGACTGATTTACCTTGTTTAGAAACAAAGTCTTTTCCTAAGAAAAATTTAAAATCAATGGTATGAAAATGCGTAATATCTGCAATGATTGGTTTATTAATGACCACTTCATAATTGTCACTTAGCCCTTCACTGACTAACTTTACTTGTTCCAAGTAAGCAGAACCGACACCTTGTCCCTTTACACTTGTTGCACTAGACAACATATTAATAATATTTTTCTTTGTCATACTGTTTTACTTTCTTTTTTTAATTACATAATAAGTGACGATGGCTATAAAACACACCCCAAGAATCACCCATAACATATTTGTCACAACTACTGGCCATATCGTTGTATAAATATACGGCCATACAACATCTAAAATGTATTCTAAAGCTTTTTGCATCAATACCGTAAACGCAAATGTAGAGATTGCTTTTGTCGGTATAAAAATCAACATAAATTTTTTAAATGAAAGCGTCGTCAATCCTGCAATCATACACAAAATATCATCTGGTGCAGCGGGTAAGAAAAACAAAATACCTAAAATCCATGAAAAACGTTTTTCATTTTTCGTCCATCCTAAATATTTATCATACGTTTCATCACTCACAAAACATTTTACAAAAAATTCGCCATACGCTCTTGCCAAGAAAAAAGCAATAATCGAACCAATAGTGATACCTACATAATTATAAATAAATCCCCATAAGTAACCGAACACGACTTGTCCAGATAACGAAACAATGCCTCCGGGGATAACCGGAATAACAACTTGTATAATTTGAATCAAAGTAAATACAATAGGACCAAACACACCAAGTTGTTTCAAATGAATGGTAAACATACCACCTTCTTCAACCGGTTTAAAATAAGTGCCTGTGGCTACCCAATAAGCAATTAAAAACGTTAAAACAATACCTGCTGTAGCAGCAAGTTGAATAATTTTACGATACTTTTGTACAAAAACGGGGGTTGTCTTTTCTTGATTTTCCATTCCAATCTCCTAATTTTTTTACACAATAATATAATGAATCACTTGATACACGCTAATTAAAAACCATATGAGCAAGGCAACTTTAGCATATAAAATCAATAATCTTTTCCAAAACTGTATAAAGGTATAGGCCATATTGCGTTTAAAATTATAAAACAACATGAATACACCTAATAAGCTCAATATTAAACCTAAATAAGATAAGGGTGAATAGGCAAATAATTGTTCAAAAATATAATGAATCGCATATGTGGCAATAGGCGCCATACATAAATAAACACTTATTTTTTTAAACAATAGTTTCACTAACGTTAAAACAATAAACGCTACTGGCACAATAAATAACCCTAGTATTTCATTAAAAAAATCCACAAATTCACTCTCCTTACAATATACGTTTTATTATACCATAAAGAATGTTTAGATGGTGCTTTTGTCGATTAAAAAAGCGTTTTATCATTTTTAGGAATATCGCAATCCTAATTTCATTACGGCATCAATCCTGTTGATATCGCGTTAAAATATTATAGCAAAAAAGACCGTTGACACTTTACATTATCAACAGTCCAAGCGAACCTAAACACATTCGCAAAACTTATTATTTTTATATTCTTTACTGTAAATTAACCTTTTTCACGTTTAACTGCTGCAAAAAACCAACGTCTACTATCACTTTTTACTGAAGAATCTGTAAAATCAGCCGTCACTTCAATATCACAAAAACCAATTTCTTGTAACGCTAAAACAATGTCGTCTAATGGATAGGTTCTTTCAAAATGTTGTTCATCATATCGTTCATACAAACCATTACTCAATCGATTCACACAACTAATTTCATGAATTACACTATACTGCTCATCCCCTGGAAAACTGTCCCAAATAAATAGCGTCTCATCATCAACGTAATGAAATTGATAGTCAACATACACATCATCAATTTGATAAATCGAATGCATATCAAACAGAAATTTTCCGTTAGGCTTTAATGATTGAAAAACATTTTGAAACGTTGCTTTTACAGACTCTAAATCGTCCAAGTAACATAAAGAATCTGCAAAACAAACAATCGCATCTACTGTCGTATCCAAATGAAACGCTTGCATATCCATTTGTAAAAACGAAAGAGACGGTGCTTTTTGTTGTGCCAATGATAGCATATTTTCAGATAAATCCGAACCTTGATAGATATAATTTTTTGCTAAACGAACGGCTAATTCTCCTGTTCCACACGCCAATTCAAAAATCGAACTGTTTTTTGGAACACGTTTGTATACATAATTCGCCCATTCGTCATAGAGCGATTGATCCATTAAATCGTCATAGGTTTTCGCAAATGCTGCATAACTCATTATTGATTAACCCACGCACTAATATCGTATAACGGCGCATCACTCCATAATTTTTCTAAGTTGTAATGTACACGTTCGCTCGGGTAAAACACATGTACAATGACGTCATTTAAATCTAACAACGTCCATGTCCCTGTATCCTTACCTTCAATACTTTTCACAACAATTTGATTTTTATGCGCCGCTTCATCCACAGCATCAACAATCGCTTGCACATGCTTTTCGTTACGTCCTTGCATAATCACGAAAAAGTCACTAATTCCGGTCAACCCACGAACATCTAGTGCCACCATCTCTTCTGCAATTTTGTCATCTGCCGCCTTAACCACAACTTCTAAAATTTCTTCACTTGTTTTCAAATCATCTCTCCTTAATTTTATTTACCCACGCATTATACGCTAAAACAGTGTCGGGATAAATACGTAAACCTTTATTTGCTAAATACGCCAATGTCTGTTGCAATTTATACGCAATCGCTTCATCTAAATTCTCATTGGCCAAACGTCGTGCTTCATCTACACCTTCAAACGTACGACCATCTTCAATGTAATCCGCAACGAATAACACTTTGGCAACATCGCTCATGTCTTCTTTTCCAATCGTATGGTACGCAATCGCTTCACACACGACATCGTCCGTTACACCAAACCACTCACCACATACACACGCGGCAACCGGACCATGCAAAATTTCGCTACCGTACGACAACATCGCCCCATCTAACTGATATTTTTCGACAGCCTCTTTGTACTGCTCCATCGTCCACTCTTTTGTGAGGTCGTGTAATAGCGCCGCCAATTGACATTGTGCAACATCAACACCGTACTGCTTTGCTAAAGTAATGGCTTTTTCTTCAACACGCAATACATGCACATAACGCTTTGAAGAGAGCTCACCTTGTAATGTGCTGACAATTTTATGACGTAGTGTATTCGTCAACATACAATCTCTCCTTTTCAATATATTGCATCACCGCATTCGGCACTAAATACCGAATACTTTGTTGATTTTGCACCATTTGTCTAATCATTGATGAACTAATATCCAGTAACGGCAAATGTAGCGGTATAAACGGTACACTCGATTCATTTTTAGAATGCATTCGATCAATACCGACAAAAGTCACTTCCTGAATTAATTCATCGATACGGTACCATGTATGCAACGCATCAATCATATCGCCGCCAATAATAAAATAAAATTTTGCATTTTGATAGTGCTGTTTTAACGATTGAATCGTGTCAAACGTATAATGCACACCTGGTGTATCCATTTCTATCGTATTCACTTCAAATTTTGGATTATCACTTATTGCCAAACGTACCATTTCTAAACGGTGTGACGTATCCACTAATTTTTTCGTTGTTTGATACGGTGGTGTCCCGCTCGGTAACACAATAATTTTATCTAACCCTAACTGATCTAACACACTTTGTGCATTTCTTAAATGCGCCATATGAATAGGGTTAAAACTACCACCTAAAATACCAATTTTTTGTTGAGTTTTTTGCATCATAAATTAATGTACCACATCATAAATCAATACAGGCACATCTGCCGTTTCACCGATCGTATACGCTTGTTGAATTTTAGCAATAGCATCACTGACGTCTTGACGATTACTATGAATCATTACAATCGGTTCGTCCACAGATACCGTATCGCCCACTTTTTTCAATACGGATAATCCAACAGCTAAATCAATCGTATCTTCTTTAGTCGCACGTCCAGCACCTAATAACATTGCCGCAACACCAATATCATCTGCCACAATATTTTGAACCACACCCGCTTGGCTAGCAAAAACCGGAATATCGTATTTAGCTTGTGGCAATAAACTATAATCATCCACAACACGTGCATCTCCGCCTTGTGCGGCAATAAATGTACGCAACACATCCAACGCTTTCCCATTAGCGATATTTTCTTTTAGCAATGCTTTCGCTTCATCAATCGATGTTGCTTTTTTCGCTAAATAGACCATTTGTGCGCCTAATTCTAAACATAAATCTTCTAAATCTTTTGGCCCTTTGCCTTTAAGCGTTTCAATGGCTTCAATCACTTCATTTGCATTCCCAACGGCAACGCCTAACGGTTGAGACATATCCGAAATAACCGCCATTGTTGAACGACCAACTTGATTCCCAATGGCAACCATTTCTTGTGCCAATTGTTTAGCCTCTTCAACCGTTTTCATAAAGGCACCTGCACCTGTTTTAACATCTAATACGATAGCATCAGCACCCGAAGCAATTTTTTTACTCATAATGGAACTTGCAATTAACGGAATGGATTGTACCGTCCCCGTTACATCACGTAACGCGTATAACTTTTTATCGGCTGGTGTTAAATTACCACTTTGACCAACGACAGCCACTTTATTTTGATTGACTAAATCAATAAATTCGTCTTGTTCCACTTCAATGTGAAATCCAGGAATCGCTTCTAATTTATCAATCGTTCCACCAGTATGCCCTAACCCACGACCACTCATTTTAGCAACAGGTATGCCTAAACTCGCTACGAGTGGAGCCAAAACTAATGTTGTCGTATCGCCAACACCACCAGTTGAATGTTTATCGACTTTAATACCGTCAATAGCACTTAAATCAAATTGATCACCCGATGCTGCCATGGCTAACGTCATCACACCTAACTCTTCATGCGTCATCCCTTGAAACAAAATCGCCATTAACATGGCACTCATTTGATAGTCGGGAATACTCCCCGTTGTTACACCAGAAATCATCCATTTAATTTCTGATTCACTTAACGCTAACCCATCACGTTTCTTTTCAATAAGATCTACCATTCTAAACATGTTCAATCACCTCTACTGTATTTTGTTTTCCGACTAAAACACGTCGCGTTTGATTTAAAAATAGTCCGTGCTCTACAACACCAACCAAATCATTCAATTCTTTTTGTAATTGCACCGCGTCGTCAATACGTTTCAAGTGCAAATCGATAATAAAGTTCCCATCGTCCGTCACAAATACCTTTTCATCACGCATACGCAATACCGGATGATACCCTTTTTCTTCAAAATAGCGTAATAAATGCGTATGGCCATATTGAACCACTTCTACGGGTAATGGAAACGCACCAAGACAGTCGACCATTTTACTTTCATCGACAATCCATATCACTTCTTTTGATTGTGTAGCCACTAATTTTTCAAAAAGTAGTGCCCCGCCACCACCTTTAATCCCGTTTAATTGAGGATCAATTTCATCTGCTCCATCTACAACAAGATCAATACTATTGACGTCATCCAAACTTTTTAACGGAATGCCTAATTGTTCAGCTTGTTGTTTTGTTGCCAGAGAAGTTGTAACACCAATAATGGACAACCCATTTTGGACACGTTTACCAAGTTCTTCCACAAAATAGTACACTGTTGAACCTGTTCCTAAGCCGACAATCATCCCATTTTGAATATAGTCAGTTGCTGCAATACCTACTCTTTTTTTCAATTCATTTTGATTCATGTGTTCCCCTTCATTAAAAACCGTCTTCTTCGTCTATTAACCTTTCCCATTTTTCTCGAGCAAAATTTGCACGCGATAAATCATCAAAAAAGTCGATATACAATTGTTCAATACCCATCCAACTTTCAGCGTTTTCTTCATTGAGTGCCACCGATTTTTCAAAGGCGTCCAACGCTTGTAAGTGATTGCCTTCTAACATTAACAAGTAACCATACATTTGCCACCAAAAATCGTTTTCTTGACCTAAATCATGCGATTCTTGTAACAATTGACGCCCCATTTCAACGTTATCTTCATCTAAATAAATTTCAATGGCCAACAAATAATAATCAATTGTCTTTTCTTCTTCGCTTAATTGTTCAAATAGCGTCACAACTTTTCGTTCAAATTGTTGATCGGTTGTATCCAACAAATACATTAAATGCTCTGCTTTAATGTGAAACGGCTGTTGTTTAAACGATTCAAACCGAAATAATGCACATAAGGTTTCTGCTAACTGATAATTTACACCAAACCAATCTAAAATATACAAAATATCGTCCTCTAACGCTTGGCGCACCGGCTCATTTAATCGACGATTGTGATTGGCAAATAGTTGCTTAATGGTATGACTAAACGCTTGTAAAACAGTTGGTAATTGTGCGTAATCATTGACGTGTTGTTCAAAGAGATAAATCATTTGGAAAAACGCTTCTAACACGTTTTTTTTCAACGCTTCATCTTCAATCATTAATTGATGGATAAATCGATACTGTTTATTAAATTGTTGATTTACTTTAAACGTATCATCGTCTAAATAATCAATGTTCACTTGATGTTCAATTGCTTTTTGATGCGCCATTTGTGCTAAATCGTGTTCATGCAAAAAATATTCATACAACACGCTCAGCAAATACCACGCATTTCCGTTTTGTCGATCAAGTTCTACCGATTTTTTCAGCATGGTTTCTGCACGTGAAAACTCCTCAAACTGCATTTGTAAATAGCCGTAACGGTAATACCACATCGCATCATTTTGACCTTGTTCAAAAATTGATTCTAATAATTCTTTAGCTTCGTAGTATCGACGCAAATTATTTAATGCGGCAGCTTTTTGCCCTAAATGCTCGTAAGACGGTTCTTTCAATAAATCAACATAATGCACAATTTTTTCAAATTCATGTGCATTTTGCCATTCTTCAAATTGTTTTTTTTCGAAATCTAACATGCCTTACCTCCATAATTCATTATATAATACATAGGTAACTTTTGACAGACTAAAGGTGCCATTTTATAATGGCATTATCCAAAAAAGGTGGTATTTTATGATAAATATACTATTAGTTGAAGACGATTTCACCATTGCCAATGCAACCGTTACATTTTTAAAACAACACAATTTAAATGTATGGCATGCATCAACGTTAAAACAAGCACATGACATGTTACATAAACACCCAATTAACATCGCGCTACTCGATATGATGTTACCCGACGGTAACGCTCTAGATTTTTATCAAACGTTACCACACACCATTAAAATTATATTTTTAACAGCGGTCGATGATGAAAAAGCCATTATTGAAACGTTACATAATGGCGTAGAAGACTACATTACCAAACCGTTTCGTTTACCCATTTTATTGGCGCGCATTCAAGGGATTATTACACGCTATTCACTCAACGAGGTGCAATGGACACAATATTATCATCTGCACGTCAATGAACAAGACCGTATCATTAAAATGGACAATCAAGACATCTCATTAAGCGCTACCGAAAACCGTTTGTTTTTCTATTTATTTGCCAATCGCTCTCAAACACTCACACGTGAGCAACTACTAACGTACATGTGGGATAATGGTGGTGATTTTGTAAACGACAATACGCTGACGGTGACACTGAAACGTTTGCGTAAAAAAATCGAAAAAGACTCACCGCTCATTGAAACCATTCGTGGCCTTGGTTATCGTATGAAAGGAGACAATCATGCGTGATATTTATAAAAATCCACAAGCAAAAGTCGGCTTAAGATGGCTAATCGGATTGTCAACCGGTTTACTCATGACGCTTTTAGTTGGCTATCACACCATTTTAGCGTTTCTTCAACATCAACTAAATCATCACAGCGTACATTTGTACGTCTTAAATAAACATCACGCCGATTTGACGCCCTATTTAACAGAAGGCATTTTCCCAGATGCGTTACGTGGTGAAGTGGCAACATTACTTGAACAGTCATTTGCACAAAAAATGGATACTTCGCAATACCACGTGCATCTTTTATTCATTTTGAGTATATGGCTCATCGTCACAGTTGTTGCATTTGCCATTATGACACTCTATTTCAAACGATTTTTTAATCAACTCAACACACTTAATAACTATGTGCTTAATTTAAATAGTGATGTTGAACCGATTGATATTCGTCAATCTAACGAGGGGATACTCTCTCAATTACAACATTCGCTATACCAAACTGCAACGTCTTTACATACACAATACCGCCTATCAACAAAACACAAAGATTATTTAGATGCCAATATCGCCAATATCTCACATCAATTAAAAACGCCATTAACGGCGTTGTGGGTGGTTGTCGATTCTATATTAGCGCTTCCTATCGAAAAGCGTACCGACGATACACTCTTACCATTAGAACCACAACTTGAACGGATTAATACGCTAATTCAAGCCATTTTATTAATGACTCGACTAGATGCGCATGCCATTACGTTTAAAAAAGAAAACGTCAAAATCGGGGTACTCATCAAACAATTACAAACCGAATTTCAAGTGCTTTTAAAAGAAAAAGGATTAACATTACAGATTATAGGTGATTTAGATACCGTCATTAAAGTGGACCGTTTTTACCTATATGAAGCAATGGCAAATATTATCAAAAACGGTATTGATCACGCCTGTGAAAATAGTCAAATAACCATTACAATTACATCAAATATTTTCTATACGTCAATTTTTATTCAAAATGAAGGTCAGCCAATTGATAAAGATGATTTACCTTATATTTTCCAACGCTTCTACAAAGGAAAAAATGCCAAAACAACAAGTATTGGTATCGGATTGGCTTTATCGCACGATATTTTAAACCAACATAGTGGTAAATTAAGTGCCAAAAACGTATCAAATGGCGTACAATTTGAACTCACCATACCACAACAATAACCATACAAAAGAGCAATCCGTTCACACAGATTGCTCTTTTTCACTATTCACAATGTATCGATAATGCAAATTACGAAATACTACAACGTTTCGTTTTTAATGTCTTCTACTAATGAGCGTTTCAATACACTACGTTGTGTCGATACATTAAACAACAATAGAATAACCAATAACACACATGAACTAATGATGGTTGGTAATATCGGGTATTTCATGTTTGCAATAATTTCTTGAACACCACTACTACCTTGAATATTAGCCAAAATGGTCAGCGCATACGCACCGATGGAAGCAAATATAATGGATAAAATACCTGCTGTCATATTTTCAATCGATAACATGATTCGTAATTGCCCTCTTGTCATTCCAATAGATTGCAACATCGCAAATTCACGACGACGTAACCGTGCAGAGGATGAAATGGTGTTGTAGAAAGTCGTTAAACAAACTAACGAAATTAAACTTAAAAATCCATAGACAATGATACCCATCATACCTAAAACGGCTCGCATCACTTTCAAATTCTCTTGAATGTTATTGACATAAAAATTACCGTAATCGCCGTCGTTGGCCAATTCCTTCAATATTTTGGCAATCTCATCAGCTTTATTTTTATCAACTTTTAACATTATTGTATAATCAGCTTTAGAATCAATACGATAATACATTTCTTTTGATACAATTAATTCTGCAAGATTCGATACCCCAACAGATAATTTATCCGCTTCAACATTTCTTAAAATATGAATTGATTTTTCTGATGTCTTGTCTAATTGATGATCATTTGTAAACGTCATATAAGGTAGCGATTTACCTTTCAATGTATCCGTTGGAATAGCCGATATTTTTTTATTACGCACAAAATCCGTTGTTACAATAACACCTGATTGTTGAAATTGTTCTGGTGTAACATCAATCGCTTGTAAAAATTCACGTTCTGAAGTTTCATCTAAAGAAATTATTGACATATGCTCAGTTGAGGACTGATCAATCTCTCCACTAAATTGAACTTTACGGATTTTGTGTACATAATCAAGAATATCGGGTTGTGTTGTCACGATTGACCCACTTCTAACAAATTGTACGCTTTCAACTCCATTCAATGTTTTGACTTTATTAAATAATTGTTGCGCATGCTCTTCACTTGATTGTGTTGCAGTCCGTTCGAATGGCATATATAACGAAATATCCCCTTTAGTGTGACGGCTATTTTTTGACCCACCTTGAGCAACTTGCTCAACCGTATCCGTTAATTGAATGACTAAATTAGAAATAACGTTGAACGTCAACAAACTCGTGGTTAATACGAAAAATACCGTTCTGGCACGACTGCTATTATTCTTTTTATAGCGATACGCTAAATAAGCAGGTTGTTTAAATATACGTGCCAACACATTTCTTCGACTATTTTGACGACGTTTTTTCAATTGCATCAATTTTTTAAATGGCACTTGCTTAATATTTTCAATTGGCGAACGTTTTGCCGATTTTAAAGCCGGTATAATTGCAGACACCGCAATGACAATAATCGATAATAAAATAACCGCAACAATTAATGGCCAATAAATAACGAGTGAAAATTTGGATTCTAAACCACTAGATTTAAACACCACTTGAGCGTACTGATCAAAATAAACAAGTGCAATAGACGTTCCGATAAAGCCGACAATTAACCCAATGACAATCCCGATACTTCCGATAATGGCACTTTCAGCTAACATCATTTTAACCAATTGTCCACGTGTGACACCCACACTAGATAATGCCCCAAGTTGTTTAAGTCGTTCATTAAGCGATAACATGAATGATGAACTAATCACGACAACTGAAATAACGAGCACTAAGATGAAAATAACTGGAACAACCCCACTGAGTAAATTATTTAAAACTTCATTACTAGTTACTAAATAAAGTGCTAATAATTGTTGATTATGTTTAGCAATGGAAATACCCGATGATTTGCTAAACGTATTAAATCGTTCAAAATATTGATCAAAATTTGTGACTTTACCAAAAACAATAGCTTCATCACTATCGTAATTTTCATCGACACCGACATAATCAACACCTGCATTATCATCTAAATATACAAGCCCTTTAACAAAATAGGCCAATGATTGTCCTTTAGAATTGGTAAATGTCACCGTTTGTCCAACTAAATTTTCTTTTTGTAGTGCTGCGGAAATTAATATTTCTTTTTGCTTCACAGCATTTTTTCTATCATATCGAGTCAATCCTATTGACGACATTGAACGTGTATACGTTTTGCCGAAAACTGCACGTCCTTTTGGCAAAATATCACTTGATAACGTATCGACCGCTAATGTTTCTGATTTTT
The DNA here is from genome assembly GCA_017945845.1 of Carnobacteriaceae bacterium zg-C25. NCBI lineage: Bacteria > Bacillati > Bacillota > Bacilli > Lactobacillales > Carnobacteriaceae > Carnobacteriaceae bacterium zg-C25. The sequence continues at coordinate 987,713 of CP072828.1, forward strand.
TATCAATGAAATTAGCCAAATTCAGTTGCTCAATATCTGCCTTTTTTACAATTCCTGTTCGAAAATGCCAATCTCCCGAATTATCAATAATCGCATCATGCATCACTACCCATGCACTAGATAAAAATAACGCCATGGCAGTTAATAACGACACAATACCAGCAATGGATATAGTCGTTAATGCAGTCCGCTTTTTATTTTCTTTAATTTGTGCAACCGTTAATTTTGTTAACACGCTCATACACGAATCACCTCATCTTTCACAATTCGCCCATCTTGCAATGTGATCACACGATTAGCTTGCAATGCAATATTCATATCGTGAGTAATCACCACTAACGTTTGTTTATATTTTTCATTAGCCAATTTCAACAACTGCAACGTTTCATTTGAATTAGTGGTATCCAAGTTACCAGTCGGCTCGTCAGCTAATAAAATGGTCGGACGAGGCATTAAGGCACGTCCAATAGACACACGCTGCTGTTGTCCTCCTGATAGTTGATGTGGTAGATGGTGCTGTCTATTGGTTAAGCCTAATGTGTGTAATAATTCATTCAAATAGGATTTATCGACTTTTTGACTATCCAAATCTACAGGTAATGTAATATTATCAACAACATTTAATACGGGAATTAAATTATAAAACTGGTACACTAAACCAATTTCACGGCGGCGAAATATGGATAACGTATCCGATTTTAAATTGAAAATATCTGTCCCATTAACCAATACTTTTCCGCTCGTTGGATAGTCTACACCACCTAACAAATGCAACAAAGTAGATTTACCCGAACCACTCGCTCCAACAATTGCTACAAATTCTCCTTGTTCAATGGTTAAACTGACATCATCAAGCGCAACCACTTGATTTTCTCCTTGTCCATATACTTTTGATAAATGACTCACTTCTAAAATCGCCATAATATTCCCTCCATTCCTTTTGTTACTTTTAGTATAGATGACAAAAGTGACACGAAAGTGACAAATCAAAAAATTTTTTATTGACTACTCGAAAACCAAAATCACCTAAAAAATATAATTCAATTCGTTTGTTATTTAAACATAAAACATGGACGCTAGAATTTTTCCAGCGCCCAAAACTTTATTGATTTAAAAAGATACGCATCACCTGTAAAGGCACATGTACTTGACAACATTTAAACGTGTCTTGTAATAACGTTACAACCCTTTTGGTTTTCCAAACACTTCACTGTAAATAAAAGCTTTTTGTAAAGCGCTTCTTTTTTTACGAATAGAAAGACGTTTTGTTTTGATGATTTTAGACGGTGATTCTTCTTTAGTCATTTCTTCCCACTGACTATCCGTAAACAACTCGTCTTCGTCCACCACCATACTCATCGGTACATTTGAAGACGTTTCATAACTTTCAGAGTTACTCATCTCTACCGATAGTGCCGTTTCATCACTTTCTACATCTCCAATGTATTCCTCATCGTATTCTTCATCATATTCTGCATCGTACTCTTCGTCGTACTCTTCATCGTATTCTTCGTCGTACTCTTCGTCGTACTCTTCATCATACTCTTCGTCATCCCAATCATCGTCCCAATCATCGTCCAAGTCTGTTTCAGGTGTGGTAGGTAATATAGACGTATTCACAATGGGGGTTGCATGAAATATAAAATTTTTCAACCCTAATGTTTTATTAAGATTACTGACTCTTTTTTCTGTTTCAAAAAGATTCGTTTTATTTTTCTGTGCTCTTTCTTTTTTATCTATGCGATCAATGATAAAACAAATCATGAAAAAGACAACGAGAATCTCGTTAAAAGACATATTACCACCTCCTAGAGTCTAAACTATTGCATAATTTCAGAAGTCACTTGCTCATCTCCAGCAATTGCTTCACGCATATTCGTATCTGCAATCACATTATTCATTTTGTAATAATCCATAACGCCTAATTTGCCTTCACGCAACGCTTGTGCTAACGCTAATGGAATTTGAGATTCTGCTTCAACTACTTTTGCTTTCATACGTTGTACTTCAGCCAACATTTCTTGTTCTTGAGCAACAGCCAATGAACGACGTTCTTCCGCTTTTGCTTGAGCAATTTTTTTATCAGCTTCTGCTTGTTCCGCTTGTAATTTTGCACCAATATTTCGACCAACATCCACGTCCGCAATATCAATGGATAAAATTTCAAAAGCTGTTCCAGAGTCCAATCCTTTTCTTAAAATGGTTTGAGAAATAGAATCCGGATTTTCCAAAACAACAGAGTGATGATTTGCAGAACCAACCGTTGTAACAATCCCTTCACCGACACGGGCAATAATGGTTTCTTCTCCAGCACCACCCACTAAACGTTCAATATTGGCACGTACCGTTACTTTAGCTTTTGCACGCACTTCAATACCATTCATTGCCACACCGGCAATAACAGGTGTTTCAATAACTTTAGGGTTAACACTGACCTGTACCGCTTCAAATACGTTACGTCCTGCTAAATCAATTGCGGTCGCTTGTTTAAATTCCAAATCAATGTTGGCACGTTGTGCTGCAATCAATGCATCAATAACCATATTCACATCACCACCCGCTAAGTAGTGAGCTTCCAATTCATCAATTTTTAAAGATAAACCAGCTTTAGTTGCTTTAATTAACGGATTGATAATACGTGCTGGTGAAACACGACGCAAACGCATACCAAATAAAGTCATCACACTCACTTTTACACCTGAAAAATGAGCCGTTATCCATAACCCTAATGGTACAAATGATAAGAAAATTGAAACAACGACAAGTAACAGTGCTAAAATAACAACTACCGGTAAAACATTTTGAAGTTCCATACATTTATCCTCCTATTTTTGTATTTCTCGAACAAATAATTTACTACCTTCTACTTTATATACAACAACATCTTTATGTGACTCAATCATTTTGCCCGATGATAACACCTCTAACTCTTCATCACCAAAACGCGCTCGACCTACAGGCCGTAAACTCGTCATCGTCACACCTACCGTATTCAAATATTGTGCGTAATCTTGTTGAAACGATTGAAACCCTTTGTCACTCGTTAAACTTTGATTTAAAACTAAACCACGCCCCAGTTGAAAGCGACAGCCCATTTTCCATAAAAATACGGCTACACCTAGCGCAATACATAAAGCATAACTGGCATTCAGCAACGTCAATGTAGGATTGTCACTCGTCATATGAATACCTAAAAGTGTCATTGCAATCCCAATAATACCAACCGCACCAAAACTTGGTAAGAACAGTTCTAATATTAATAGCATCAGCCCAACGAGCAACACTAAAAAATATTCCCACGATCCACTAGCTTCAATAAAAAAGTAAATTAAAAATGAAGCTACCGTTAGCACACTACCTTGCCACACGTATTTCGTCAATAAAACAATGACGATTCCGATAAATGCCACCGTTAATAACATCAACTCCATAGAACAACTCCTTTCTTTGTCATATGATAGGTTTAGTATACTCAACGCATAAAAGAAAATCATCGGTCTTCCGTCCTATTTTTAAGTTTTTATGGTATACTGTTACTACTTTAACAAGAAGGAGGGATTTTATGCCTTCAGCCTTAATTGTGTACGCCAGTTTAACGGGAAGCACAGAAGAATGTGCCGACATTGTCGCTGAAAATTTAGAAGATTTAGGCTACGAGGTTGATGTGGTAGATAGCATTCAAGCATCTGCAAGTCATTTTTCATCATATGACGTTTGTATTGTCGGAAGCTACTCATGCGGAGACAATACCGTTCCAGATGACATTTTAGACTTTTATGAAGAATTGGCAGACGAAACATTAACAGGCAAAATTTTTGGTGTTTTTGGATCAGGAGATCGCTATTATGGAGATAACTACTGCTGCGCCGTTAAATTATTTGATAAGCTTTTTGAAGCAGTGGGTGCAACACGTGGTAGTGAATGTGTCATGATTGAATTAAGTGCCGACGAAGAAGATATTGAACGTTTAGAAAATTTCGTATCTAACATCGATCAAATGTATCACGCATCACATTAAAAATCATAAGGAGAAAAAATATGGTATTACCAAACTTTGAAGAAAATTTAAAAAAATATGCAGCATTATTAATAAGCAAAGGGTTAAATGTATCAAAAGGACATACAGTTGTTTTAACAATTGATGTTGACCACGCACCATTTGCGCGTTTATTAACACAAGAAGCTTATGCACAAGGTGCTAGTGAAGTCATCGTTGAATATACAGACGATAAAATTTCACGCGAAAAATTATTACACGCTGATCAAGAACGTTTAACAAACGTTCCACAACACGTTGTCGATAAATCACTATATCACTTAAGTAAAAAAGCAAGCCGTTTAGTTGTACGCTCAGCTAACCCAGATGCGTTTGCAGGTGTTAATCCAGATCGTCTACAAGCAAGCATGAAAGCAATGTCAACGGCATTACACGAACAACGTTTAGCCACTCAAGCAAACAAAGTTTCTTGGACATTAGGCGCTGCTTCAAGTCCAGAATGGGCAGCAATGGTATTTCCTAACTTATCAACAAGCGAAGAACAAGTTGATGCATTGTGGGATGCTATTTTCAAAATGAACCGCGTTTATGATGCGGATCCTATTCAATCATGGAACGAACATGAAGCACGTTTAAATGAAAAAGCTGAAATTTTAAATGCCGCACAATTTGATGCATTGCACTATACAGCACCCGGAACAGACCTTGTTTTAGGAATGCCAAAAAATCACGTTTGGGAATCAGCAGGTAGCCTAAATGCACAAGGCGAAAAATTCATCGCAAACATGCCAACAGAAGAAGTGTTTACTGCCCCAGACTTCCGTCGTGCAGATGGTTACGTCTCTAGTACAAAACCATTAAGTTATGCTGGTGTCGTCATTGAAGGTATGAAATTCACATTTAAAGACGGACAAATTATTGATGTAACGGCTGAAAAAGGTGAAGAAACGATTAAACGCCTAGTTGAAGAAAACGAAGGAGCACGCGGTTTAGGTGAAGTTGCATTAGTACCACATCGCTCACCAATTTCTATGTCAGGCTTAACTTTCTTTAACACGTTATTTGACGAAAACGCATCTAATCACTTAGCTATCGGTTCAGCATACGCCCACAGCATTGTTGGTGGTGTAGACATGAGCCAAGAAGAGTTAGAAGCAAATGGGTTAAACCGCTCAACAACTCACGTTGATTTTATGATTGGTTCAGAACATATGAACATTGACGGTATTACAAAAGACGGCGAACGAGTTGCCATCTTTAGAAACGGTGAATGGGCAATTTAACAAAATCGTGTTGGGATAATCACATATCCCAACACGATTTTTATATACATCAAAGCAGCACTTGTAACGTCTATGTTTTGACATAGAACCACTATAAAAACGAAAAAGCCCTAACACCAACGTGTTAGGACTTTATGTCATTAGCCTACTGCTACAACTTCTTTTCCGTCATATTTACCACATGATGGGCAAACGTGATGGCTTTTTCTTAATTCGCCACACTCTGAACATGCGCTCATGCCTGGTACTTCTAATTTGAAGTGTGTACGACGTTTGTTTTTTCTAGCTTTTGATGTTCTACGTTTTGGTACTGCCATGTTTCTTACACCTCCCAATATCTTCTAATCATTCTTTGATGAAACACGATTACTCACCTTGATCGGTAGTATTGAGTAGAGCTTTCAACCCTGCAAATCGTGGGTCAATCGTTTCCTCTGCCTCTTTTTGCTTTTGTTGTAGAAAAGCATCTTCCGTTAAAAGTGCCCATCCTTGACCATGCGGTAACTCTTGTTGTGCCAATTCTTCATCAGACAGCACTTGCAATGGTAAGTTTAACAAAATATTGTCGATAACGGATTCTTCCAAATCAATGTGGTATCCTTCAATCAAGCTTACTACTTCATCTGGATACATCTTCATTACAGAAGAAACATACATTTCTTGAGCAAAACGTTCGCTAACGTCAACATTCATATGATACGGCACTGGATTTAGCGTGCGTGAAGAAGGTAGAGTTACAATCGCTTCTAGTGTAAACATCGCTAAAATGCTTTGTTTATCCGATAAAAGCGTCCCATTCAACTTCACAGGTGACACATCTAATATTTCAGTTTCTCGCTTCAGTAGCGATGATTTGATATCAACCACTTCTGAAAACTGTAGTGGCTGACCACTATTATCTTCAATTTGTTTAATTGACCATTTCATATTCTTCACTCCTAAAGCAACATAACGAATTATACTAATATAACGGCAATTTGTCAATGATTTTTAGCGATTGTAACAGGGTGAATTTTCAAAAAAACACAATAACATCAACAAAAAAGCACATTAAAAATAGAAACAACTAAAACAGCTATTATAATTTTGTTTTTCAGTAACACTCCGTCTACAATTTTCTCACCATTTCACTATTATTCGGGCTGTATAATTTTTAGGGCTGATGGCATAAGCCACCAACCCTAATTTCATGTAAACAAAAAGGCAAGTTTCTCTTAAATTAAAAGTACCAACAAATAATAAGGAGAAATTCCCCATGTTTAGTATAACAGAAACATCATTACAATTAAAGGAGAAAAACAGTAACTTATAGAACTAAGTTAGCCAACAATACAAAAATCTCTTGTAAAGTATACTTTTAACCACAATAAAACGAGTGAGTGTATCATGTACATTTCGGCGAGCCGTACTTCACTTTGTGGTTTAACGAAAAGATAGTGACTGAACATCCGTTAAATTACTATCTTTATGAGCTATCAACCCTATTTGACATAGAGCCATTTTTGGTCACCAACACCATTTGACATAGAACCCTATATAGACCGAAAAAAAAGACAAGGTCGTTAGAACCTTGTCAACTGATACCGGCGGCCGGGGTCGAACCGGCACGCCCGCGAGGGCACTGGATTTTGAGTCCAGCGCGTCTGCCAATTCCGCCACGCCGGCATAATATCAATTAAGGCGGTAACCGGATTTGAACCGGTGATCAAGGTTTTGCAGACCCATGCCTTACCACTTGGCTATACCGCCACATATAAAAAAACTGGGGTAGCTGGATTCGAACCAACGAATGACGGAGTCAAAGTCCGTTGCCTTACCGCTTGGCTATACCCCAATAAAAAGGCGATTGACGGGAATCGAACCCGCGAATACCGGAGCCACAATCCGGGGCGTTAACCACTTCGCCACAACCGCCATATTACTATACAGGGGTAGTAGGAATCGAACCCACACTGAAGGTTTTGGAGACCTTAGTTCTACCTTTAAACTATACCCCTTGATAGTTAATGGGGAGAGAAGGATTCGAACCTTCGAACCGTAAGGAACGGATTTACAGTCCGCCGCGTTTAGCCTCTTCGCTATCTCCCCAAATTATTATAAATGGTTCAGGACAGAATCGAACTGCCGACACCTTGAGCTTCAATCAAGTGCTCTACCAACTGAGCTACTGAACCAAACGGTCCCGACGGGAATCGAACCCGCGATCTTCTGCGTGACAGGCAGACATGTTAACCCCTACACCACGGAACCAATGGAGGTTAACGGGATCGAACCGCTGACCCTCTGCTTGTAAGGCAGATGCTCTCCCAGCTGAGCTAAACCTCCAACTATCTATGACCCGTACGGGATTCGAACCCGTGTTACCGCCGTGAAAGGGCGGTGTCTTAACCGCTTGACCAACGGGCCTTTATTACGGAGAGTAAGGGATTCGAACCCTTGAGACAGTTTTATCCGCCTACACGATTTCCAATCGTGCTCCTTCGGCCTCTCGGACAACTCTCCCGGATACTATTTCCTTCTCCAACTCCGCTTGTAGGACTTGAACCTACGACATCATGATTAACAGTCATGCGCTCTACCGACTGAGCTAAAGCGGATTATTATAAGCGTGGCAACGTCCTACTCTTGCGGGAAGTTTCCCTCCAACTACCATCGGCGATAAGAAGCTTAACTGCTGTGTTCGACATGGGTACAGGTGTGTCCTTCTTTCCATCATTACCACACTTATTCTTTTTCGAAAAGTTCTTTCAAACCTCTCACCACTGAATACAATTATTAACCAAACCTACTCACTTTCTCACGTTTCTTGGATAAGTCCTCGACCGATTAGTACTAGTCCGCTCCATATATCACTACACTTCCACTCCTAGCCTATCTACCTGATCGTCTCTCAGGGGTCTTACTCTTCTTACAGATGGGAAATCTCATCTTGAGGGGGGCTTCACGCTTAGATGCTTTCAGCGTTTATCCCGTCCACACATAGCTACCCAGCGATGCTCTTGGCAGAACAACTGGTACACCAGCGGTGTGTCCATCCCGGTCCTCTCGTACTAAGGACAGCTCCTCTCAAATTTCCTACGCCCGCGACGGATAGGGACCGAACTGTCTCACGACGTTCTGAACCCAGCTCGCGTACCGCTTTAATGGGCGAACAGCCCAACCCTTGGGACCGACTTCAGCCCCAGGATGCGATGAGCCGACATCGAGGTGCCAAACCTCCCCGTCGATGTGAACTCTTGGGGGAGATAAGCCTGTTATCCCCAGGGTAGCTTTTATCCGTTGAGCGATGGCCCTTCCATACGGTACCACCGGATCACTAAGCCCGACTTTCGTCCCTGCTCGACTTGTTGGTCTCGCAGTCAAGCTCCCTTCTGCCTTTACACTCTTCGAATGATTTCCAACCATTCTGAGGGAACCTTTGGGCGCCTCCGTTACATTTTAGGAGGCGACCGCCCCAGTCAAACTGCCCGTCTGACACTGTCTCCCACCGGGTTAACCGGTGCGGGTTAGAGTGGCCATGTAACAAGGGTAGTATCCCACCAGCGCCTCCTGCGAAACTGGCGTCCCGCTCTCCTAGGCTCCTACCTATCCTGTACATGTTACACAAACACTCAATATCAAACTGCAGTAAAGCTCCATGGGGTCTTTCCGTCCTGTCGCGGGTAACCTGCATCTTCACAGGTACTATAATTTCACCGAGCCTCTCGTTGAGACAGTGCCCAAATCGTTACGCCTTTCGTGCGGGTCGGAACTTACCCGACAAGGAATTTCGCTACCTTAGGACCGTTATAGTTACGGCCGCCGTTTACTGGGGCTTCAATTCAAAGCTTCGCTTGCGCTAACCTCTCCTCTTAACCTTCCAGCACCGGGCAGGCGTCAGCCCCTATACGTCATCTTTCGATTTTGCAGAGACCTGTGTTTTTGATAAACAGTCGCTTGGGCCTATTCACTGCGGCTGACCTGAAGTCAGCACCCCTTCTCCCGAAGTTACGGGGTCATTTTGCCGAGTTCCTTAACGAGAGTTCGCTCGCTCACCTTAGGATTCTCTCCTCAACTACCTGTGTCGGTTTGCGGTACGGGTTGTTCGTCTCTTGCTAGAAGCTTTTCTTGACAGTGTGATTGATAAGATAGCCGTTACTTCATATTTCACGACCCCATCATCACTCATCCTTATCGATGAAAAGCATTTGACTCTTCATCAGACTCGTGATTTAGTACAACTATTCCAGCAGTTGCCTCTTTCAACCTCCTGTGTCCCTCCATCGCTCAAACGATTCGAACAAGTACAGGAATATCAACCTGTTATCCATCGACTACGCCTATCGGCCTCGCCTTAGGTCCCGACTAACCCTGGGAGGACGAGCCTTCCCCAGGAAACCTTAGTTATTCGGTGGACGGGATTCTCACCCGTCTTTCGCTACTCATACCGGCATTCTCACTTCTAAGCGCTCCACCACTCCTTACGGTGTAGCTTCGTCGCCCTTAGAACGCTCTCCTACCACTTGCGCTCTTCACGCAAATCCACAGCTTCGGTGTTCAGTTTAGCCCCGGTACATTTTCGGCGCAGGGTCACTCGACTAGTGAGCTATTACGCACTCTTTAAATGATGGCTGCTTCTAAGCCAACATCCTAGTTGTTTAAGCAACCCCACATCCTTTTCCACTTAACTGATACTTTGGGACCTTAGCTGGTGGTCTGGGCTGTTTCCCTTTCGACTACGGATCTTATCACTCGCAGTCTGACTCCCGTTTATAAATATTTGGCATTCGGAGTTTATCTGAATTCGGTAACCCGAGAGGGGCCCCTAGTCCAAACAGTGCTCTACCTCCAATATTCTTACAACGAGGCTAGCCCTAAAGCTATTTCGGAGAGAACCAGCTATCTCCAAGTTCGATTGGAATTTCTCCGCTACCCACAAGTCATCCAAGCACTTTTCAACGTGCCCTGGTTCGGTCCTCCAGTGTGTCTTACCACACCTTCAACCTGCTCATGGGTAGGTCACTTGGTTTCGGGTCTACGACTACGTACTCTATTTCGCCCTATTCAGACTCGCTTTCGCTTCGGCTCCGTCTCTTCAACTTAACCTCGCACGCAATCGTAACTCGCCGGTCCATTCTACAAAAGGTACGCTATCACACATTAACGTGCTCTAACTACTTGTAAGCACACGGTTTCAGGTTCTCTTTCACTCCCCTCCCGGGGTGCTTTTCACCTTTCCCTCACGGTACTTGTTCACTATCGGTCACTAAGGAGTATTTAGCCTTGCCAGATGGTCCTGGCGGATTCCGACGGGATTTCTCGTGTCCCGCCGTACTCAGGATCCTGCTAGAGGTTGTCAAGATTTTGATTACGAGGCTTTCACTCTCTTTGGCCAACTTTCCCAAGTTGTTCTTCTATCCTTTCAACTCCCATGTTGCAGTCCTACAACCCCAACAAGCATGCTCGTTGGTTTGGGCTCTTTCCGTTTCGCTCGCCGCTACTCAGGAAATCGATTTTTCTTTCTCTTCCTGCAGGTAATGAGATGTTTCAGTTCCCTGCGTCTACCTTCTCATGTGCTATTGATTCACACATGGATACTACACCATTACATGTAGTGGGTTCCCCCATTCGGAAATCTCTGGATCATTGCGTACTTACTGCTCCCCAAAGCATATCGGTGTTCGTCCCGTCCTTCTTCGGCTCTTAGTGCCAAGGCATTCACCGTGCGCCCTTATTTACTTAACCTACCATACTAATCTATGATCAATATGAGTTTAAACGCGATTCGTTTTTCATTAAAAAACTCTTTTTTCAAACATTTCTGTTTCTCGGTAAAATTTTTGGTTTGTTTTACTTAATTGTATTCAGTTGTCAAAGGTCTGTTTGTACCCTTTCAGGTACATGGAGAATAGCGGGATCGAACCGCTGACCTCCTGCGTGCAAAGCAGGCGCTCTCCCAGCTGAGCTAATCCCCCCAACTCTTTGAGTGGTTTATCTTTTCACTTAGATAACCCTCTCAAAACTAAACAATGTAAAAACTCCTTTGTGCATTCCTTCTTTTCCTTAGAAAGGAGGTGATCCAGCCGCACCTTCCGATACGGCTACCTTGTTACGACTTCACCCCAATCATCTATCCCACCTTAGACGGCTAGCTCCATTACTGGTTACCCCACCGGCTTCGGGTGTTACAAACTCTCGTGGTGTGACGGGCGGTGTGTACAAGACCCGGGAACGTATTCACCGCAACGTGCTGATTTGCGATTACTAGCGATTCCGGCTTCATGTAGGCGAGTTGCAGCCTACAATCCGAACTGAGAACGGCTTTAAGAGATTCGCTTACCCTCGCGAGTTCGCTGCTCGTTGTACCGTCCATTGTAGCACGTGTGTAGCCCAAGTCATAAGGGGCATGATGATTTGACGTCATCCCCACCTTCCTCCGGTTTGTCACCGGCAGTCTCACTAGAGTGCCCAACTGAATGCTGGCAACTAGTAATAAGGGTTGCGCTCGTTGCGGGACTTAACCCAACATCTCACGACACGAGCTGACGACAACCATGCACCACCTGTCACTTTGTCCCCGAAGGGAAAGCTCTATCTCTAGAGTGGTCAAAGGATGTCAAGACTTGGTAAGGTTCTTCGCGTTGCTTCGAATTAAACCACATGCTCCACCGCTTGTGCGGGTCCCCGTCAATTCCTTTGAGTTTCAACCTTGCGGTCGTACTCCCCAGGCGGAGTGCTTAATGCGTTAGCTGCGGCACTAAAGGGTGGAAACCCTCTAACACCTAGCACTCATCGTTTACGGCGTGGACTACCAGGGTATCTAATCCTGTTTGCTCCCCACGCTTTCGAGACTCAGCGTCAGTTACAGACCAGAGAGTCGCCTTCGCCACTGGTGTTCCTCCATATATCTACGCATTCCACCGCTACACATGGAATTCCACTCTCCTCTTCTGCACTCAAGTTCCCCAGTTTCCAATGACCCTCCACGGTTGAGCCGTGGGCTTTCACATCAGACTTAAGGAACCGCCTGCTCTCGCTTTACGCCCAATAAATCCGGACAACGCTTGCCACCTACGTATTACCGCGGCTGCTGGCACGTAGTTAGCCGTGGCTTTCTGGTTAGATACCGTCAATCTCTTAGCAGTTACTCTAAGAGGTGTTCTTTTCTAACAACAGAGTTTTACGATCCGAAAACCTTCTTCACTCACGCGGCGTTGCTCGGTCAGACTTTCGTCCATTGCCGAAGATTCCCTACTGCTGCCTCCCGTAGGAGTTTGGGCCGTGTCTCAGTCCCAATGTGGCCGATCACCCTCTCAGGTCGGCTACGTATCATTGCCTTGGTGAGCCGTTACCTCACCAACTAGCTAATACGCCGCGGGTCCATCTACAAGCGACAGCTTACGCCGCCTTTCCCAACACGTTCATGCGAATGTGTTGACTATTCGGTATTAGCAGTCGTTTCCGACTGTTATCCCCATCTTGCAGGTAGGTTACCCACGTGTTACTCACCCGTCCGCCGCTAAGCGTGAAAAGTGCAAGCACTCTTCACAACCCCGCTCGACTTGCATGTATTAGGCACGCCGCCAGCGTTTGTCCTGAGCCAGGATCAAACTCTCATTAAAAATTTGAGTTTTTAAAGCTCATTTAAATTACTGACTTGTTCGAATTTTCATCCGATTTATTGTTTTGTTTGGTTATTAATTGACTTAATAATCCCTACACATTTGGTTTGTCTTTACTTTGTTTAGTTTTCAAAGGGCTATGTCGTCTTGACGACTTAGTTATAATATCAAACTCACCTGAAACCGTCAACCTTTTTTTTAACTTTTTTTCATTATTTTTCGTTTTTTTGAAAAACGTTGATTTATAGCGGTTTTTATTTGATTCATTTTCAGTTTTCCTTACTTTAAGTAATTAAAACGCTGATTTTTTTTGAAATATTTATTTTTTTAGGGGCGACGAATTATACCGTCACCCCGTATTACCATATAAAACTTTTTATAGCACTTTATTTCAACTGACCTTTTTGCAATTGTGTTTCACTCAACTGAATTGATTTTGGAACGATTCTTTTCAAATCTTTCAATGTGTATTCATTTACTAGACTCAATACGACACCTTGATTTCCCATACGCCCTGTTCGACCACTGCGGTGCATGTAAATGTCTTGTTCTCGTGGAATATTATATTGTATCACCATTTCTAAAGAATCAACATCAATCCCGCGAGATGCTACATCGGTTGTGAGTAAATAGGTGATTTCTTTTTTCTTTAATTGTTCAATTGCTTTTTTGCGTTCAATGTGGTGCATGTCACTGTGTAAAACAGCTACTTTAATCCCTTCATACATCAATTTTTCATAAACCATCGCCAATTCACCTACATTTTGAACAAACACAAGAGCACTAGAAATGTGATTAGCCATTTTTTTCAATACGCTTAATCGTTTACGCTCATCTACCATTAAGTATAAATGTGTCGTGCGACTTTCTTCTTTTACGTTAACAAAAGTAGCAGAAACACCAAACCATTTTTCAACATTTAACAAATTTTCATTGGTTGTTGCCGAAAAGAATAATTTTTGTACTTGACCGGGTGCTTTTTTTACAATTTCACGCACAACTTTTAACTGTTCATCACTTAATAAATAATCCGCTTCATCTATGACGATGGCTTGTAATTGGTGGAATTTTATTTTTTTACTTTGGTCGGCTAATTCTTTTAATCGACCTGGAGTCGCCACAATAACTTCGGGTTTGTTTTTTAACCCTTCGATTTGTCGTTTAAGATTGGCTCCTCCGACGATTGCTTGTACTTTTACATCACTCCACTCACGAATAACCGTTGCGATTTGCTGCGCTAGCTCTTGAGATGGCGCCAACACAAGTAGTTGGAGTTCTCCATTGGCTTTTATTTGCGTGAGTAATGGCAATACATAGGCTAACGTTTTCCCTGTTCCAGTTGGAGATACGGCAACAACGTGTTGCTTATCTATAATTTTTTGAAAAACATCTTTTTGAATAGCTGTTGGTTTTTCAAAACCTGCTTTTTCCCAACGTGCCATTAATGTTTCGTTTAATTGAAGGTTCATAATGCTCCTTATTCTTTATCTTTATCTGCTGAAAATATGATTTCATTTTTTTGTCTACATTGTTCCATACAACGAATCACTTCGCCTGTTATTTGGTGTACTTTTTGATAGTACGTCAACGCATCCGCTTTTTCTTCTAGACAGTCGAAAAAATGATTCCATTGACTTTGCATGCGGTAGCGTGGTGCTTCCTCACTTAGTATTTGACAGTCATCGTTTTCATGCCATTCAATTTTTTTGACATGATCGACACTATCAATGCAAAGCGTTTTATTTTGGACGTAGATTTCACTATTTGCCAATGAGATTGTTCGTTTACTGATATGCCCACTGACATTAAACCCGTCATATTTTAAAAGCAAATCACCTTGGACATCAATACCATTTGTCCATTTAATTGGAAAATAACTAACGTCATTTGGTATGCCAAACCAATGAAATGCACTGTGCAACACATACACACCAAGGTCCATAAGAACGCCCGCACTCATTTCAACTTTAAAAATATTTTGAACGATGCCTTTATGCAAATCGTCCATGCGTCGCGAGTATTGACCAAACTGCAACACCGCTCCGTCGATATGCTGATGAGAGATAAATTCAGCTACTTTTTGAAAGTTTGGCTCGTATACGTGTCGAATGGCTTCAAATAACATGACGTGATTTTCTTTGGCTAATCGATTTAACGTTTTCCATTGCTTCATCGTGACAACGGCTGGCTTTTCAACGACAACATGCTTTTTAGCACACAGTGCTTTTTTGGCTTGTTCAAAATGGAATGTATTTGGAGAAGCGATGTAGACAATATCAATATCTGTAGCATTTAAAAAATCATCTAAATTTGCATCAACTTGTACATCGTCATACTCACTAGCAAACACGTCGCCTGTTTCTTTTTGACGACTATACACACGTTTCAAAATGCCTCTTTTTGTATTTTGAAATGCTTGTACACTACTGTGAGCGATTTGACTTGTCCCGATAACACCAATTTTAAACATACTTCATTACCACCCTAAATTTTTAGCTTTAGTCGTTTCATAACGATGTGTTAACTCTAAATTTGGAAAACTTTGTTGGCGCAACACTTCATAAATCACTAAAGCTGCAGTGTTGGATAAATTCAATGAACGGACATGTTCATCGTTCATGGGTACACGAATACATCTTTCTTTATATCTTTGCATCAACTCTTCAGGCAAGCCCGTTGTTTCTTTTCCAAACATTAAATACACATCTTCTTCGGTTGTATAATTGACGTCACTATAAATGTGATCAGCAAATTTTGTCACTAAATAAAATGGCTTATCTTTTGCAAACTCCAAAAAAGCGTCTAAATTTTTGTGATAGACAATTTCGACATCGTGCCAATAGTCTAACCCGGCACGTTTGAGTTGTTTGTCATCGGTTGAAAACCCAAGTGGTTCAATCAGATGTAATACGGTATTTGTCGCTGCACACGTGCGTGCAATATTTCCAGTGTTTGCCGGAATCAAGGGTTCAAAAAGAACAATATGATTTGTCATACCAATCTCCTGTTGCGTTTTATGATTACAGTTATTATACTTGAAGACAACTAAAACATCAAAATTAATGAGGGATTTATGAAAAGTTATAAACAGATTGCACGAGATGGTGAAGCTGAGATCGTGATTAAAGGATCTCGTTTTATTTGTGCTTTAAAGCGCGTTGAAAATGAAGACGAGGCCAAACTTTTTATTGCGGAAAAGAAAAAAGAGCATAAAAAGGCTACGCATAATTGTTCGGCATTTCTCATTGGTGATAACGATACCGTACAAAGAGCACACGATGATGGTGAACCAAGTGGAACGGCGGGTGTGCCCATGTTAGAAGTTCTCAAAAAAAATGAATTGCACTACATTGTTGCTGTTGTTACACGTTATTTTGGAGGGACGAAATTAGGTGCTGGTGGCTTAATTCGTGCTTACTCATCTAGTGTGTCGTATGCCTTAAATGCGTTAGGCATTATTATGCATACACAAGAATATCTATATGACGTATCAATTCCTTATACGGATAGTGGACGTTTCGACTATTTTCTAAGTCAATCAGCTTATCGTCATTTGGATACGGTCTATACCGATACCGTAACGTATCGTATCGGCGTACTCCCTCATCAAAAAGAGACATTTAACTTTGATATTCAAGAACTTTTTCACAACACGATTACCGCAACACTAGTTGACACACACTACATTGATTTACCAATTGAAAGTGAAGACGTTCCGTTAGATGATGCACTATTTAACGACTAAACAAAAAGCCTCCGTTGAAACACACCTATACATCTAACTTTAGGCGAGTTCATATTGGATGGCTTTTTTGGTCGTAAATTACAGAGTAAGTTAGCCACTTCAGGCAAGTCATAGGACATACATCATTGAATCATTTACTATGGCTTTTTGGCATATCAATAGGGTTGACAGTCTATACCATCAACCCTAAATTTTTAGTATTTCTTAATTCGCTCAATCATTGGTTTAATGGCGAAATATAAAATGGGTACGGCGATAACGGTAACAATGGCGGTGATGAAGGTATTGTACATGCGCGCTAATGTCAATGCTAAAACCGTATCATTTCCTACTGTGAGTAAAAATGTAATGTAGCGACGAATAAAAATGGCTATAATTTTGACCAGACCGGCAATAACACCTAACGTAACCACGTTAAAAAACGAATCATTACGTTTCATTTTGTTAAAAACAAGTCCGATAACACCTACTACAAGAATCGTCTCAAGTATGACAAAGTGAATTGAACTCAAATACCCGTTAGCGATGTCAAAAACACCTAATCCAATCACAGAAGCAATCATGCCGTATTTTGTACCAAGCACTAAAAAACTAACAACGACCATTGCATTGCCCATGTGTACCATCGTACGTGGTGCCACTTCAATTTTAAAAAATGTCGTTGCTAAAAAAACTAGAGCAGCAAATAAAGCTGTGAAAACTAAATTTTTTGTTGTCTGTTGTTTCATAAATCATTTCCTTCTTTAATCCATTTTTCCATATCATGATGCAAAATATTGGCTTCACTATATTCTTGACTACAAATTGAAAATCCTAATTTTTGATAGAATAGAATGGCGTGATTTTGTGCACCAAGCACTAATCGTTCATAGTGTTGTTTTTTAGCAAAGCGCTCTACTTCTTGCATCAACTGTTTTCCAAAATGCATGCCTCTAAATTTTTCCATGACGGCAACGCGTTGCACTTTAGCGTACTTTCCATTGAAATAAAGTCGTGCAGTTGCAACGGGTACATCATCAATATAACCCACAACATTGTGACATTTATCTTCTAAGTCATCAATTTCTAAATGAGGCTCAACGTTTTGTTCAGCAATAAACACTTGTTTTCTAATGTGCAAGGCGTCTTGATACGTGACAGACGAAACATTATCATTCCAAATAAACTTCATGAATTACCTCCAAAATATTGCTCATTATACAAAAAAAAATGACTTGCGTCACTTTTTTATTCCCCAACTTTGAAATCTTCTAATTTACCAAAAAATAAATTTTCTAAAGGCACATGATATAACTGTGTCATTTTCTGAGCTAATGATATTGAAATATCTGTTGAATTTCTTTCCAAGCGTGACAACGTGTCTTTGTTAATACCAAGTTCTTGGGCTGCTTGTACAATCGTTAAATTACAATTAACTCTGGCTGCTTTTATCGTTAAAACCATAATGAACCTCCTTTTTTATCATCATATCCGATAAAAAACGGACAGTCAATTCATTTCATACAAAATATAATGCAAATATTTAATTTGCATATTTTTTATACTTTTAATATAATCTGTATACAGGAGGAAAAATGACTCATATAGCATTCAACATTTTAACCTTATTGCAAAAACATAATTTATCTCAGCGTCAATTAGCGCTATTAGCAAATATCCCCACGTCCACACTTAATGATAACTTAAATCAGCATAGTCCATTTTCTATGACTAACTTAGAAAAAATTGCACGTGTATTTCATGTACCGCTAGATACTTTATTGCAAAACCAACAATTAGAACAATTTTGGAAAGAACACCATTCATTAAATGAATCACAACGATTTACTTTAGATGATTATATCGTACTTTTTTTAAAAGCTGACACAACATTGCCGTCTCATTTTAATGTGAACAAGCCGTTTCTTTTACAACGTAAAAAAGATTACGGTTTAACGGATTGGATCGTTTATCAAGTAGATAGCCACTATTATGTTCAATCGTTTACACCACAGCAAGAAGTGAACATCATCGGAAAAATTATTGGACAAATCGATGTAATATAGTGATTTAAACGTTAAAAGTAGCCCTCGATGACTTTCGTCTATCGAGTTTTTTTGTGTTATAATTTGGGCAAGGAGATTGCCATGAAAAAATTAATTTACTGCTTATTGATGATTTTATTAGGGGGATGTGCGACTCACAGAAACACCGAACCGATTACAAAAAACGATGCCATTTGGGTTATTACAGACTTACATCATTTATCCAATACATTACACGACAACGGTACAGCGCTTCGTCAAATTCAAGCAACCGCTGCGGGAAAAGATTTGGTGTATGGGCATGAACGCATGCTTGCATTAATTGAACAAGCAAAAATTGAAAAACCAAAAGTGCTAATCGTTAGTGGTGACCTAACTTTTAACGGTGAAAAAAAGAGTTTAGAAGATTTAAGTCACTATTTTGACACGATACAAAAAAACGGTACGCAAGTTTTGGTCATACCCGGAAATCATGATATTTCAAGTGGATGGGCTAGATCGTTTATGGGTGATGAGCAGCACGTTGTTGATCAAATTTTACCGGATACGTTTAAAAATCTAATGAAGCCGTTTGGTTTAGAAACTGCGATTGCACGAGATGACACGTCATTAAGTTACGTTTCACAGCCGTTTTCCAATTTAAGATTTTTAATGATTGATAGTAACATTTACTCATCATCAAAAAGCACTACTGCCCCAGCAACAAACGGGCGTTTAAAAGAAAGTACATTGCACTTTATTGATGCGCAACTTCAAAAAGCCAAAAATGATAACGTGCTGATCATTCCTGTTATGCACCATAATGTTTTAGCGCATCACGATAGACTCACAAGAGGATATCAGTTGGATAATGCTGCCGATTTAATGGCTCTATACGAAAAATACGGCGTTAAACTAAGCCTGTCTGGGCATATTCATACACAAAGCATTAAAAAGCAACAGATGCTTGGCAATGTTGAGCATACCGAAATTGTGACAGAAGCTTTTTCACTCACACCTGTACCTATCGGTAAAATCACTATTGAAAACAATACGCTAACCTATCACTATATGCCGTTAAATTTTGAGCCGTTTTTATTAACGTATCCACAGACAAATGAAGATTTAATCCATCACAAAGCATACTTATCTAAAGTGTTTTACAGTTCCAATTATCAATTAGTGCATGACGCACTATATCCCGAAAGCATTTATTCGATTGAATTAGGCGATCAACTCACGCACATTGTTTCACCACTCAATGAATTTTTCTTTTCTGGTGAAGCCATTACGCAAGAGTATGTTGATACACACGTGTATGGTAATCCAGCCTATCAAAAATTGGTAAACCACAACCCTAATTCATTTTTAATACGCTATATCGAACGATCGATTAAAGCGCGATTAAATCATTCAACACAGCACATTACTATCCCACTCAACTAAAAAGGCCGAACGATGTCATAACGTCGTTCGGTCTCTT
This sequence comes from Carnobacteriaceae bacterium zg-C25, assembly GCA_017945845.1. Taxonomy (NCBI): domain Bacteria; kingdom Bacillati; phylum Bacillota; class Bacilli; order Lactobacillales; family Carnobacteriaceae; species Carnobacteriaceae bacterium zg-C25. The sequence continues at coordinate 1,007,825 of CP072828.1, forward strand.
TTTTATTTTAAATTTTTCATTTTCTCTGTAATCACTTGATATTTTTCTTTAGATGCTTTTTTATACAACACTAAAGTGTGACCAATAATTTGAACCACTTCAATTGGTAAATTTTCCAACAATTGCTCTTTTACCGTTTGCGTATCTTCTAAAGTATTTTGAAGCAATGTCACTTTGATTAATTCACGTTTATCAATCGCTTCAAAAATTTGTCGAATCAAATCATCACTCATTCCATTTTTACCAACTTGAAAAATTGGTTTAAGATGATGTGCTTCCTTTTTTAAAAATTGTACTTGTTTTTTAGATAACATTAAATAATCGCCTCTCTAATTGTAATGTGTACACCTTTTGGTGCATATGCCACCACTTTTCCTGATTTGTGTACCGTAATCCAGCCCAATCCCGAATACACAATATCCGTATTGGCTTCTACTTGAAATTCATATCGGACAAGCTTTTCTTTCTGTTGTGTTGTTGGCACGAGTAATTGTCCGGCATGTTTTTCATAAAAAGCATCCGCATTAGACAGCTTCGTACGATGTAACATCAACCCTTTTGAAAAGTAGCACGTCACTGCATTCCGCTCGCCTTTAATATAGTCAAATCGTCCTAACGCCCCTAAATACACCGTTTGTTCTTCGTTCAACTGGAACGTAATTGGTTTAATTTCTTTTTGTGGAGAAACTAATTTTAAATCTTCTGATTTTAAATAGTGCGCCATTTGGTGTTCATGAATAATACCCGGCGTATCAATTAAATGCTTGCCATCTTCAAACGGAATATAAATGTTGTCTAATGTTGTTCCCGGAAAACGTGAAACCGTAATTAAATCTTTTTGACCGCCTAAACTTGCGATAATGCTATTAATTAAAGTTGATTTTCCAACATTCGTTACACCAACAACATAAACATCACGTTTATTACGGTGTTTTTCAATCTGCTCTAAAACAACATCAATTTGATGTTTCTTTTGTCCGCTTGCTAAAACAATATCTACTGGCTTAATACCATTATCACTCAATTGTTTTTGTAACCAATGTTTAACACGACGTTTATTTACCGATTTAGGCAATAAATCAATTTTATTAGCCACGACCATTACCGGATTTTTACCCGCAAAGCGATGTAACCCTGAAATTAAAGTGCCATATACATCAAAAATATCAATAACATTGACAACAAGTGCCGTCTGGCTACCAATATTGTGTAACATTTGTAAAAATTGATCATTAGAAATGGATACTTTTTCTAATTGATTGTATTGTCGCAACTTAAAGCAACGTTGACAATATAGTTTCCCAGTCTCTAACCCTTTTTCATATGCACTTGGCACTGTATAACCTAATGCATCTTTATCTGTTGTTTGAATGGCTAACCCACAGCCAATACAAAATAATGACTCACTCAATCGTTTCTCTCCAATCTAATTGATAACGTTTTTTATATTTTTTTAATGCCACAAATTCAATTAAACGTGTGATTTTTGTTGGTATCATATCTCTAGCAAGCGGCTTTACTAAAATGGTCTTTAACTGGCATTTTTTCGCTGCTGAAATATCCGTCAATAATTGATCGCCAATTAATATCACCTGCTCACTTTTTACCGTTAAAAGCGATAGTGCTTTTTGAACACCATACGCTGATGGCTTTTTAGCATTTGCCACAAACGGAACATTCAACTGTGCAGCAATTGGCGCAATGCGTTTCGTTGTATTATTTGATAATAATATGACATCGATATGGTGCTGATGCAATTGTTCAAACCACTCTTTTACATTTTGACTCACTTGCTTTTCAAACCATGGAATAACGGTATTATCCACATCAATAATAAGCGCGAATATATTTTGTTTTAAAAACATTTCAGGCGTAATCATAAATGGCGAATAAATTAAATAATCTGGTTTTAACGACCCCATTGTTTTTCCTTTCAGTAAAAAGAGAGGCACGCAGTGCCTCTTCTTTATTTTTTAGCCAATTCTGTAATGTAGTCAAAAAAGGCATCGCGATCAACTGTATACACTAAATCTACTGGTCGACCATCTGCTTTTTTGATGGTTCTTCCTTTACTTGCACCTTCAGTAATGACATCACTGTAAACCACTTCACGTTTTACTAAATCTTCTTTTCCAAAAGATGCCGTTGTTAACACATCCCACAAGAAGTACGTTGAATTGGTAACAAAGTGCGCTAAAGGTGGCACAAGTGCGTAGCTTTGCCCTAAGAAATCAACACCTTCAAAACGGCGTTGTTTTGCCCACATATCGCGCACGTCTAATGTTAGCGGCACCATATTTGTACTTTCTAAAGCAACTAATTCAATTTTAATGGATGAATCCCATACACGTTTTACTGCATACGGATCCCAGAAAGCGTTCCATTCAGCTGTCCCGTCATGTTCTGGTTCTTCAATATTCCCCGTTTCTAAAAACGTTCCACCCATCCAATATAATTTGTTAATTTTATGTTCAATAGATGCGTCCATATCCAATGCACGTGCAAGGTCCGTCAACGGCCCTACAAACACTAAATCAATCGGTTCACTTTGTGCATTTAACACATGAACTAAATCTTCGTGTGCTTTATACGGTGAATCTTGGACTAAAATCGGTTTCACTTCATTTAAAATAGGTAGAGCATCCATTGTAAAGGCATGCATACGCCATTCTTTAGGGAACGGATGTACCGGTCTAGAATCTGAAGAAGCCACACGTAATTGTTGGTCTTTTTCAGAACCAAATTTTTGAATAATTTTTTTACTTGCTTCTACGGCTGGCGCCAAGTAGCAATCCGCTTCAATAACACCCACACCAACAACTTCTACATCTTCCATTTTTAATAGCAAATACAACGAAATTAAATCATCTACTCCACCATCATGGTTTAAATATACTTTTCTAGTCATCTTATCTCCTCACACGTTTCAATGCATTCATTATACTACATCTTGCCCAGATAGCAACGCACGTTTAGCGACTTTATCAACAAATTGATTGTCTTTTTGCGAAAACCAATTGACAAAATATAACGAAAATTGCGACAATCGCTCTTTTAATTGTTCGACATAGGCATGTTGCCATTCATTTTTAGCACTCAACCGCTCGATTGCTTTAACAACCACTAAACTATCACTAAATAGTTGAATCGTGTTGCGGTGTAAAGCATTGTCTATTATATAATCTAGCGCCAATAACATCGCTTGAAATTCGGCGTGGTGGTTGTCTTTGACATTTTGAATGTAAAATGATTGCACATTTTGCTTTTCACCGTCATAAATGACGACACCTACACCTGCATTACCGTTTGAAAATGCTGCATCTACATATACACGTATCATGTTATAAAATCGGCGAAGCTAATCGCGATAACTCCTGTTTTAATTTTTTCCAAAGTGACTGCTTTTTGAAGTAGGCTGGCGTCCCTTTTATACTTTTCTTTTTATCCTCATTAAATTGCTCAACCAATTGTGACGCAACGTGTTTATCGTATATAAACACATTCATTTCAAAATTTAACACAAAACTACGAATATCAAAATTCGCCGTCCCAACACTTGCAATCGCATCATCAATGACAAGCACTTTTGAATGTAAAAAACCGTCGGTGTAAATATAAATGTTAGCACCTAAATTGGCTGCCCATTTCGCATAATATTCCGTGGCACGATACACCACCATATGATCCGGTTTACAAGGAATCATAATGTTCACCTCTACACCAGAAGCGATGGCGATTTCTATGGCGTCTGATAAACTTTGATCGGGGATAAAATAGGGTGTCTGTAAATAAATACTTTTTTTAGCCGATGAAATCATCTTTAAGTATCCCAATTTAATTTGGTCTAAATCTGATTCTGGTCCACTCGATACTAATTGCATCGGAATACCGTCTATATTTTCCAATTTTGGATAATATTCAGGTAAATATTTTTTCTTTTCTTTTAGCGACACAACCGCATTCCAATCAATGAAAAAGCGAGCTTGTAAATCGTGAACAACATGCCCAGATAGACGCAAATGCGTATCCCGCCAGTTACCGAGTTTCCCTTGTCCCAAATATTCATCACCAATATTAAAGCCTCCGGTATAGCCAATTCGTCCATCAATCACGAGATTTTTTCGGTGATTTCGGTTATTCATACGCAAATTGACAAATGGGATTTTAGACCCGAAAAACGAAATGGCTTGACCACCGTATTTTTTTAATCGACTAAAAAATGACGGACGTAACGTACGACTACCTAATGCATCGTACAAAACAAGCACTTCCACACCTTGTTTTGCTTTTTGATACAACGCATCCATCACACGTTTGCCTAAAGTGTCATTGTTAAAAATATAATATTGAATATGAATGTGATGTTTCGCGTTTTCAATATCTTTAAGAATTTGTTCATACAAAGACTCACCTTCGTAAAAAATAGATACCGCATTATTTTTAGAATACGCTGAACCATCAATCGTTAAAAATAAATTGACTAATTCTTTAGATACGGGATCGTCGTCACGAAGCAACTGATTTTTTTCCAACAACTCGATTTGTTCGTTAGCCAGAGATTTTAAACCCAATTCTTTCTCTGTCTTCAAATCAAAAATATTATCTTGGGATATTTTTTTCCCGATAAACATATAAAAGAATAATCCCACACCGGGAAGCCCAATTAAGACAACTAGCCAGCCCCAAGTAGATGACACATCACGTTTTTCTCGAAAAATAATGGTTAATGCGATAACAACATTTAACGCAATTAATATATTCCACAACATGTGATTACACCTCCTGCATAAATTGATATGGCGTTATGCCATCCATGCCAATCATAGCATCTATTGTCAGCATCATATTTTCATACAAGCGATAATCTGTTTCACTTGCTTCACTTACTTTGTTTGTTTTTGGTTGGTTATCGTTTGAAACAGGCACCGTATTACTTGACAATCTTTCTAACAGTAGCGTCAAACGCTCTTCTCCAGTTTGTTCTGTCGCCAATTGAAACGCCGAAAATTCACCACAAAAAATAATCGACTGTTTACTACGCGTAACCGCAGTATAGAGCAAATTACGACGTAACATACGTGAATACCCTTTTACCATTGGTAAAATCACTAACGGAAACTCACTACCTTGTGCTTTATGAATGGAGCAACAATACGCTAATGTAATTTGATTAAATTCATTTGCCGTATAACTCACTTCATTATCATCGTACTGAACCACAATTTCATCGCCATTTTCTGTTTTTAAAATGGACACAATTTTTCCCATATCACCATTAAAAATACTTTTTTCAGGAACGTTGACTTGTTGCAACACTTTATCACCAACACGAAAAATTTTATTAAAGTAATTAATTTCTCGTTTTTTTGGCGTTGGTGGATTCGCAATAGATTGAATCAATACATTTAACGCATCAATCCCTGCAGGCCCTTTATACATTGGTGCAAGCACTTGAATATCATGAATGGAATACCCTTTTTCAAGTGCACGCACAACGACTTTTTGAACGACTGTTTGCACTTGTTGTGGCAGACATTCAAAATAAGAGCGATCCGCTTTTTGCTGGATAAAATCAACAGGTAATTCACCATGATTAATACTGTGTGCTAGCGGGATAATTGTAGACGTCTCATTTTGACGAAACACTTGAACCAGTTGTGTAACGGGAACAGAATGTGATTCCAAAATATCTTTGAGCACTTTTCCTGGTCCAACCGATGGTAATTGGTCTTTATCTCCAACGAGTAAGACACTCATTCCCATTGGAATAGCTTTAACGACCCAATTCATGAGCCATGTATCGACCATTGACATTTCATCAATTACGAGAAAAGCGCCTTCTAATTCGCTAATCTCATTTTCAACACCAGACACGTCTTGCCCCGTTAATCCGATACCGAGCAACCGGTGTAATGTTGTTGCATGCAATCCGATTAATTCACTCATTCGTTTTGCCGCTCTTCCTGTAGGTGCTGCAAGTAAAATGGTTTGTTTATCTTTAGACGATTGGTGTAACGGAATATCATTTAACAACGCAAAACAGGCGACAACCCCTTTTAAAACGGTTGTTTTCCCCGTACCCGGCCCACCTGTTAAAACAGAAATTGGCGATTGAATGGCTTGTTTAATCGCCGCAATTTGTTCAGGGGCATAGACAACACCTAATTGTTTTTGAACACTTTGAATGGCGTCATCGACATCTTTTTCGGGATAGCTATACTTTTCTTGTTTGGCAATAGCTTTTATACGTGATGCAATACTTTGTTCAGCGTAATATAAACTAGGCAGGGCAACTCGCTCACCATCTTGAATGAGTACACCCGATTGACCACATATTGCTAGAGCTTGAGCAAGCAATTGCTCATTAATCATTTCTTTACGTGCTTCTTCTAACAATTGAATGGCATATACTAATACTGTTTTCGGTGTAAAGTAGGTGTGCCCTTGTCGATAACTCAACTCTTTAACAACAAAATACAACGCACCTTGTAACCGTTCGATAGCATTGGCATCAAAATCTAATTTTTCAGCTAATTGATCGATTTTACTAAAACTTAATCCTTCGATAATTTCAAGCAACTGATACGGATTATTGTCAATAACAACTTTTGCTTTATCTTTATAAAATTGATAAATTTTAAACGCTTCTTTATCATTAAATCCAAATTTTAATAAGTCGAGTAACGTTTGATTTTCGCCTCGATCTAATTGCACTTGTTCAATTAACATTAACCGTTTTTTTGGCGTCAACCCCGGTATTGTTTTTAACAATTCGGATTGCTCACTAATTAATTCGATTGCTTTTGTACCTAGCGTATCCACAATACGTGTTGCTAATACGGTACCAATACCGGAAAAGCGATCACTTGAAAAATAATAAATTAAACCTTTAACGGATGTAATTTCTTCTTGTTGATACGCAGTTACTTTAAACTGCACCCCATATTTTTGATGTTCAACAATATGACCAACAAATGTATATTGTGTGTCATGGTGCATTTGACCAAATGTTCCGGTGACTACAATTTGATCATCAATTCTATCATCGTCACTTTCATCAACATTGATTAATAAAACTTTATAATAGTTACTATCATTTTGAAAATAGACCGCTTCAAGCGTTCCTTTAAATGATATTTCTTTCATGTAGTCACCTCCTTACTCATCACATTTTACATGAAAATAGAATCTTGCGCAAAATTTAGATGATCTATTTTTTAAGATTGATGGCATCACTAATGCCATTAGGGTTCAACTTTCTTGAACATATCAAAAACCAACATCCCCTAATATTGAGATGTTGGTTTCTTAAATTATTTTTCTATAACGACACTTGGTATGTAATGTGTTTGTGTCGTAAACGTTTCGTTTGCTTTTAAAACAATATTACCAAATCCACTATGATGAATGGCATCGGGTAGCACTTGTGTTTCAATGGCTATACCGTTATGTACAACTGGTTTTTGACCATTGATAAAAGTAACATCATCAAATCCGTTAGCAGTATATAAAACGACTGCTGGAGATTGTGTTGTCACATGCAATTGACGCCCACTCATTGCATCAAAAATAGTAATTTGCTCAGTCGTTTGTTCCAAAACAAACGCATGATCAATCCCATTTCGAGTGGCAATTTGTTCATGGGTATCTTCAAAAACATCTTTTAATGGCACACCTTTAGTTAATTTTTCAAAAAACGCATCGGTACAATTGATTTCCCCAGTTGGTATGTTGTCATCATCTAAAACAGTATACCCTGTTGATTTTAATGTCACAACCTGTTCATCAATTGGTTTTGTCACATCACCACTCAAGTTAAAATAACTGTGATTGGTTGGATTCATTAATGTGTCTTTATCTGTTGTGACGGTGTACGCAATAATCAATTCGCCATTTTCCAGCAATGTATACGTTACTTTAAACATAATATTGCCCGGATACCCTTGCGCCATGTCTTTTTGGTGTGTGATAAACGTAACCGTTGTGTCGTCGCTACTGTCTACGTCAAATAACACTTGCTCATAACCGTTGCTACCACCATGTAAATGATGATTGCCATTATTTTTTTCAAGCGTATACACCACATCACCAAGCGTAAATGTCGCATTGGCAATCCGTCCGGCAACAGGACCGATGGTCGCACTCCAACGTGGAGAGTTGTTAATATACTCTTCGAATCGCGGTGTGGAAACGACAATATTTTTAAAGTCTCCATTTTTATCCGGTATTTCGTACGCTAACAACGTTGCTCCATAGTTCATTACAGATACTTTATACCCTTTTTCGTTCGTTAAGTCATAACGATAGACGCTCTCATTACCTAACGTTCCAAATTTTGTTTTTTTCATAATCCCCCTCATTGCAACGTGTCGATAAACCGATGAAACGCTGCAATTCCTGCTTCATCTTGCTTAAATACGCCCGCATCTTCAAGAACTTTTGTAAACACATCACCAATCCCTTTTTGAATGCCTCCATCCATATCATCGTCGATAACTAGTGATTTCGCCCACGCTTCATGGTAACTTGGCATGTCGTGTTTTTCATTTTGTAAAAACTTTTTAACCTCTTGCATTTCCGCTTTTAATCGCCCGGGTAAAATCGCCAACCCCATCACTTCAATTAAGCCAATATTTTCTTTTTTGATATGATGATACGCTTCTCGAGGATGAAAAATCCCATCTGGGTGTTGTGGTGTGGTGCGGTTATTGCGTAGCACTAAATCCAACTCATACTGCTCATTTTTATAACGCACAATGGGTGTAATGGTGTTGTGCCGTACATTGTCCGTATGCGACACAATATTTACCGCTTGGTCAGTATAGTTTTTCCACGCTTCAAAAACATGACAAAACGCTTGAATTAACGATTCTTTATCTTGACTAAATAACCGAATGACCGATAACGGCCAATGCAACCACCCTGCTTTTACATTTTTAATGGGCAACGTTATCGCTTCACGTACACGAGCGTTTTCCATTGGAAACACGTGCCGTCCACCTTGAAAATGATGGTGCGTTAAAATAGATCCTCCCACAATAGCTAAATCGGCATTCGATCCAAACGTGTAATGTGGCAACATATCTTGTACATCTAGCAATTGACGAATGGTCGTTTCATCAATGTGCATTGGGTGCACCTTTTCACTAAGGACAATACAATGCTCATTAAAATACGCATACGGCGAATATTGCAACCCAAATGTTTCACCGTTTAAATTTAAGCGAATGAGACGATGATTGCTTCGCGCAGGATGATTGGCGTTACCGTAATACCCTTCGTTTGAAAACGTCAATAACGTTTCGGGATACGTACTTTTTGGCTGACTTAACGCTTTAACAATATCTTTTGGATCTTTTTCCGGTTTTGATAAATTAATGGTAATTTGCAATGCTCCATAGTCACTTTCATGCATAAAGTGAACATTTTTAGCAATTGCTTTTTGTTGAATGTACCCATTATCACACACTAACTGATAAAACTGTTGCGTTGCTTGTTCTGGATTTGTTTGCTGTGCTTGATGAAATTGATCGTTAACAACTGAAGGTAACGGCGTCATCATATCCATCACTTTCATATACAATGCTTCACGCTCTAGCGAACTGTCCTCAATCACGCCGTTTAACACTGCAAAAGAAACGAGTTGTTCCGTTAGTTCATGTAACGTTTGGTCACTTTTAGAAATACTTTCTTTATACTGCGTCACACCTAAAAGGTGTAGTAGTTGGTTTGTGACATAGTACGTATCTAATTTTGATACGTACCCTTTTTGACGCGCGATATTCACCCATTGTGTTATGGTTTCATTTATGTTCATGCGAACTCCTAATCAATATACTCACTAAAGGCACCATCACCAATTTGAGCAATGTAAAATGATGGTTTGTATCCAATTTTAGACACATATGCCTCTTCAATGGCAGCCGTTACTTTTTCAATATAGTCTTTATGGACTAGCGCAATGGCACAACCTCCAAAACCTGCTCCTGTCATACGTGCACCGATAACGCCTTCTTGCGCCCACGCAGTATGCACTAGTGTATCTAGCTCAATGCCTGTCACTTCATAATCGTGTTGTGTAGACAAATGGGATTGTTTCATCAGTTCACCAAAGCCAAGCAAATCGCCTTGACGTAATTTTTCAGACGCTTCAATTGTCCGTTGATTTTCACTAACAGCATGACGCGCGCGTTTTAAAATCAAATCTGTAGAAAAGACGCCTTTAATTGCTTCAAAATCTTCATTGGTTAAATCGGCGAGTGTTTGAATATCGCGAACACTTTGCGCTTCTTTTAAAGCAATGCGTGTTTCAGCAAAACGTTCGTTATATTTACTATCAGCCAATTCACGACGTTTATTAGTATTCATAATGACAATACGATAATCACCTAAAACAACCGGTACATACGTATAGTCTAGCGTATTACAATCTAGGCGAATGGCACAATCTTTTTTCCCCATACCAATGGCAAATTGATCCATAATCCCAGAGTTGACGCCGATATATTCATTTTCTACGGTTTTACCTAATTTTACTAAATCAAGCGGTGAAATCGCTAAATTGTATAGTGCTTTAGACACTTTTCCAATTAATAATTCAAATGATGCAGAAGACGATAACCCCGAGCCATTAGGAATGTTTCCAAAAAATAAAATGTCTAAACCTGTTGGTAATGTATACCCTGCTTGCTCTAAATGATACAAAACACCTTTAACATAGGCTACCCAATCATCCCCTTCTTTTTTGGACAAATCGTCTAAAGAAAAAGCAACAATGCCGGATTGTTCAAAATTTTTAGAAGCTACTCTGACAATACGATCATCACGTTTTGCTGCGAGTGCGTACGTTCCAATTGTAATGGCACATGGAAAAACATACCCCCCGTTATAATCTGTATGTTCACCAATTAAATTGATACGCCCAGGCGCAAAAAATTCGCTGGCATCATCACGATGAAATAACGCTTGAAAATCTTTTTTTAACTCATTTACCATATAAAAACCCCCTTTTTAATCTACAATTTTATGATACCGCTTTCCTTGTTAAAAATCAATATATTAAATTTTCGTTTTCATTGACTCGTTGCTAAATTTTTTGACTTTCCAATACGCATACACGCATAAAAAATTTGATTGAAAACCGCATTAGCCTTATAATAGATTTATCAAATTTTGGAGGCATGTCAATGAATAAAATAAAAGACATTCCAGTATTAATTACACTTTTTGGTGCAACTGGTGACCTTGCTAAAAGAAAGTTATACCCTGCACTCTTTCGATTGTTTAAAAAAGGTTTTTTACAAAATCGATTCGCCGTAATTGGTACAGCACGTCGTGAATGGACGCACGATTTTTTTAGAAATGTCGTCCTAGAATCCATCAGTAAAATCTCTGGAGAGACGCAAGAAAAAGAGGCGTTTGTACAACACTTTTTTTACCAAGCACATAATGTCAATAACGTTCAAGAATATAATCTATTAAAAAATTTAGCCACATCACTTGATGAACAATTTCATCTAGAAAATAATCGCATTTTTTATTTAGCGATGGCTCCTGAATTTTTTGGTACGATTTCAAAACATTTAAAAGGCCAACAACTTTTAAGCGACAACGGCTTTAATCGCCTAATTATTGAAAAACCATTTGGAACAAACTTAGAAACAGCCATTGAATTAAACGATCAATTGGCAAAAACTTTCCATGAAGACCAAATTTACCGTATTGATCATTATTTGGGTAAAGAAATGGTACAAAATATCAACGCTCTACGTTATTCGAACGTCTTGTTTGAAGCAATGTGGAACAATAAATACATTGACAACGTTCAAATTACATTAGCCGAATCAGTGGGTGTGGAAGAACGGGCTGGCTACTACGATACAAGTGGTGCGTTAAGAGATATGGTACAAAACCATATTTTCCAAATTCTCTCACTGCTCGTCATGGAACCACCAGTAAGAATGAACGGTACAGAAGTTCGTCGTGAAAAAGTTAAAGCTTTACGCTCTTTACGTATTGAAGATGAACAAAGCATACAAAAACATTTTGTACGCGCTCAATATATTTCAAACGGCACAGAAGTAGGCTATTTAGATGAACAAGGGGTAGCAGAAAATTCACGTACAGAAACGTTCGTTGCGGGAAAAATTATGATTGATAATTTTAGATGGTCAGGTGTACCATTCTATATCCGTACGGGTAAACGTCTGCAATCAAAAGATACGGTCGTGCATATTCAATTTAAACCGCTAACCATGAACTTATTCAAATCTAACACTAATCAAGAAATCGCACCAAATGTGCTGACGTTCCATATCCAACCAGAAAATGGTGTGTCTTTAAACTTAAACATTAAAGAACCGGGTCTATCCAAAGATATTGTACGTTCTCCGTTAGTGAATATCATTAACGAGGCGGACACAAAAGATATTCCAGAAGCGTATGAACGTTTAATTTTAGAATGTTTAAATGGACACACAACAAACTTTGCACACCGCGAAGAAGTGGAATTATCATGGCAATTTATTGATACGATTAGAAACGCTTGGGACAATGATACAACTAGTACGATACCAACCTATGTCGTTGGTACGATGGGACCGAGTGAAAGTCACGACCTTTTAGCCGAAGATGGATTTGTTTGGCACTCATGCGATACAACACATTGTTTATAACCTATGATGAGACGAGTCGATAGACTGGTCTCTTTTTTATGGTTAAAACAGCTCTGTTGTCAGATAGGACCGCTACAAAAAAAGACTGTTGACAGTTTATTTGTCAACAGTCTGAGGGAGATTTCTCTCCCTTCTCTTATCAGCACTCACTTAATGGTAGAGTATCACCGCTTTTTTATCACTCACTTAATGGTGGAGTATCACCGCTTTTTTATCACTCACTTAATGGTGGAGTATCACCGCTTTTTCTACAATAATTGTATTACATTATTTAATATGCTGTCAATTGTTTTATGCCTTCATCGTCGGCATAGTAAATAATTTACTATGTTAATAGTTAACGAATCACTCATCAAACTCTTGTTTTTTCGTTAAATAAATTCAACATATTCTTCTAATTGAATGGCAGGATTTAAGGATTGTATAACAGGACAATAGCGTGATACTAATTTGACGATAGCGCTGGCTTTTGCTTGAACGCTCTCTTCAACACTGACAACAAATGTTACCGTCACTTTTGATAACGCCCCTACGTTGTCATCATGACGCTCATAAGCGAGTTCTACACGATGAAAAGTAAACGGAACGTTTGAATTTCGTAGCAACTCTTGATACACGTATCCCCCGCAAGCACCAATCGAAGCGACCATACTTTGTACAGGAGAATACCCAACTTCACGCAGCATGACCCAATTTGGCGCATCTTGCACACTTAATTCAAACCCTTTTATCCCTTGTTGCAAAACAATTTTTTCACTCATTATACACCTCTACGTACAAAATGATTTGGCTCCACTTCAACCCATTCAAATTGCTGGCTTAACGTAATGACAGGTTGTGGTGTCGTTGCAAAATCAATTAATTGCTGCTTAGCAAAATTTGGATCAACGGATAAGTGAGCCGACAATAATTTTTTAGTGTATTCGTGCTGCGGATTATCAAACAATTGCTTTGTTGTTGCCAACTCCACTAAATGACCTTGATACATTACCGCAATGCGATCACTAATGTGTGATACAAGAGATAGATCGTGCGTCACAAATAAATAGGATAAACCTAATTTGTCTTTCAAATCGGCCAACAACTGTACAATTTGCGCTTGAATCGATACATCTAGCGCTGAAGTTGGTTCATCACACACAATGAAATCCGGATTTGAAATGACGGCACGTGCAATACCAATACGTTGGCGCTGTCCACCACTAAAATGCTTTGGCAATTTATGGACATCTTCTCCCGTAATGCCAACCAATTCAAGAACTTCTCTTGCTTTTTTCTCGACGCTTACTTTGTCCGTTTCAAACCACAACGCTTCTTTCACACTTTCTAAAGCACTTTGTTTAGGATTTAAAGACGCATACGGATCTTGAAAAATAATTTGCATTGATTTGTCATCTTTTAAATGGCGCTCAATTTTTCCACTTGTCAACGTTTCAAAATTCAACAACAATTTACCTAATGTACTTTTTCCACTGCCCGATTCACCAACCAAGCCAAGCGTTTCACCTTGATAAATCGTTAAAGACACACCGTTGACGGCGTATTGCTCGTGTACTTTACCTTGAAAATCTTTACTTTTATAAACTTTCGTCACATTTTCTAATGTCATTAGCGGTTTAGTCATGCGATACCTCTTTTCTTACAAAATGTGTCTGTGATACCTTAACCAATTCGGTTTGTTGTGGCGCTATATAATTAGGAACATCTGTTTCAAATCGGGCAAGTGCCATCAATCGTTTCGTGTAAGGGTGTTGTGCTTGTGTAAAGATATCATCAACCGTTCCACTTTCGACAACTAGTCCGTTATTCATCACGACAACATCATCACATAGACTGGCAATCACACCAAAATCATGAGATACAATAATAACCGTCAAGCCCATTTCTTTTTGCAACTTTAAAATAAGCGATAAAATTTGCAACTGAATGGTTACATCTAATGCCGTTGTGGGTTCATCAGCAATTAATACTTCAGGTTTTGCTAAAAGTGCCATAGCAATCATGACACGCTGGCGCATACCACCAGATAATTCAAAAGGATATTGACGCATGCGTAATTCCGGTTGTGTGATACCCACCTTATCCAACATCGCAACGGCCTGCTGAATGGCCTGTTCACCCGTTATTTTTTCAAATCGCTCAATAATTTCCAATAAATGAAATCCAATGGTACGCAACGGATTTAAAGACGTCATCGGATCTTGAAAAATCATGGCAAATGGTATCTTTTCATTTTTTTGTATGGAATCACCATTAAAATTTAACTGGTCATACGTCATGTCTAAATTTTCGGGCAAAATACCCATTAAACTTTTTACACTTAAACTTTTACCACTTCCAGACTCCCCAACAAGACCTAATACACTCCCTTTGGCAAGACTAAAGGAAACATTGTTGACAAGCTTTTGTTCAGGATTGTTTTTTGCAAAGACACTTAACTGATTAACTTCAATAAATTTTTGCATCATTATCCCTCCTGTAAAGTTTCTTTTAACGCTTCACCTAAGTTGTTCATTGCATAAATCGTTAATGCAATAAACACCCCGGGAATAATTGCCATATACGGCGCACGTTGTAGTGACGATTGTGCCGTTTGTAATAAACTTCCCCACGAAGACATGGGTTGTTGAATCCCCATTCCTAAAAAACTCAACGCAGATTCCGTCATAATAGCATTGGACAGACTCGTTGTGGCAGCAACCAACATTGTTGGCAAAACAAAGGGAAAAATATGATTTTTCATAATGGCAACTGGTGAACGTTTAATAAACTGTGCATATTTAACATATTCCCGTTCTTTTGCAGATAATGTTTCCGCACGAATTAATCGTGCCGTATTCATCCATGAAAAACAGCCGATAACAATAATAATGGTATTTAATCCCGGTTTTAAAAACACACTCAATACAATGACTAAAATTAACCATGGAATAGATGATAAAACGTCTAAAAAGCGCATTAATAACGTATCAACAATACCGCCAAAATAACCCGACACCATACCAATAATGGCACCAATTGTAGTTGCCGTTATCATCGATAACACACCGACTAATAAAGAAACTCGCCCACCATGTAAAACACGAATAAAATAATCACGTCCAACTTCATCTGTACCAAATAAATGGAGTAAACTTGGACCTTTTGACATTTGCGTAACATCCGTTTTTGTAGGGTCAATTGGAATGAGAGGTGCAATTAACGAAATCACAATTAATAAAGCAACAAAGATAAAGGAAAACACATACACTTTTGATCCTTTTATCGTTTGAAAAAATCGTTTCATCCTTATCTCCCTTCCTTACGAATACGTGGGTCTACCACATAATATAAAATATCCGCCAACAAATTACCTAAAATGACTAATGTTGATGAAAGCAACATCACTGCCATAATAATGGGGTAATCTAATCCACGTGTAGCGGTCATCATATACGGTCCAATACCCGGCCAAGCAAATATGGTTTCCGTAATTAACGCACCCGTTACCAACATTGGTAACGCTAATCCGATTTGTGTAACAACCGGAATTAAAATGTGTCGTGAAATATGTTTGGCAAAAATCGTCCCGCGTTTAGATTGAAATGCACGCTGAACCGTCACATAATCTTGTGACAATTGTTCTAGTGCAGATGATCTAACGTAACGTAATGTACGTGGAAAGAAATTGATAACAAGCGTTGTAAACGGTAAAACGTAATGCGATAAAAAATCACCAAACGAACGATCCGAACCAACACTATACATGCCTACAATTTCAAACCACCCCAACTGATAACCAAATACATAAATCAGTAACATTGCCACCCAAAACGTTGGCAGTGCAATTCCCATTGAAGCGACCCACTCTAAAAACTGATCTAACCATTTGCCTTTATTCGCTGCAGCCACTAATCCAAGTGCAATGGCAATACCTAGCGCTGTTAAATAAGCAGGCAACACTAACACAACAGTATTTGGAATACGTGATAGTAACTCTGGACCGATGGCTTGATTTGAAACGAGCGATTTGCCGAAATTACCTTGTAATAAGCTCGTTAACCACGACCAGTATCTCACCCAAAATGGTTGATCGACGCCACTTTGCAGGCGCAGAAAATCAATTTGTTCTTGTGTCATTTCTGGCGTAATCATAGCATCAACTGCGTTGTATGGCGCTAAGTCAATTAGAAAAAACACGATAAGCGAAATGAGTAATACTAGCGGAATAGCTTGTATGATTCGCTTTAAACTATATTTCAACATAATAACTCCTAATATATGTTGAAAGAGGCAAAAGCAAATGCCTAGCCTCTTTCAATACATCAATTATTTTTTAACAGATAATTTAGACATATCTTCTAATGAGTAAATTGGTACTAACCCAGCTTCTTTAACACCTTGAATACGTGAATTTACTGCTAAAATACGGCGATTGTCAACGATTGGATAAATCACAGCGTCATCTGCAATCACTTGTTGTAACTCTTCGTAAATGGCTTTACGTTTTGCATCATCCAATTCTTTGGCACCTTTATCAAACAATTCTGCAACTTTTTCTGAATTGTATTGGAAATAATTTGCACGCGCACCCGGAGCAAATAAGGCAGCATATAAATCAGGATCGTTACCCATAATGTATCCACCTAAAAATAGATGATATTGTGTTGATCCTTTTTTACGTAATTCTGTAAAGATTGCACTTGAATCTCCACCAGCTAATTCAACTGTAACACCAACTTGTTGTAATTGTTGTTGAATTAATGTTGCTTGTAATGTTTGAGCTGGATCAGTTGCTGAATAACCTAATTTTAACGTTAAGTTTGTTACACCTGCTTCTTGTAATAAAGCTTTTGCTTTTTCAAGATTTTGTGTATATTTTTCAACATTTGTTGTTGCATAAGGGTTATTTGGTGGCAAGATTGAATTTGGTGACACGTAGTATTCATCGTTTAAATAAGCCGCTTTATTCATATCGTCTTTATTTAAGGCAAATAAAATGGCTTGACGTACTTTTTTGTCTTGTAATTCACTCGTTGCAGTGTTTAATCCCATATACCCTACACGGTTTTCACTATATGGGTAAGTTGTAATGCTATCTTTATTTAAATCAGCAACATCACTTGGCAGTACAACCGCTGCATCAACTTCACCTTTTTGTAACGCTAATTTTTGCGTATCTGCACTTGGAATGATTTGTAAAATCACTTTATCAATAGATGGTTTACCACCATAGAAATGCTCATTTGCTTCAAATTGCATGTATTCACCACGTTTATACTCTACTAATTTGTAAGCACCTGTTCCGACATGAGATACTGGTAATTCTTTACCTGTTAAATCTTTACCTTTATAAGCGTGTTCAGGTAAAATGTATTTTTCTGTTGCTAAGTTTTCAATGGTTGCCGCACTTGCTTCTGGTAATGTAAAGACAACTGTGTAGTCATCTACTTTTTCTACCGCAATTACAGCGTCATTAATGTACATTTTAGAAGAATTGCCGTTTTCTTTTTTAGCTAATTCTGTATACGTAAATACAACGTCATCTGCGTTAAAAGCTTCGCCATCTGACCATTTCACATCTTTACGTAATTTTACTGTAATTTTTGTACCATCTGGTGATACGTCTAAGCTTTCTGCTAATTCAAATTTATGACTTCCATCTGCTTCGATTCGGATAAGTGGAGAATAAATCATATTCGCCATTGTTAATCCCCAACGATCACTCGTGTTAATTGGGTTACTTGATGTAGGGTCTCCACCAATAGCATAAGTGAATTTATTTTCTGTATTTGCTTTAGTTTGTGTCGTTTGACTTGAGCATGCTACTAAAGTAGTCGCCGCAACTGCCAATAATCCTAAATACCATTTCTTTTTCATATTTTCTCCTTTAGCCCCATTGGACTTGATTTAAAAATTGTTCGTTTTTGTCTAATACATCTTCAATAATGTGGATGTGTTGTTCTACAAGTGCATTGCCTTCTGCTGTTAATTTAATACAGACACCGCGTTTATCTTGTGAACAATTTCCCTTCGTAATGTATTGACATTGTTTATTTTCCATGCGTGCAATAAGTCGAGACATGGCACTTTGTGTCAATCCAACTTTTTCCTGCAATTCAAATGTACGCATACTTTTTTGTGGTTCCTGACTTAAAAAATAAAGTACGTAAAATTCACTTAACGTTAAATTTGTTACACGCTTTAGCTCTTTTTCCAAGTCATGTTCAATTTTCTTTTGGCTGGCACTTACCATAAGACATTTATCTAAACAGTCACAATCACACAAATTCGACCACCTCTTTCTTCACGCAATATACATGCATGCTCATGCATGTATATTACTATTGTTTTATCGTATTGTCAACAGTTTATTTTCATAAAACACTTACATTTTTCACACAACAAAACATGCCTTTTCACACGTGGTAAAAAGGCATGTTTTTAAATGTTATCTATCTAATATACACATCATATTGATTACCAAAAGTTCCCCTATCGTACACTTTTCCTTTGGCACCAAACGGGGTATCAATAACGGTTCCAATCGGTGCATCGTTTGCTAAAACAATGTACCCATCTCCGTCAACAACGTATCCGTTAGCGTTCACATGGCGTCCCGGAATTTTTAAATTACCACCCGGTAAAACTAATTCACTATAATACGTAAATTTAATGGCTCCGTGGAAAACGACGCCTTTCACTTTAAAATCAGCTAATGTCACTAAGACTGGCGTCATCACACTATCACTTGTTGTTGGCTGTACCACAGCACTATTTTGAACAGTAACTCCCGGCGATTGAGCAGCGGTTGTTTGCTGTATCGCCTGTGATGCTTGTTGTGTGTTTGGTTGCGTGCTTGACGACTCAACACGATTTTGTGGAGTAAACGTTGTTTCTTTTTTTTCAATCGAAGCGTCATGTTGTGCGTTTGCATGTTCTGCTGCTTGTGCTTGTGCAAGTTCTTTTTCTTTTTTAGCTATAATTTGTTCAACAGCCTCTTTATTTTCAGCCAATAATTTTTCCAAAGCAATTCGCTCACGATGCACCGCATCCGTTTGATTTTGTAAAACTTGTTGTTTTTGTTTTAATTCATTCAGTTGTGACTGATGTTCATTCTGTAATTGAATTAGGCGCTCTTGTGATGCTTTGGCTACTGTTATTTTTTCATTTGCCGCTTCTTGTAATTGGACAACTAAAAATAAACGCTCAAAAAAATTCACTATATTTTCTGAAGAAAATAATAAATTCAATACGCCATATTGCTCATTGTTAATTTGTAAATCTAACAAACGTTTTTTGGCTTGTTCTATTCTTGAATCAATGACAGCTGATAAATTTTTATGTTCCAATTCATTTCGCTGCATTGCCTTTTCAATTTGTTCAATCGCTTGACCCGTTTCAACAAGTGCGTAACGATTAGCGTTTAATTCATGAACAATCTCATCAATTTGTTTTTCTAATTGTATAATGGTTTCTTGGGATTCTGCATGCGCTTGTTTTCCAAATGATACCGGTAGACATAAAACAATCAGACACAAAATTTGGATTAATTTTTTCATAGATTATCACTTTCATTTAAAATAATCATTACTACAATAAAGGTTTTTTTCATTTTTTGCAAGAAAAACGTTTATATTTGGCGTTTAATTCCGTATAATATAAAGAAAAACAGCGAGGTATATTATGACAAAAATTTATTTTGCAAGCCCATTATTTTCAGAAATGGAATTACTCTATAATGAACAATTAGTTAAAAAAATTCGTGAGCACTACCCTACTGCCGATGTCTATCTACCACAAGAACAAGCTAGCATCAACGACAAAAATGCTTATGCCGACTCTAAAGCCATCGCTCAATACGATACGCAAGCGTTGCTAGAATCACAGTTGGTTATTGCGGTGTTGGATGGTGCCATCATTGATGTTGGCGTGGCAAGTGAAATCGGCGTCGCCTACCAAGCGGGTATTCCTGTTTTAGCATTATATACCGACTCACGTCAAAAAGGCGCAACCAATCAAAAGAAATTAGATGCCTTACAAGAAATCGCGGAATCTCAATTTTCATATGTCAATTTATACACTGTCGGACTAGTTAAATTGAATGGTAAAGTTGTTGGATCAAGCGAAGAATTGCTAAGCGCTATCGCTGAATTTATTTAATCTATTGCCATTTTATGTTAGAATGAAGTGATTCTAAAAAGAAAAGAGGAAATGAAACGTGTTACAAGTATCAAATGTCGGTTTATTATTTTCAGATCGCAAATTATTCGATAACGTCAACATCACTTTTACACCAGGAAACTGTTACGGTGTTATTGGTGCTAACGGTGCTGGAAAATCAACATTTTTAAAAATTTTATCCGGTGAGATTCAACCGACAACGGGGGATGTGATTTTAGACCCTCACGAGCGTTTATCCGTACTATCACAAAACCACTACGGGTTTGAAGAGTTTGGCGTTCTAGAAACGGTTATCATGGGAAATAAACGCTTGTATGATATTATGCAAGAAAAAGATGCCCTATATGCAAAAGAAGATTTTAGCGAAGAAGACGGGATTCGTGCCGGTGATCTTGAAGGTGAATTCGCTGAATTGAATGGTTGGGAAGCTGAAAGTGACGCTTCGATTTTATTACAAGGGTTAGGCATTACAGAAGATTTACACTACAAAAAAATGGCAGAGTTAATCGAACCAGAAAAAGTAAAAGTTTTATTAGCTCAAGCGCTATTTGGCCAACCCGATGTTTTATTATTGGACGAGCCAACTAACGGTTTAGACAAAGCGTCTATTGATTGGTTGTCTGATTTCTTATTAGACTTCCCAAATACCGTTATTGTTGTTTCTCATGACCGTCACTTTTTAAATACGGTATGTACGCATATGGCTGATGTGGATTTCGGTCGCATTCAATTGTATGTTGGTAACTACGATTTCTGGTTGAAATCAAGTCAATTAGCTGCTAAGTTAGCTGCCGATCAAAACGCTAAAAAAGAAGAAAAAATTAAAGAGTTACAAGATTTTATCGCACGTTTTAGCGCTAACGCTTCAAAATCTAAACAAGCAACATCACGTAAAAAAATGTTGGATAAAATTACATTGGAAGATATTCAACCGTCTTCACGTAAATATCCTTTCGTTGGCTTTACAATCGAACGCGAAATCGGAAACGATTTACTATTAGTGGAAAACTTATCTAAAACGATTGATGGCGAAAAAGTATTGGACAACATTTCATTTACCATTAACAAAGATGATAAAGTTGCCTTTTTAAGTCGTAAAGATATTGCTACGACAACACTCTTTAAAATTTTAAGTGGTGAAATGGAAGCTGACTCTGGAACATTCAAATGGGGTGTTACAACGAGCCGTTCTTACTTACCAAAAGATACCAGTGACGAATTTAATTCATCACTATCGATTTTAGAATGGTTACGTCAATACGCACCACAAGAGGAAAGCGACAATACTTTCTTACGTAGTTTCCTTGGTCGTATGCTATTTTCTGGAGAAGACGTTATGAAATCTGTTAATGTGCTATCCGGGGGAGAAAAAGTACGTTGTATGCTTTCTAAAATGATGTTGGCAAAATCAAACGTTTTACTATTAGATGATCCAACAAATCACCTTGACTTAGAGTCTATTACAGCACTTAACGACGGTATGATTGCATTTAAAGGGTCACTACTTTTCACATCTCATGACTACGAATTTATCAATACTATTGCTAATCGTATTATTGAGGTGACACCTAACGGTGTTGTGGATCGTTTGTCTACAACTTACGAAGAATATTTAAATGACGCTGCCGTTCAAGAACGTGTCAACGCTTTATACGACAACAATTAATCATTAGCCAAAAAGCTGTACGACACAGTACAGCTTTTTACTTTACTATTTTAAAAAATATTTTATACTTAATTTAAGTATTAGGAGGTTTACTTATGAATTTAATTCCAACAGTTATTGAGCAATCGTCACGTGGAGAACGCGCATACGATATTTATTCAAGATTATTAAAAGATAGAATTGTCATGTTAAGCGGTCCGATTGATGATAATGTCGCAAACGCCGTTATTGCACAATTATTATTTTTAGAAGCACAAGACCCTGAAAAAGATATTTACTTATATATCAATTCCCCTGGTGGAAGCGTTAGTGCAGGTTTAGCCATTTACGATACAATGAATTTCATTAAAGCTGATGTCCAAACAATCGTCATCGGTTTAGCGGCATCTATGGGAAGCTTCTTATCTTCATCAGGTGCAAAAGGCAAACGTTTCGCTTTGCCAAATGCCGAAATCATGATTCACCAACCATTAGGTGGCGCACAAGGACAAGCCACAGAAATTGAAATTGCGGCAAAACATATTTTATTTACACGTGAACGTTTAAATAAAATTTTAGCAAAAAATACTGGTCAACGCATCTCAAAAATCGCTAAAGATACCGATCGCGATAACTGGCTAACTGCTGACGAAGCAAAAGAATACGGTTTAATTGATGCCGTATTAACAAATTCAAGTGATATTTCAAAATAACATGATTTTAAACCGACCGGCTAATACGATGTATTAGCCGGTTTAGACTGTTGACAAATAAACTGTCAACAGTCTTTTTCGTATCAGACGTTAAGTTGTACGGCTTAACGCGATGTACACGATACATCGCGCGTTCTCTACTACATGTGAGAACGACGCCATTCGTACAACAACGTCTGATACGATAATAACACTTACCAATTCAAATTGATGTACTTAAATCATCATAGTCGGAAAATGTACCGTAATGTAACGTAAATGCACTAGAAATGAACATTTTCCGTACTTTGCACAATATAAACTAATGAAATGCACTGTACACTGGCTACTCTTATATTGCGCAAAGTTATCCTACACCAACGTACCTGCAAAGTCACTTGGTGCTTTATAGGTAAAGGATAAGGTGTGTTTTCTATCCACTGCTCTAAACGTTTTTTCTTGGTGACTGAATGCCTTACCTGTTGCTTTATCATATTGTGTCGATACAACTTTATAATCTCTTCCTTTGATTAATCTATCAAGGTTGACTTTTTCAATTTGGTTCTCGTGAGCATATACTGCTTTACCACCTTGTTCTGCGGTTGCTTGTGACGTTATTGCCGTTGTTGGCTCGTTTGTAAACGTCATGGTAAATTCTTGTCCCGGTTGTAAACGATGTTCTTTTGATACTCGTTTATTGAGATAACCATTCGCTACCTTTGTTTCTTTTACAATATAATCGACATTTGCTGGTAAATCTCTAAATATAATCACACCACTCTTATCCGTCTTTTGTCGTGATAATTCTCGCCCTGTCGCTTTATTCACAATCGCAAATTCTACACCTTCAATAGCACTACCGTCTAACTCCGATGTTTTATGGATTCGGATAATGCCGTTTTTAATTGCCGTTAAGTTTACAAATGTACTTTGTGGGTCACTTAACTTAAATGAACCAACTGTTTGACTACCTGCCTTACGGAAAATAATAGACGCCCCGTGAATACGGTTATCTCTAAATTGTGAAAAGGTAAATCGCCCATCTGCCGCGTTCGGTGTTGCCGTAATGGTTAGTTGATTGCCGTTACGCACAAATTTATACCCACCGTTTTCGGCTGGTACAAAGAGATTTTGAATGACATTATAATTATCTGTTAACGTGATACTCTCCCCTACTTTTAGCGTATGTGATTGTCCGTCAAAAGATGCGTTATTTTTAAAGTTATTTACTTTATTCAACACATTCGCTTTCCACGATTGGTATTCTCCCATTGATAACGTCCCTGAAAAACTTGTGGCACGTGCGCCTGTTGTTTCCCATACCAACGCTTGTGTATAGCTATAATTCTTATCGGTCGGATTCTGTTTATACCCAAAATATGTAATATGATTCAAGCGGTTAAGTGTATCTCTGCTAATTTGTACATTTGCATTAACATACTCGTTAGCATTAAATTCCCTACCAACATACGCACCCGCAATCGCTTCTACGGCTGGCTCTAAACAAAACACCGCTTCACCATTTACACGTAATACCATATACTGTTCCCACGTATTTCCAGACGGCCCGCTAAAACGCATCTCCCCACTTTCTGATGATGGGTTTAGTGTCAATGTTCCATTAACGGCGTGAACTGGTGTTGTTACGCCTAATAAAATAGCCATCCCCGTAAAAAGAGTGGCTAACCATTTGAATATTTTCATTTCATACCTCAGTTTCTTTTTATTTTTTTTCTCTAACCAAAAGAAAAAATTCCTATCTCTCGGTCTTATTGTTGTCAATTCCATTTTTTCTATTCCCCTTTCCATAATAAAAAGGCTATCTCTAAAGATAACCTTACTCTTTATATCCAAAATGAACCGTATATTTTGTTTCGTAATCTTCATAAACAACAGGTAATACGGAATATTGGCGTATATTACCTACCAACAAATTCTTGTTACCCCATTCATCCGCTTCATCATGTGTATCAAACAATCGCCCACTATTACCAATACCACCCATAATAATCTTTTTCTCTTTTTTAGGTGCTGGCTTTGGTGCAGGTTTTTGTGTCGTTGTAACAGGTGCTTGCGTTGTCGCTTGTGTTGTTTGTGCAGGTTGTGGTTTCGGTGTACTTACCTTTGGTGCTGGTTGCTCGTCTTTCACTACCGCTGGTTTTTCCACTCGTGGTTGTGGTGTATTTACCTGTGGTGTACTCCCGTTCGATTCGTTTACATTTTGTGTAGTCGCTGACGCTTCATTTACCTTTGGTGTATTGGCTGATTCTGCTTTTTTCTTTTCGTCTACCTTTGCGATAACTTTCTCTTTATAGGCATTTACTTTTTCCGTTAGTTTTGCCTTTACACCCTCATCTGTTATCTCGGCTAATTTTCTCTCTAACTCTTGTACATTTGTTTCCGCTGCCGGCTCAATCAATAATTGACTTTCTATCGCTTTAATCGCACTCTCGCTTTTATTTTCGACTTTATTTGTCGCCACCGATTCATTTTTAGCGATTGTGTTACTCGGTTGATTGAGTAGCACTAAAGTAGCACCACAAGCCAATACGGTCGTGATCATTACTCCAATAATCACTTTTTTACGCTTATTTTCTGACATGATAGTCTCCTTTATCTATTGTTGACAATACGCATACGAACTGTGGCCACTTTTGTGTCCACAGTCTAACACAACAGGCCAATACGTCGTATTAGCCTGTTCTGGTTTTGATTTCTTATTTCATCAACGCATCAATGCTTGTTTTGATAGCATTTAATTTTTCATTAGCTTTTTGTTGTGTTGTATCATTGACACCAATGTAAAATTTAATTTTTGGTTCTGTTCCACTTGGACGAATTGCGACCCAACTGCCATCTGCTAAAATATATTTTAAAACATCTGATGCTGGGAATTGTAATTCTGTTGACTGACCTTGTGCATCGAATGCTAATTGTTGTTTAAAGTCTTGCGTTTGCGTAACGTTGATACCACCAAATTGTGTTAATGCATCTTGTCTAAATTGAGACATTAACGCTTTAATTTTAGCAACACCTTCAATACCAGATAACGTTACGGAAATGGTTTCTTCAATAAAGTAACCAAATTGTGCGTACAATTCTTGCAAGCCATCATACATGGTTTTACCTTGTTTTTTATAGAATGCTGCTACTTCAGCTAACAAGACAAGTGCTTGAATGGCATCTTTATCACGTGCAAATGATTTAATTAAATAGCCATAACTTTCTTCAAACCCGAATAAAAATGTTTTTGAATGGTCATTTTCATATTGTTTAATTTTATCGGCAATAAATTTAAAGCCTGTTAAGACATTTACCATTTCAACGTTGTAATGTTGCGCGATAGCTGTTGGTAATTCACTTGAAACAATTGATTTTGCCACTACAGCGTTAGTTGGTAGTGTACCCGCTTGTTGATGTGCCGCTAATAAATAATTGATCATTAACGCCGCAATTTGATTTCCTGTAATGACTTGATATTCTCCGTTTGGCAATAATACGGCTGCACCTAGTCGATCGGCATCGGGATCACTTGCCACAAGCACATCTGCACCAACTTTCTTACCTAATTTGATAGCTAAATCAAACGCTTTAGGATCTTCTGGGTTAGGTGATTTAACAGTTGAAAACTCACTATCGGCAATTGCTTGTTCTTCGACTAAATAAACACGTTCAAAACCTGCTTGTTTTAAAGCACGTTCACCTAACATTTTACCCGCGCCGTGTAAAGCGGTATACACTAAAGTCATTTTGTCTGCCATCTCATGCACTAAATCGGTATCAACGGTAACCGATTTAATATTTTCTAAATAGACACTATCGACATCTTCACCTTTTACGTGACATAGACCACTTTCTTTAAGCGCTTCATCACTCATGACATCAAGTGTTAATGGATTATCAATTGCACGAATAAATTGAGTTAATTTATCTGCATCTTCAGGAGGCATTTGCCCGCCATCTTCGCCATACACTTTGTAGCCGTTATATTCAGCAGGATTGTGACTTGCCGTAATCATAATACCTGAAAAAGCATTTAAATGACGTACAGCAAACGATAATTCAGGTGTCGGTCTTAAATCTTCAAAGACATATGACGTAATACCATGAGTTGCCAATACTTTTGCAGCTTCAAATGCAAATTCTTGTGATTGACGGCGTGAATCATAGGCAATTGCCACTCCACGTTTTTTTGCTTGTGTGCCATAGGTTTCAATTAACTGCGCTAAACCTTCAGTTGCTTGACGCACAGTATAAATATT
Source organism: Carnobacteriaceae bacterium zg-C25 (assembly GCA_017945845.1). Lineage (NCBI taxonomy): Bacteria > Bacillati > Bacillota > Bacilli > Lactobacillales > Carnobacteriaceae > Carnobacteriaceae bacterium zg-C25. The sequence continues at coordinate 1,035,261 of CP072828.1, forward strand.
CATACGATTGATTCCTGCTCCTAGCACACCACGCATCCCCGCTGTACCAAAACTTAACGGTTCAAAAAATGCGTCTTTAGCTTGTGCTTCGTCATACATTTTCAACTGTTCTTTTAAAGCACTTTCTAAATTTTCATGATGTAGCCACATTTCATAACTTTCTTGCCATGTCATATTTTTATAATCTCCTTTATTTTAGCTCAATTAATCTCGGTTCAACGAGTATGTTTGCTGCAATGGATACACTTAGTGTGATTTCTTTTTCGTTCGCTTGTAATACAATGGTTTGTGCATAATGATGAATACTTTTTACAACCACAACGTCTCCAATTGCCAAGCCGATTTCTGCCATGTAATTAAATAAACGCTCATCGCCGTAAAAACGTGTAATTTCATATACCCCTTTTTCGCTAGTTACGTTAAGTGGAATAATCGTTTCTTGTAAAATCTCATCTTTTTTAGGGATAATACTACCATGCGGACAATGTGTTGGATAATTTAAGAAAGCATCTAATCGTTCCACAAAATAATCCGATACCACATGCTCCAAAATTTCAGCTTCTGTATGCACTTGTGTTAGCTCATATTTCAAATGATTTAATAGCAACACTTCAATTAAGCGATGTTTACGAATTAAATTTGAGACAACTTTTAATCCGGCGGTAGTTAATTGAAACCCGTTTTCTGTTGTTTTTGTAATTAAGTCCGTATGCAACAATTTTTTGAACATCTCTGTAACCGCTGGCGCAGAAACACCCATCACCTGTGCTACACGTTTATTGTTGACTTTTTGTTTTTGTATACTTAATTCATATATACATTTTAAATAATCTTCTTTATTCGGTGTCATCACTACCTCCTTTTAAGCTACCTTAATTTTATCGTTTTTCATCTAGACGGTCAACCGTTTATAGACAGATGAAGCACTGAATGTGACGCGTTTTTTCGCCTATTATTCGTCATGTGGTGTCATGGCATACGATAAAGATGGCGCATGGTACACCTAAAAGCAACTCCACTAATACAAGCAGTTCGTCTATTTACAACAGATGGCATTGTCAATCGTCTGTCATCTCATTTTTTAGTAGAGATAATTGTAACTTTTAAAATAACTCACCCGTCATCGTGCATACAATTGACTCAAAATAATTCTTCATAAAATGCAACATCCAACATATTTTTCAAATGTCAAAAACATGTTGGATGTTTATTTATATATCAACACATATGTACTGTTATTCACCGTAATACGCTTGGTAAATGGAATACGCTACACGATGCGCATTCATTGGAATAACTTGCTTGTCTAATAAATTCGGCACAACAACGGTAACGGAAATTTCTGGGTTATCTTGTGGTGCGAATGAAGCAAATGTCGTTGTATTGACCGGCATACCTTTAGCACGTTGTAACTGCCCATTATAAAACGTTTCAGCCGTTCCGGTTTTACCAAGAACACTAATTCTATAATTGTTAAATGGCAAGAAATACACGTGCGTTACACCGTATAATCCGTTATAAACACGTTGCAACTGCTCTTTAGTAATTTCAACTTGATTGAGCAATTTAGGTGTCATATCCGTCACTAACTGCCCGTTAGGATTTTGAATATCGGCAACCGTTCTAATGGAATCCACCAATCGTGGCGCAAATCTAAATCCACCATTTCCTAACGTATTCATATATTGAGAAAGTTGTAACGTCGTAAAGTTATCAAACTGTCCAAAAGAGTTCATTAAAATTTCAGATGGCGAAAACGTATCGGGAGCATATCCTTTATTTTCATAAGGCAAATCAATTCCAGTATACGCACCTAATCCAAAGGAAGCAAATGTTTTACGTAATTTAGTTTGTGCATCCATATCGATATTTAATCGATCGCCTTCACGATACTCTTGACCCCCAAGTCGCATAGCTAACTTCACCATATAAACGTTGGATGATTGGGTTAATGCCATTTCATCGGTTAATGATACACGTCCTGTTCGATTAAACAGTGATGAAATGGTTGTTTTACCGTTATCAAACGTAATTGGTGCATCCACTAACACATTATTATCAACGGAAATAGCACCATTTTGATACCCTGAAATAACGGTTGCTGGTTTAACAACAGACCCCATCGTGTAGTTAGATAAAAATGTACCTAACGTATTATCTTCAATGTGCGAACGATCATATCGATCGGTATCTGCATTATAGGCAAATCGCTTCCCACTAATTGCCAATATCGCACCCGTTTTAACTTCTTGTACAACGGCGTACACACCGTCATTGACAAGTTCATCATCATCGGGTGTCTTTGCCAAATAATTGGTTAAAATATTATCGAGTTTTTTCTGCAATTCACTATCAATGGTTAAATAAATGTTGTCCCCCGCTTTACCTTCGTAATCAACGTTTGTGGAAACCACTTGAGAATCAGCATTTAACACGGTAGAGGTTACTTTTGGTGTTCCCCTTAACACACTATCATATTGCTGTTCTAAATAACTTGTCCCAACACGTGAATTTTGTTGGTACCCTTGCGCCAACAATTGATTTAACTGTTCACTAGGCAAACCTGCTTTTTGTGAGGACACATTTCCTAAAAGCGAACGCAATAAATCGCCTTGCGGGTAAACACGCTCCCAATCACTACCAACAGAAATACCTGAATTGGCATCTAAACCTTCGGTAACTGCGGCAATCTCAGTATCGGTAACACCACGACTTTTCAACGATATGGTACCAAGATACGATACCGCATTCATTTGATTGTAAATGGTTGCTACCTCTTTTTCGAAATTATCATAAGCAATTTCAGTATCGGTAACGGTGTTCATTTGTGCTTGTACTAAATCTGCACCCGTTAATTTCGTTTCGCCGACTCTACGACTAATTTCATCTGAATGTGTGGCGATAAAATAAATTTTTAATTGTTCTGGTGTTACTTGATCGATAGGCACATCAATTAAATTAGCAACCTGTTTAGCTAACGTTAACATATCTTCTGTTTTTGTTTGAAAACGGGTATAGTCAATCGTCTTGTACGATTCATTTCCAACTAATAAAACACCATTTTTATCAAAAATTTGTCCACGTGTCGCGTCTGATTTGACACGAATGGCACTGGTTTGACTTAATACGGTGTCGTACTTTGTTTTTTGGTTAAATTGTAAATCTACCAAGCGATACACTAATGCGCCGAATAAAATGACCACTACAGAAAATAAAATATTTAATCGCAAAGGAATATGCGATTTTCGACGTTTTTTAATCATGTCGCTCTCCTTACTATATCCATAAGTCGTATTATACCAAATTTGAAACAAAATAGCATCGCTTCAGTCGCTTTTTTAAGAAAAACATTTTATAATGAGTAAGCATTATGGAGGTAGGAAATGAGTTTTGACGGATTTTATACAGCACGCATGGTGAGCGAATTATCACAAGTTCTTATAAACGGTCGTATCACAAAAATACACCACCCCATCGAAGAAGAACTTGTATTTAGTTTTCGCTCCAACGGCAAAAATTATAAATTATTATTTAATATTTCGGCACAGTCTCATCGTGTACAACTCACAAACGCACCATTTACAAACCCGGATACCCCTTCAAATTTTTGTATGGTGCTACGCAAACATTTAGAAGGTTCTAAATTGATTGCCATTCAACAAATTGAATTAGATCGGATAATCACCTTTATTTTACAAGGCAGTGACGATATTGGAGACGATAAATTTTATCATTTAACCATCGAATTGATGGGTAAACATAGTAATGTCTTTTTAATTCAACCGGACACTAATGTGATTATTGAATGCATGAAACACATTCCGCTTTACAAAAATTCGCACCGTACCATATTGCCAAACGCGCAATATGTCCTACCGCCACAACAACACAAAAAAAATCCTTATCTAGCTACGGTACACGAATTAACGCAATTATTGGGTGATTCCCCGTCACCAAAGCACGTGCAAAATTGCCTACAAGGCTTTTCAATGCCGACCATCACTCAAATTTTTGAATTTCAAGCATTGCAAAACTGTACATTACCCCAAGCAATTATAGACTATTGCAAATTGCCGACGATGCCCTATACAAATAGCGATACATTTTATGCAGTTGATATAACGTCAACCATGAGCACGTACGCGTCATTAAGCGAACAACTCGATCATTACTACGAAAAAAAATCGACAAATGACCGTATTCGTTCACTCACGCATGCCATTTATCAGCGATTACAAGCCATTGTCACACGCAATGAAAAGAAAATCGAAAAAATGAATGAAGATATGCGCATGGCACAAAATAGTGATGCGTTGCGCATTAAAGGTGAGTTATTAACGGCGAATAGTTATCAAATTGAACGGGGTATGCTTGAAGTGACGTTGGACAATTTCTATGATGATTATAAGCCGATTACCATTGCGCTCAAACCTGAAAAAAACGCGACACAAAATGCGAAAGACTATTTTAAAAAATATCAAAAACTCAAACTCTCTTTACAACATTTAACCGCTCAACTAGAGCAAGCGACACAAGAAAATGCTTATTTAGAAAGTGTGCTTGTGCAATTACAGTTTGCGACGTTATCGGATATTGAAGCCATTCGATCGGAATTAGTCAGTTCCGGTTATATTAAAGAAAAGAAAGCGCAACGAAAAAATGTCGTTTCAAAATTAGGACCGCTTCGTTTTACAAGTGATGACGGTACATTAATTTTAGTTGGTCGAAATAACGTCCAAAACGACCAATTAACACTAAAGCAGTCGCCAAAAGATTTTATTTGGTTACACGCAAAAGATATTCCCGGTTCACACGTCATTATACAAAGTAGCTCGCCAACAGATGAGACGTTGCAATTCGGTGCAGAACTAGCAGCCTATTTTTCAAAATTTAAATTATCAAATAATGTGCCTGTCGATTATGTCGCTATTAAACACATTAAAAAGCCAAACGGTGCAAAACCCGGCTTTGTCATTTACAATAATCAAAAAACAGTAACTGCTACGCCAAACGAAGAAAAAATTGATGCTTGCCGTCTAGTTGAATAATTGATTATTTTACGTTAAACTAATAATGCTTGAATAAAGGAGAACACTATGGCTAAGAAAAAACAAAAAAAATCAACAATGCAAAGAATCACCATTATTGGTACGCTAATGGCATTAAGCGTGTTATTGTTAGGTGTATTTATGCAACTCTTTAGTGTATTACGCTTTTTTGGATAAATTAAAACGGCTCGATAACTTTTCGAGCCGTTTTTTAATGTTTTAAATACTCTAGTGTATTTTTTTTATCTTGGTGTAACTGATCCATTAATCCATCAATACCATCAAATTTTAATTCTCCGCGCAAATAGTCTAACCACTCCACTTTAACGCGTTCGCCATAAATATCTTGATTAAAATCAAAAATATTGACTTCAACCGTAATCGGTCGGTTTGCTTCAAACGTAATATTGCGCCCAATTGACGCCATACCGTCATACCATTTACCGCCGACATACAATCGCACAACATATACCCCAATTGCCAGTAACATTTGCTTGGCGTCTACTTTCACATTAGCTGTTGGATAACCAATTGTCCGCCCACGCGCATCTCCATGCACAACAACACCACTCATCGTGTAACAACGTCCTAGCAATTGATTGGCTAATTCGATTTGACCTGTTGATAACGCATGACGAATACGTGTTGAACTGATTTTTTCACCCGCTAAATCTTCTTTTTCAACAACGACGACATCAATATCTTGTTGTCGTGTCGCAAAGTCGTTTAAACTGCCTAACGCTTTATGCCCATAGCGATAATCAAAACCGGATACAACCGTTTTAGCATTTAATCCACGAATATACAACGCTTCAAATTGTTCTGGTGTTAATTTTGAAAACTCCGACGTAAACTCAACGATATAAAAAATATCGACACCTAAATGCGATAATAACGCTTCTTTTTCTTGTCGCAACGTTAAATACGACACATCATCTGATTTTTTAAAGACAACAGATGGATGTTGATTAAAACTCATGACGGCAAGCGCTAATTTTTTTTCAAGGGCAATTTTTTTCGCCGTTTCAATTACTTTTTGATGCCCTAAATGAATCCCGTCAAAAAAACCAAGCGCTAACACACACGCGCGAGAATCAATCGCTTCTTTGACATAGGGATACCCGATTTCAATTACTTTCATTCTACATTTCCTAACAACATTTTTTTCGGTTTCATCATCCCTTTTTTATAAGGATGCTGTTCGTACAACGCCACTATTTTTGTGTCATACACCACAAACACTTTATCGTGTGGTGTAAAAGCTTCAACAACCGCTCCATTTTTGATTTTTTCCCATAACGTATCGTCAATCGTGACACGCGGATAATCGACAAACGCCTCTTCAATGGGTTTTAAAATGGAAGCTTTTTGGCTATCCGTCATACGTTCTAACGCTTGCAATGTAACGGTATGTTCTTTTTGAAAACCTGCACTTAATGTACGCGTAAGCTGACTCATATGCGCTGGAAACCCTAATTTTTCACCTAAATCAACTGCTAACGTACGAACGTACGTGCCTTTTGAACAGCGTACGACAAATTGCCACGATACCGTTCCATTTTCATGTACCACGACATCACTAACGCGTTTAAATTGGTGAATGGTTACAATACGTTCTGGTCGTTCAACGGTTTGATTGGCACGTGCGTATTCATATAATTTTTTACCATTCACTTTTACCGCTGAATACATGGGCGGCACTTGTGTTATCGTGCCTGTCATGCTTTCCATAATCGCATCAATTTCATCTGCGCTAGGCACTGTTTCGATGTGAGCAGACGCCACCACATCCCCCGTCGCATCTTCGGTAGTCGTTGAAAAACCTAATGTGACTTCACCATAATACTCTTTGTCAGAATTCATCATGAACTCAACCATTTTCGTCGCACTGCCAATACAAATCGGTAGCACGCCATCGACTTGTGGATCGAGCGTTCCAGTATGTCCTACTTTTTTCGTTTTTAAAATTTTACGCAACTTAAAGACACAATCGTGACTTGTCATCCCCTTTTCTTTCCACAAGGCTAAAATTCCATTCATGACGTTCCCTCAAATTCTCAAAAGTAGCCTTATTATAACATTTTTTAATTGACAGGACAAAGGAAAATCAAGTATACTATTGGTTGTGTAAAATATGCAGCAAGTATAGAGGAAAACACGTCAACAGTCTTTCGCGCAACTGCGTTTAATTGTGTAACCAGCGGCTGCAACGGTGAAGATTATAAGAAAAACTGCACGTATTCAGTCTATATGCCTACTTATTTTACTCCAAAAAAATAAATTTATTGGAGGATTTCAAAATGTCACGTTATACAGGTCCATCATGGAAACTATCACGTCGTTTAGGGATTTCTTTAACAGAAACTGGTAAAGAATTATCTCGTCGTGCTTACGCACCAGGTCAACACGGTCCAAACAACCGTAAAAAATTATCAGAATATGGTTTACAATTACAAGAAAAACAAAAATTACGCCATATGTACGGAATGAATGAGCGTCAATTCGCGACATTATTCAAAAAAGCTGGTAAAATCCGCGAAGGTAAACACGGTGAAAACTTCATGGTGTTATTAGAGCAACGTTTAGACAACGTTGTATACCGTTTAGGTTTAGCAACTACTCGTCGTCAAGCACGTCAATTAGTTAACCACGGTCATATCACTGTTGACGGCAAACGCGTTGATATTCCATCATACAGCGTATCAGTTGGTCAAGTGATTTCAGTTCGTGAAAAATCAAGAAACGTTGAAATCATCAAAGCTGCTGCTGAAGGTATCTTCGGTCGTCCAGACTACGTAACATTTGATGTTGAATCATTAACAGGTTCATTCACACGTTTACCACGTCGTGAAGAATTATCTGCTGAAATTGACGAAGCATTAGTCGTTGAATACTACAACAAATTAGGCTAGTCCTTTTCAAAAACACCACTGAAAAGTGGTGTTTTTTTATGTTCAACATTAAAAAATCACTATTTTATGACGTGTCATCGCTTACAAATAGTCACTAAAATTTGAAAAGCGTATCAAAAAAAGGCCCCATCCAACCGGATAGGGCTTTTTAAATTTTGGAACCATTCAAAACAACACAGCTCTAAAACACTGAAGAGCAGATTAGATTGTTGAAAGAGGTTTTGGAACCATTCAAAACAACACAGCTCTAAAACATAGACATATTCTCAGTATTTTTATAATCCGTTTTGGAACCATTCAAAACAACACAGCTCTAAAACTTTTGTTCGCTAATATGTTTCAGTGCATAAGTTTTGGAACCACTCAAAACAACACAGCTCTAAAACATTTAGTATCCGGTGAAATGATATAGCCTAGTTTTGGAACCATCCAAAACAACACAGCTCTAAAACTCTTGGTTAGTAACAATAGATGCTGAAGCAGTTTTGGAACCATTCAAAACAACACAGCTCTAAAACTTGCCCATCGTTCATGTTTCGATAATGTACGTTTTGGAACCATTCAAAACAACATAGCTCTAAAACCCGCTTTCAATTTGCATAATCGCCAACAAAGTTTTGGAACCATTCAAAACAACACAACTCTAAAACATCTTTTTCATAACTGCCTGTTTGAATGCGGTTTTGGAACCATTCAAAACAACACAGCTCTAAAACGAACGTGTACGTCGTGGTGATATTGTTGAAGTTCTGGAACCATTCAAAACAACACAGCTCTAAAACTGTCTTAACTCCCTGTCGTCTTTCCCTAACGTTCTGGAACCATTCAAAACAACACAGCTCTAAAACCTCAAATTGTCTTTTCGGTTTATCGTCAAACTGCTCATTCTAGCAAAATTTCAGTTTTGAATGGTCTGTTATTTTGATTATAACACATTCATATGATTAACGTTAAAATAATATAATTCCTCTTATAAAACTACGGTATTTTTCAATTTTTTTATTATATAAATCGCCCAATCTTCAATAAGAATTGTAAAAGATTTTTTTGTGGCTTAATTTATTAGTTTTATTTCCTTTTATTTTTTGTAATAACAACATCATTTTGATTTACCTTTTAAGTTACGATCCTTTAAAAAGAAATACCTTATTACGATACTTATTACCATTAAACCTAATAAACCCTCTAATAATTCTTTTTTATTCGTTTTTTCACGAGTTAAGCTAATCGTGTACTGATTGCCTTTTCGTGTTGTCCACGTTTTTTCCATATCCCCCTCCATCAAAAAACTATTTTACACTTCGTATCATACACTCCATTTAGTCACACGTCAAAAAGCAGTGTCATTTTCTATTAACATTTTTAAACACGTTTTTGCATCACCTTTGAACGCTCTATATTTCCATTTTTAATAAACGTTTACCCACCATACAATTCGTGGTAAAATGTGTTTTGTATTTCAAACTAAAGGAGTTATCATGACACTATTTTTACTCATTGCTTTCGGCTATTTTATGGGGTCTATTCCAACGGGAATTTGGATTGGCAAGCATTTCCACAACATTGACATCCGTGAGCACGGTAGCGGCAATTCAGGAAGCACAAACGCCTTTCGTGTATTGGGAAAACTTTCTGGAAGTGTTGTTTTAATGATTGATATTTTAAAAGGTTATTTTCCAACCGTATTAGCACTTGTATTATTACCTGACATTTCGCCTTTAATTATCGGTGTAGCCAGCATTATCGGGCATACGTTCCCTATCTTTGCGCAATTCAAAGGTGGTAAAGCCGTCGCAACAACGGCAGGTGTATTATTAGCCATATATCCTTTATTATTTATTATCGGCGTTACACTGTTCTTAATCCTTCTATTTTTTACACGTATTGTTAGCTTATCCAGTATGGTGACGGCTATTATATTAACGATTTTATCTTATATTTTATACAACAACTTATTATTAACGTGTATTTTAAGTGTATTGGCTATTTTCATTATTTACCGTCATCGCACCAATATTATACGCATTAAAAACGGGACTGAAAATAAAGTCCCTTTTGGATGGGGTTATAAACGTTAATCCTTTAATTCATACTATTTTATAAACGTTTAGGGCGATGGTGAATACCATCGCCCCTAAAACTATTATTTATCACTTTTTTTATTCCAAACAATCACCACAATAAATACCACTAACAAAACTAATGAAATCATTGTTCTACTGTCCATATGTTTCTCCTTTTAACCATCACATTTACGATGTCACTCTAATATTCTTTTTCTAAATAAGCATACAGTTTTTCTAATTGCTGCTGCATATTGTGTGAACCTAAATCATAAATGTCTTGAATTTTTTGTTTGCTTTTTTCCAAACGTCCAATCGTAATGTTTTCCGTTGGGCGAATCACAAATACTTTGCCCTCTTCTTCCAATTTCACTATTTTTTCAACAGTCGCATTATAAAGCTCATGACGATTGGCAATCGTTTCAACTAGTTTAGGGTATCGACGATACAACAATTGATATACCCACTTAATAACCTTTTTCTTGCGATAATCTTTAGGTCGCGTCAATACAATAATGATTTTATCAAATGATTGTTCTTGCATAAAATCAATAGGAATACTGTCCGCCATACCACCATCTAAATAAAATTTTCCATCAATCTCTACGAGTTTTGACACAATTGGCAAAGCTGAGGCAGCACGCAACACTTCCATTTGCTGGAATACATCGGAAACCATGACAAATTCAGCTTGCCCCGTTTCGACATTCGTAATTGGCACATGTACCGGAATATTTGACGATTTATACGTCTCGTTATCAAACGGATCTAATGTAAATGGCACTGTATAATACGTAAATTCTTTATTCACCATATTACCCGTTGTCAAAAAACTATGCCATCCCATATAACGCTTATCCAACAAATAGTTTAAATTATACCGTAAGGCACGTCCTTTTTGTTTAGATAAATAATTCACACCAAATAAGGCACCGGCTGATACACACACCATACCGTCCACTGTGATGTCGTGTTCCATTAACACATCTAATACACCAGCAGTGTACATGCCACGCATGCCACCGCCCTCTAATAATAACCCTACTTTAGTCATTATGCTTGTGCTGACTCAATGTATGCAACCGCATCGCCAATGGTTTGCAATTTTTCAGCTTGCTCGTCTTCAATCGTACCACCAAACGCCTCTTCAAACGCCATAATCAATTCCACGATTGAAATAGAGGCTGCATGTAAATCTTCTTTAAATCGTGTTTGTGGTGTTAGATTTTCTACTGGTTCATTAAATTGCTCTGCAATGATTGTTGCAACTTGATTAAAAATTACTTCATTCATGTATTATTCCTCACTTTTTTCAAAATGTGCCACTAAATTATCAATGACATGCGATTGTAAAATTGTTCTAATTTGCTTAATGGTGTAAAACACAGCCGTAGCATCCGCACTCCCATGTGTTTTAACGACGGGCGCTTTCAATCCAAACAAGACCGCTCCACCATGTTTTGAATAGTCTAACACATCTTTGATGCCACTTAGCGCATCTTTAACGAGTAGACCGCCGACTTTAGTTTTTACATTGCCGTTTTTAATAGTGTTCTTAATTAGCGAAATTAAAGACATGGCGGTGCCTTCAACCGATTTCAAAACAGCATTTCCCGTAAAACCGTCGGTGACAACAACATCAGCTTGTCCAGATAGCAACTCACGCGCTTCAATATTACCGATAAAATGAATATCTGTACGTTCTTTCAATAATCCATAGACCGTTTTTGTCAATTCGCTACCTTTACTGTCTTCGGTTCCGTTATTTAATAAAGCAACTTTAGGCTGTTCAATCCCTTGTACCGCTTGTGCATAATACGAACCCAATGTCGCAAATTGATTCAAGTTTTCCGGTTTTGAATCCGCATTTGCACCTACGTCCATAAATACAAAACTACGTGTTGGATCATTCAACACCGGTAGCGTCGGCATTAACCCCGGACGATCAATTCCTTTAATGCGTCCGACAATTAATAACCCCGCTGCTAAAAGTGCGCCTGTATTCCCCGCTGAAAAGATAGCATCCGCTTCTTTATTTTTAACCGCTTGCGCGGCTAAAACCATTGATGCATTTTTCTTTTGACGAATGGCTTTTACCGGTTCATCATCACTATTAATTTTTTCGTCCGTATGCACAATTGTTACACGTAAATCATTTGTTAAATATTGTCTAATCTTTGATTCATCACCATATAAGACGTATTCGACATCATCAAACGTTTGTGCTGCTTGCATCACACCTTCAACAATTTCTTTCGGTGCGTAATCGCCACCCATAGCATCGATTGCAATTTTTTTCATTCGGTTTACCTCATATTTTAAACTAGTTCCATTTTATCAAAAAGTCGCTCTTTTAACAAAAGATACTCTTTATTCGTATCGTCTTTTAAAAATAACCGTACATCTTCGATAACTTGTTGCCAAACATTGACATCACGAATCAAATCGGCGCATTTTAACAACGGCATTCCCGATTGTTTCGCGCCAAACGCATCTCCACCACCGCGCATTTCTAAATCTTTTTGACTCAAATAAAAACCGTCATTGCTTTCACACATAATTTTCATACGTTCTTTACCTTGTTGCGTTTTAGGTGAAGCAATCAACACACAATACGATTGATAGCTTCCGCGCCCTACACGACCGCGCAATTGATGCAACTGTGCTAATCCAAACCGTTCAGCGTCGTGAATAATCATCACCGTAGCATTTGGAACATTGACACCAACTTCAATAACTGTTGTAGACACAAGCAATTGAATATTGCCAGCTGAAAAATTATTCATAATGTCTTCTTTTTCTTGCACTTTCATTTTTCCATGTAACAGTGCCATTGTAATTGTCCCCTGATAATAGTCTTGAATGGTGTCGTATAACGCTTGTGCACTTTGTAAATCACTTTCTTGGCTTTCTTCAATGAGCGGTGCAATAAAGTACGCTTGACGCCCTTGCTCAATTTGCTTTTTCGTAAAATCCAATACTTTATCAAAAGATTCCACTTTTGCCCATTTCGTTTGCACGACTTGTCGTCCTTTAGGCAATTCATCAATAATCGACACATCCATTTCACCATACATACTCATTGTTAGCGTACGTGGAATAGGGGTCGCCGTCATATATAGCACATTATTAACGCTCGCCTTATTTTTCAACAATTGGCGTTGCATCACACCAAAACGGTGTTGCTCATCAATAATGACTAGCCCTAAATGTTTAAAATACACATCATTTTGAATTAACGCATGTGTCCCAATAACTAAATCAACGTCACCTTGTTCTAACTGTTGTAAATACACTTTTCTGTCCGCTAGTTTCGTGCTACTCGTTAATAAAACCGTCCGAACGCCTTGCTTATCCAATAACGCTGATAAGGTTTGGAAATGTTGCTGGGCTAATATTTCAGTCGGTACCATTAACGCTACTTGATACCCCGCGTCAATAGCTGCTAAAATGCCAATACTTGCGACAACCGTTTTCCCACTCCCAACATCGCCTTGCAGTAAACGATTCATCGCAAACGGGCTTAACAAATCCCGACAAATATCATTACTCACACGCTTTTGCGCATTCGTCAATTCAAACGGAATTTGCTTGACAAACGCTTTAATGCGTTGATTGTCATACGCGATAGGCATCGTTTCTGTCGTATAGCGCTCTTTTTTTAATTGCGACAATTTAAATTGATACTCAAATAGCTCTTGATAAATCATGCGTTGTTTAGCGATGTGGTGTTCTTGTAACGAATTAGGAAAATGCATTGCACGAATTGCTTGCTTTAATGATATAAAGTTATATTTTTGAAGCAATGTTTTTGGCATTGTTTCCATTATCAAGTCTTCATACTCATCAAGTGCATATTTCACTAATTGAATGATGGTTTGTTGCTTAATGGATTTATTGACGTGATAAACGGCATCAAATGTTTGTGACGTGTTTTTTTCCGGGGTAATTAGCTTCATACCAAGGATAGCTTGTTTTTTTTCTTCCCATTTTCCAAAAACAACGACTTCTTCTCCTTGAACAATACGACTTTTTAAATAATGTTGATTAAAAAAGTACACACCAATAATGTGTTCATCAATCGCCATTTTAAACGATAGTCGATTTTTTTTACCGCCGTAAAAACTGATGACAGGCGTCGTTAAAACAACCCCTTTAAGCGTTACTTTATCTTGATCAATTAATTCGTCCAAATGACGCACGCTCATATCTTCATAACGAAATGGAAAGTGGAATAATAGATCGTTTATCGTCGTAATACCTAAATCTTTCAATGCTTCTAAACGCTTATCCCCTACACCCGGCAATACACGCACACTATCTTGTAAAGATAACATCGTCTACCTCCTACTAAATAAAAAACGCACGATAAATCAACGATCTATCGTGCGACAATATATTACTCTACTGCTATTAAGTAATGATAAACAGGTTGATTTCCACTATAAACATCAAAGTCTACATCACCAAACTCTGCTTCCAATTCACTAACGACTGTCTCAACTTCACCGTCTGGTGCATCTTCACCGACTAAAATTGTAACAATTTCAGTATCTGTCGAAATCATTTGTTGTAAAGTTTTCAATAAGGCTTGAGCACGATCCGCATGAGATAATACAATTTTACCATTAATTAATCCCATAAAGTCATCATTTTTAATATCAATACCATCAATTTGTGTATCTCTTACAGCGTTTGTAATTGACCCACTCGTTACGTTAGCTAAAGCTTGTGTCATTGCTTCAGCGTTTTCTTCCAATGTATTGATTTCACTGAAAGCTAGCATCGCTGTCATACCTTGTGGAATCGTTGTTGATGGTACCACTTTTGTTGGTACTTCGGATACAAGCGCAGCTTGTTCCGCTGCCATTTGAATATTTTTATTATTTGGTAAAACAATCACTTGTTCAGCATTTGCTTGTTTAATAGCATCTAAAATGTCTTGTGTACTAGGGTTCATTGTTTGACCACCATTAATGATCACCGTAACGCCCATGTCTTCAAATAACGTTTGAACACCATCACCAGCTGCAATGGCAACAATTCCAAATGGTACTTTTTCAGCAGGTGCTGCTTCTTTTTTATGACGAATCACTTCTTCATTTTGAAGACGCATATTGTCCACTTTGATTTTCATTAACGAACCAAATTTTTGTCCGTAATTCATGACTTCTCCGGGACGTTCTGTATGCACGTGTACTTTAATGATTTCATCGTCTGCAACAACTAATAGTGAATCACCTAATCCATCTAAATAATTACGGAATGTATCGTAATCAAATTCATCGGTAACGGTTTCACCATCACCAATTTTCACCATAATTTCGGTACAGTATCCAAATGTAATGTCGCCTTCAAAAACGTGCGCTTCTTTTCCATAATCATTACGGAATGTCTCACTAATTAATTTGTCATTTTTATTAGATGCTAATTGTACGGGAACAGCTTCGCCTGTCAATGATTCTAGGAAACCTTGATAGACAAACATTAACCCTTGTCCACCGCTATCTACCACACCAACTTCTTTTAAAACGGGTAGTAAATCGGGTGTGCTTTCTAACGCAACTTGTCCGCCGTCGATAATTGCACGCATGACTTCGATAATGTCTTTTGATGATTTAGCTTTCACTTGACCAGCTTCGGCAGCTAAGCGAGCAACGGTTAAAATCGTTCCTTCAACTGGCTTCATAACGGCTTTATACGCAATTTCAACACCGTGTGTAAAACCATCCGCAAATTGTTGTGCGTTTAACGTATCGAATGATTCAACGGCTTTTGAAAAACCACGGAATAACTGTGATAAAATAACACCTGAATTACCACGAGCTCCCATTAATAATCCTTTGGCTAAATCAACTGCCAATTCACCAACTGTGTTGGCTGTCGAAGACTCTACACGCTGTGCACCTGATGTAAACGACATATTCATATTTGTTCCTGTATCTCCATCGGGAACAGGGAACACATTTAACGAATTCACATATTCTGCTTGCTCATCCAGACGCGCCGCGCCTACTTGAACCATCTCTCTAAACGACTGTGCGTTTAATTGTTCTATACTCACGAATTTATTTCCTCCTAGTCTTCAACCACACGTACACCTTGTACATACACGTTGACTGAATCGACAACAATACCTAATAAATGTTTTAAATCATAAGAAACACGCTGTTGTACATTTCGACAAATTTCTGAAATTTTTGTGCCATAGTTTACGAAAATATACACATCAACTACGACTGAATGATCTTTTTGTGTTACCACAACACCACGTGAATAATTTTCTTTATTTAAAATAGCATTTAGATTATCTTTTATTTGATTTTTACTTGCCATACCGACAACACCATAATTATCAGTAACTGTTGTACCAACAACTGTGGCAATCACATCTGTTTTAAAGTCGATTGACCCATCTTGTGTTTGAATTTGAATTGACATGAACAACTTTCCTCCTAAAATGCAGATTACATACACATTCATTGTATCATAACTTTACATATATTAGAAGCAAGTTCATACAAGATAGCATTGTATCAAGGTTATTTTAAATTTTCAACAAAAATTATTTTGTAATTCAAAATATTTTTCCGAAAATAACTGCACCAGCATATAAATTCATAAATATAATTCATTTTTTGATTCGCTAATTCTTGAAGATACTATTGTGCTACGTTTTGTATTGATGGTGCATACTGATTCAATCGTTTTAAATCGGCAGAAGTCACCGGATGACCACTCGTCTTGTTTGTATTTGCTTAAACTTTGTGCTAAAGTGTAATAAAGGATAGGATGACGTCGGGTGACTGGTAACAGTTTGCTCAAAGGAGTCAACTACTGACTCAGGTTTGATACTGCCTTCAGCACTTTGCTGTAAATAATCCGTGCCAACACTGGTCCTATCATTGATTTGCTCCTGAATGATTTCAGGAGCTTTTTAAATTTTTTCTGACATTTCTTCCCTC
The DNA here is from genome assembly GCA_017945845.1 of Carnobacteriaceae bacterium zg-C25. Taxonomy (NCBI): domain Bacteria; kingdom Bacillati; phylum Bacillota; class Bacilli; order Lactobacillales; family Carnobacteriaceae; species Carnobacteriaceae bacterium zg-C25. The sequence goes on from CP072828.1 coordinate 1,052,249, forward strand.
TTTTCTATTTTTTTGTTTTCTCTATAAAGTACATCATTTCAATCGATTTTCGACAAATTTTTATCGCTTTCTAGTCAATGCGATTTAATCTGTAGTATCTTCTATCTTTTATCTGTTGTTTTTAACTGGTTTGCATACATCACTTTAAAAAATAGCGTACACAAACAATGTCCTATTTACATCACTTTAAGTCCTACGCTTCAACTGCTAATACAAAAAGACTGTTGACACTTTAATTGGTCAACAGTCGAAACGTATAGAAATACTGATATGATTTTTATAAATTGTTACTTTTAGGTATCCACAATGTGACGGCAGTATATTGATTTTCTTGTGAATCAATTTCCATTGTATACGCTTGTCCATAATATAATTTTAAGCGTTCATCAACATTATGTAAACCAACACCTCCTAGACGTTTATGTGATGTCACATCTTTTGTTTGTTGTCTTATTCCCCGTCCATTATCTTGAATAGTAATGCCGTAATGCGTAGCATTTTCTGTCATAAAGACACGAACCATGCCTTTTCGATCTAACCCTTTAATCCCGTGATAAATGGCATTTTCAACAATTGGTTGTAAAATCAAACGCGGCACTTGTATCTCTTTAGCCTGTTCTAAAAGCGTGATGTCGTATTCCAATTGATCCTCGTATCGTTGTTTTTGAATGAATAAGTATTGTTTAATATGGTCAAATTCATTTTCTAACGTCATCAATTCATGACCACCATTTAAAGATAGTCTAAAAAATTGTGCCAATGCTTTTGTCATATCGACAACTTTTTGCCCATCATTAAATTCCGCCATCCAAATAATTGTATCTAACGTATTATACAAGAAATGCGGATTAATTTGACTCGTTAACGCCTGTAATTCAAATGATCGAACATCTCTTTCTTTCTCTTTAATATTTTCCAACAGACGATTAATTTCATCTAGCATACGGTTAAAATATAGCGATAAATCTTGTACTTCTTCGCTTCCTTTAACAAGCGCTCTAGCCGAATAATCTCCATTTTCAATTTGATGCATCGTTTTTTGCAAGTCTTTTAAAGGTCTCGTCCATTTTCTAACGAGCACCAATAAAACACCCCCAACAACGACGAAAATAAAAATTCCGGACAGACTAAACGCCACAAGCAAGTGTAACTGAACATCTTTTAATTCGGATAGCGGTACGGCTGCAACTAATTCCCATGTAGATTGCCCTAGTTTATTTGACTGTGCATACGTATATTGTCCATTCATATAGCCCATTTCAGTCTCTTTAATGTGCATAATTTCGGCTAAATCATGTCGAGTGCCTTCCACTTGATTGGCAGATTGATACAAAATACGATTCATATCATCAACGATAAACAATTCACCATTTTCTTGTAAGTTCAATTGTTTTAAATAAGCATCTAAACTTGTTGAAGACACGTCCATGCGTAAAACACCGATATTTTCCCCTTGGTCATTATGAATATCTTGCGTCATCGAAATGACTTGTGTTTCTTTATTGTCTTGTGTTGTTTTCATGGACGTTAAGACGGCAACACCTTTTTGTTTAATGGCTTGTTTATACCACTCTTCTTCCATCATATTTTTTGATAACGACATATCCATGCTATCTAAATTGGATAACACGCGACCATCTTTCGTAATTAAAATAATGGACAAAATTTGACTATCCGTTTTTAAAAAAGTGTCAATCAGTTCAAGTGAATTTGTTTTATTTTGAGGCGTTTCATTTAAAATATATGATTGAATAGAGGCGTTATTTGATAAAGCAGATGTACTTTGTCTTAACCGTTCCAAGTAAGCGGATAAGTCGTGATTGACACGATCCAATACTTGTTTCGTATTCTTTTCCGTCATTTCAACAATCGTTTGCGACGCCATAACGTAGTAAAAACCACCTAATCCAACAAGAAAGATAACCATCATGGTGAACACATATATGGTTACTTTGTACGCTAATGATTTTCTGTTCATCATTCATTATCTCCTTTTTGAAACTTCTTAGGTGACATTCCCACCACTTGTTTAAAACGAATTGAAAAATAATTCACATCATCATATCCCACTTTTTGTGCCACTTCATAAATTTTTAATTCACTCGACAACAATAAAATTTTAGCGTGCGCTATGCGTTTTTCTGTGACATAATCTTGAAAAGACATTCCAAACTGCTTTTTAATGAGTGAACTGGTATAAGTTGGAGCAAACCCTAATAAACTCGCTAATTTCACCAATGAAAAATCAGGTTCTGCAAAATGTTCGTTGATGATTTGCTGAATTTGATTTTGTTTGGAATCATTCACTTGAGTATCAACTACTTCTAAAAGTGTCTTGTCTTTTTGCTCTTTTTGAATATTTAAAATCACTTTTTTTAAAATGACTTCGACATCCTTTTTAGAAACGGGTTTTACTATATAATCATCTGCTCCCAATTTTAATGCTGCCAATGCATAATCAAAATAATCATACCCTGTTAAAAAGACAACATGTATATTCGGATAATATTCTTTCGTTTTTGTCGCCAATGTAATGCCGTCCATATTAGGCATATTAATATCTGTTAATAAAATATCGACTGATTGCTGCTCTAAAATGGTCAGCGCCTTTTCACCACAATCCGCTTCAAGAACTTTCGTTATGCCAAGCGTGTCGTAATCGACGAGTTGTGTTAATCCTTTTCGAATAAACGACTCATCTTCTACAATTAAAATTGTATACATTTTCCCACCTTCTTTCCTTTATTATATCACAAACAAAAGAGCGCTCGGTAGCCCTTACACCCTTGGATTAAATGTGTTTTATACAGTGGTTTATCGCCAAATTTTATAGTTTTTATTCATCGATAACAAACAAAAAACTACACCACAATGTGTATTGGATGTAGTTTTTCGTCAAATCGTATTGGTAGTCTACACTATCCTTTTAAGCACTTACTTTTATTATTCCATATAAGGCAATAAGTAATCGTAACCTTTTTCAGCCATTTCTGCTTTTGGAATAAATTTAATGGATAAACTATTGATACAGAAGCGTAAGCCACCTTTATCTTTTGGTCCGTCATCAAACACGTGACCTAAGTGAGAATTACCAGCGCGACTTCTTACCTCAATACGTGTCATATTAAAGCTTGTATCTTTATGATACGTTACCACTTCTGTATTGATTGGTTTAGTGAAACTAGGCCAACCACATCCAGATTGGAATTTATCTTTTGAGAAGAATAACGGTTCTCCCGTAGCCACATCTACATAAATACCTTCTTCAAAAAAGTCCCAATATTGATTTGAAAAAGCTTGTTCTGTTTTATTTTCTTGAGTGACTAAATATTGATCTTTTGTTAATGTTTGTTTTAACTCTTCTTGAGATGGTTTTGGATATTTTGTAACATCAACTAACGGCACATTGGCTTCAGTGACATCGATATGACAATAGCCACCCGGATTTTTTTTCAAGTAATCTTGATGATACTCTTCTGCTAAAATGTAATGTCTTAATGGCTCAATTTCAATAGCTGTTTTTTGACCGAGTTCTTTTTCTTTTTCAGCGATGACTTCATCGATAACCGTTTTATCTTCATCATGTTGATAGTAAATACCCGTTCTATATTGTCTACCTCTATCATTTCCTTGTTTGTTTACACTTGTTGGATCAATAACACGGAAATAATATAACAATAATTCTCTTAAACTGACTTTAGATGGGTCGTATTGAATATGTACTGTTTCAGCGTGATCTGTTTGAGAAATCAAATGATAATTTGTTGTATCACTTTTACCATTAGCATATCCTGATGTGACATCAATGACACCATTGATTCGTGAAAAATATTCTTCTAATCCCCAGAAACAGCCCCCTGCTAAATAAAGATCTTTCAACATACTTTTATCCACGTTCCCTTCTCCTTGCGGCATTTGTTTACTTTGTGCAGAAACTTGTTCTTTTACTGTATTTTCAATAGATTGCGTATCGTTATTTTTTGAAATGACATAGCGTTGGAAGAACAACAGACCGAAAATAACGATAACTATTCCAATAAGGACGCCTTTTTTCATCGTACACCTCTATTTAACTGTTTTCATAAATTCTTTAATGTCATTTGCTGACATGTATCCGATTTGTTGTTTTACAAGCGTACCGTCTGAACCGATAAATAATGCACTTGGGTAGCCTACAATACCTAATTTTTTGAAATATTCTCCATTTTCATCAAATAAAACTGGTAAATCTGTAAAGGTTGTTCCATTAAACCATTTCAAGAAATCTTCTTTTGATTTTTCATTGTGATAATTTGGCGCAACGATTGTCAATACAACAAAATCTTTTTCATTTTTGGCTAATTCTTGTGTTTCTGGTAATGTTGATAAACAGATAGAACACCAAGATGCCCATGCTTTAATAAATACTTTTTTACCTTTGTATTCATCTAATGTATGTACTTTACCGTTAACATCCATCAGTTTGAAGTTTGGTGCCATTTCACCTTGATTTTTCATCATGTCATCTTTTTTATCGCCCATTTTTTTGTCGTCCATCATTTTGTCATCTTTTTTGTCGTCCATCATTTTATCGTCTTTTTTATCATTCATCATTTTATCATCTTTTTTATCGTTCATTTTTTTGTCATCCATTTTGCCATCTTTCATCATGGATGAACTTGCCGCTTTATTGTCATCTTTCATAGCGGCTTGTCCGCAACCTACTAATACACACGCTGTTGTTAATACACCTAAACTTTTAATATATTTATTCATCTTATTTTTCTCCCTTATTTTGTATAATTTATAGTTTAATTAGTGAAAAAGTGTTGATAAAAAGTTTGCTTGTCCAAAGATTAATAATAATCCCATTAAAATAATTAACCAGCCACCAACTTTTTTAATACGTATCATATATTTTTTAACTTTAGCAACATGTTTTAAAAATAGCGTTGATGCTAAAGAAATAACGATAAACGGTAAGGCTAACCCTAATGCATAAACCCCCATTAACATCACACCTAGTAAACTATTGCTTCCACCTGATGAAGATAATGCAAAAACCGCACTTAACACAGGTCCTATACAAGGTGTCCAACCAAAACTAAATGTAAATCCTAATAAATAAGCATTTAGCAGTTGATTTTTATTTGTAGATATTGTCGTTGATTTTTGTTGTTCTAAAAATGGAATACGAATGTATTCAGCATGATGTAAACCTAAAATCACAACAATTGTTCCCATAATGATTGGTGTATAGTTACTAGCAATTAATTTTCCTAAAAAACTTGCACCAAATCCTAATGTTAGAAAAACTGTTGAAATACCAAAAATGAATGCTAACGTCGTATAAACTGGTTTGGTATAAATTTTAATTTTTCCTATTCTTATTGCTTTATCTCCCGTTTCCTCCATTAGAATACCTGTATATACCGGTAATAGCGGTAAAATACATGGTGAGAAAAATGATAGAATACCGGCTAAAAACGTTGTCCAAAGAAACACCGCATCTAATTGTTGTCCCATATTTTATAACCCCTTTCGTTGTTTACATGTATACTATACTCGACTAACGTTCGTAAAAACATAGAATAACATACTAAAAAACTTGAATTTCATATGAAATTATTATTTTTATCAAAAAAATGATATAAAACTAAACAAAAAACCACTGAACACGCTGCTTTGACAACGTGTTCAGTGGTTTTATATAGCATTAATTCACTTGTTGATACAATTTTTTCTCATCGTATCGTTCTTGTGCAAGACGTAATAATTCAGTAATCAAATCTGCATAAGCAATACCTGTCGCTTCCCACAATAATGGGTACATACTAAATTGAGTAAAGCCCGGTAATGTATTGATTTCATTAATATAAATGTCGTTGTTTTCTGTTAGGAAAAAGTCTACCCGACTTAATCCAGAACCATCTAACGCTTTATACGCAGTAACGGCATAGTCTCGAATTTGACGACTAATGGTTTCATCAATCTTAGCAGGAATTTGTAATTGTGCGTTACCGTTTTTATATTTTTCTTCAAAATCATAAAAATCAACAACTTTTAACACTTCTCCCACAACAGACGCTTTAGCATCATCATTGCCCAACATCGCCACTTCTAATTCACGTGCAATTACTCCCGTTTCAACAACAACGCGACGGTCATAACGCAACGCAACACGAATGGCATTTTCCAATTCAGACACATTTTCAGCTTTAGATATCCCTACACTTGAACCCATATTTGCTGGTTTGACAAACATTGGATACGTTAATTCATTTTCACATTTTTGAATTAGTGACTGTGCATCATCTTCCCAAGCTTTTTTGTACACCTCAACATAGGCTAATTGTGGAATACCCGCTTTTTCAAATATTTTTTTAGAAATGATTTTATCCATTCCACACGCACTTGCCATAACACCCGTACCAACATATGGAACATCTAACATTTCAAACAACCCTTGAATCGTGCCGTCTTCTCCATTTGGACCATGTAAAACAGGAAATACGATTGCGTTATCTTGTTTTATAACAGTCGGTAAAACTTCACTATGTTGTGAAATCGCCGTCAATTCTTGTTCGCTTTGTGCACCACATTCCAAACGGTTTAACGCATGCCACACTCCATTTTTAGCAATATAAATTGGATAAACTTCGTATAATTGATAATCCAACGATTTTGAAATGTTTAAAGCCGTTAAAATGGAAATATCGTGCTCTTGACTTTTACCACCGTAAATTAAAAATAATTTTTTCATTTTTTTACCCTAACGTAATGTATGTTTTGTTAATTTAAATGCTTCAATCGCCTCAGTAGGCGCTTGTGAAACATCATAGCTAGCCGTTAAACGCGCACGCACAATTAAACGGTATGCCGCACTACCATCACTACATGTTATCAATGTTACAATATTGTCACCCGGCGTATTTTCAACCAAATCCACTCTGTCAGGATTAACAACTTCTTTCCAGTACGTTTCATAAACATAAACTTTTTTCAAATCAGTTAAATATACTTTGTCGCCAAGTTCAACTTTAAGCAACGGTGTAAACAATAGTTTTCCGTCACCGTATGATGAATAATGACTAGCTAAAGGGTAATTCCCCTCGCCCATAACTTGATCAGATCGAAGTGTTCCTGCACCTACAGACATATTTAAATCTGAAACACCTTTAGCAACCGTCAAATTAATACCTACCGATGGAATGGCAATTTCTCCAATTGACTGTACTTTAGCTTTATTTTGACTTGCCGCTAAAATTGATTCTAAACTCAACGATTGTACGTCATTAAAGTCAAATGACGCATTCGCGTTTTGATTCGCCTCAATTTCTTCACGTGTCAATTGAGAAAGTTGTCTTTCTTGTTCTTGAATGCGTTGCGTTAATAAATAGTTACTAACGAACGGCTGTGCTAAAAGTCCTATACCTACAACGGCAAATACTATAGATAAAATGGTTAATAATCTATAGCGTAAACTTTTTTTCTGTCTTTCTTGTGCTTTACGATCTTCTTTTCTTCCCATTACTCACTTAATCTTTCTTTTAATGTTTCGACATAATGATATGCCGCTTGCCCAGCTTGACCGCCATCTCCAACAGCCGTCACCACTTGGCGTAGTGTTTTAAAGCGGACGTCACCAACAGCAAACACTCCGGGCACGTTAGTTGCCATATCATTATCTGTGACAATCCATCCGTCTTGTTCTTCCAACCCTAATTGTTTAAACGGTTCACTATTTGGGAGTACACCAACATAGATAAACACACCATCTGCTTGAACAAATGATTTTTCACCTGTTTGCGTATTGACCAATTGAACACCCGTTACAACGCCATCTTCACCAACAACTTCTTCAACTGTGTTGTTCCAAATAAATTCAATTTTCGGATTTTTAAAGGCGCGGTCTTGTAAAATTTTTTGTGCACGCAACGCATCTCTGCGGTGTACAATCGTTACTTTTGATGCATATTGTGTCAAGTACGCACCTTCTTCAACAGCAGAATCACCACCACCAACAACGATTAAATGACGATTTTTGAAAAAGGCACCATCACATACGGCACAGTAGCTTACACCACGTCCTGAAAATTCTTCTTCACCTGGCACACCCAATTTACGATGGTGTGCTCCAGTCGCAATAATGAGGCTGTATGCGCGATACGTTTTTTTACCGACTGTAACCACTTTAACATCACCCTCAATAGCAATGTTGGATACATTTCCATATGCTGATTCCGCACCAAAACTTAATGCGCTATCATTCATTTTTTGTGCTAAATCTGGACCCGCAATTAACGGATAACCCGGATAATTTTCAATTTCTGATGTATTTAATAACTCTCCACCCGGCATGCCTCTTTCTAATATCAAGACAGACAAGTTGGCACGAGATGCATAAAGTGCTGCCGTCATACCGGCAGGACCAGAACCTACAACAATAACATCATAAATTTTTTCCATTTTATTCACCAGCTTCCAAAACTTTTGCTAATTCTAAAATATATTTTTTCAACCCATCTTTAGTTTCAGGGTGTTGTAAACCATGCTGAATATTTGTTGTTAATAACCCTAATTTATTACCCGTATCGTAACGAATACCGTGGAATGTTTTCGCAAATACACGTTGTGTTTGATTTAATTTATCAATGGCATCTGTTAATTGTACTTCGCCACCAACACCTGGTTCAAGTGTTTCTAAAATAGTAAAAATTTCTGGAGATAATAAATAACGACCGATGATTGCTAAATTACTTGGCGCATCTTCTGGTTTTGGTTTTTCAACAAATTTTCTAACATTATAAACATCTTCTGAAATTTTTGATTCCACATCAATAATTCCGTAACTACCCGTTTGACTTGGATCAACTTCTACAACCGCAATTTGACTTGCACCTGTTGCGTAATAGCTATCCATTAATTGTTTTGTTAAAGGTACTTCATCAGCCATAATATCGTCACCTAATAAAACGACAAACGGTTCATCTCCAACAAACGCTTTAGCTTGTAATACAGCATCTCCTAACCCTTTAGGATATGGTTGGCGAACAAAATAAATGTTTGCACCAGCAGTATCTTCAACTAATTTTAATAAATCCAATTTTCCTTTTTCACGTAATGTTGCTTCTAATTCAATGTTAGCATCAAAGTGATCTTCAATTGGACGTTTACCTTTACCCGTAATAATTAAAATATCTTCAATACCTGAAGCTACCGCTTCCTCTACAATCAATTGAATCGTTGGCTTATCAACAATCGGCATCATTTCTTTTGCCATCGCTTTTGTAGCTGGCAATAAACGTGTTCCTGATCCTGCTGCAGGAATAATGGCTTTCTTTACTTTTTTAATCATTCGTTTTTCCTCCCTAACTAAATATATCTTTCTGATTTACCATCACGGTTCATTAACGATTCAATAGCATTTTTCGGTAATACACCGTCATAAATCACTTCATAAATGGCTTGTGTAATTGGCATATCAATACCGTGTTTTTGTGCAATGTCATACACAACTTCCACCGTATAGACCCCCTCAACTGCCATATTAATTTTATCAAGCGCTTCTTGTTTAGACAATCCTTTTCCGATTAAGTTTCCAAATTGCCAGTTGCGCGAATGTATACTTGTACACGTTACAATTAAATCACCAACACCAGATAACCCTGAAAATGTTTCTTGTAACGCACCGAACTGTAATCCAAATCGCGTGATTTCAACTAATCCACGTGTCACTAACGCTGCTTTGGCATTATCGCCAAATCCTATACCGTTAATAACCCCCGCTCCAATAGCAATAATATTTTTTAACGCGGCACCTAATTCTACGCCAATAATATCCGTATTTGTATATACTCTAAAATAATGATTCATAAATAATTTTTGAGTATATTCGCTAGCTTCAATACACTTGCTTGCTGCCGTAATTGTCGTAATATCTTTTCTAGCAACTTCTTCAGCATGACTTGGCCCGGATAAAACAACAATCTCCTTATACAATTCACGGTCGATTTGCTGTTCAATCACTTCTGAAATACGTAAGTTGGTTCCTTGTTCTAATCCTTTACCAGCATGAATAATCATTGGGCGAGAAGATAAATACGGCGCAATCGTTTCACAAACTGATCTTACCGCATTGGTAGGAACAACAAACACAACCGCATCCACATCTTGCAACGCCTTTTGGGTATCCGTTGTGGCAAAAATATTTGTCGGTAGTGTAATGTTTTTTAAATATTGCTCATTGGTGTGCGTGCGATTGATTTCATCAATTTGTTGTTGATGATTGCCCCACAACGTCACATCATGTCCGTTTTCACTTAAACATTTAGCTAGTGCACTCCCCCATGAACCAGCACCTAAAACGGCAACTTTTTGTTTCATTTAATCCCTCCTCGTCGGCGAATACATATAAGTTGCAAAGGATTGTTGTATCCATTTCTTTTTCACAAAAAAGGCGATAATGGCAAAAATAACTAATACAACAGACAACGCTTGCGATACACGAATTGCACCGATATATAAACTATCGCTGCGCATACCTTCTACAATAAACCGTTCAATACCGTACCAGAAAATATAACCTAACGTTAAATCACCAATTTTTAAATGTTGCCATTTTTCTCGTAAAACAATTAATACGATACAGCCAATCACACTTAATACCGATTCATATAAAAATGTCGGTTGATAGTACGTTCCACCAATATACATACGATCAATAATAAACGATGGAATAAATTGTGCTTCTAAGTATTGTCGAGAAACGGCGGCTCCAAAAGCTTCTTGATTCATAAAGTTTCCCCAGCGGCCTATCCCTTGTGCCAACAACACATACGGCACAATAATGTCTAATACCACTAACGGATGTGTATGTTTCTTTTTAGCATACCAATAAATAACGAGTAATCCTGCGATTAGTCCGCCATAGATGGCAATGCCACCTTCCCAAATTTTAAAAACATCCCATAAATTATTTTTATACTCATCCCATGTAAATGCCACGTAGTAAATTCGCGCACCGACAATACCTATTGGGAATAAGTAAAACAGTAAATCGTTTATAAATTCATCTGGAAAGTTTTTTCGTTGTGCCACACGATTAGACAACCACGTTGCCAATATAGCACCAGTTAAAATAATCACTGCATACCAACGAACTGATAGCGGCCCTATTCTAAATATTTCTGGATTTATCATAAGTAGCCTCTACTCCTTTCCTGAATTGATTTCAATGAGTTGATTCAATTTTTCTTGAAATGCTTGCGTCGCATCAAATCCCATATTTTTTGCACGATAATTCATTGTTGCTACTTCAACAATATTTGCCAAGTTACGACCAAGTTTTACCGGAATAGTGAATTTAGGAACATCCACATCAATAATTCTTACCGTCTCTTGATTGTTACCTAAACGATCAAATATTTTTTGTCCGTCCCACATTTCTAAATGCACAATCATTTCTAATTTTTTCGTTTCTTTTACAGCACTTGCGCCAAAAATTGTCATAACATCAACAATACCAATTCCTCTAACTTCTAATAAGTTTTTCAAGATGGCTGGTGCTTCTCCGACAAGTGTCAATTCATCAATCTGATAAAAATCGATACGATCATCGGCAACTAAACGATGCCCGTTTTTAATTAAATCTAGTGCCGTCTCACTTTTACCAACACCACTATCTCCTGTAATTAAAACACCAACACCGTAAACATCGATAAATACACCGTGAATAGATTCACGCACTGCTAATTGCGTTTCTAAATAATTCGTTAAATTACTAATGACACTCGTTGTTTTGCTGGCGCTTTGTAATATCGGAATACCAACTTCTTTTGCCCTATCGACAAGCAGTTGTGGCGCTGGTAAATTACGCGCCATAATAAAAGCAGGGATTTCTGGATGACATAATTGTTTAATGACATCTTTCGCTTTTTCATCTGGTAATTGTTGCAAAAATGCAATTTCGGTTCTACCAAATACTTGAATACGTTCTGTTGAGTAATAATCAAAATATCCCGACAATTCTAATCCGGGTCTCGATAATTCACTCGTTGATACCGTTCGATTTAAATTATCACAGCCATGCTGAACTTTAATATGCAAAGTATCAATTAATTGCTGAATTGTAACCGTCATAATTTTTCTCCTTTTTCTGCTCTTTCTATTTTACCATTTTTTTGGTAACGAATACATAAAGCGCTTCTTTTTTTTACGAATAGATGCATTTTTCATTAAATTGTACTGTTTTTTAACCATTTTTTCTTAAAAAACATCGTTAAACTAACAACCAATTTACCTAAATCGCAAGATTGACCAATAATGTACATTGGAATTAACGGCAGTTGTGTCATATAAGCGATGATTGAAATAACGGGAATGGTGACAGACCACATATATAAGCCATCAACAATTAAAGTGGATTTCATATCGCCACCTGCACGTAAAATAAAATAGCATTGTGTATTGGTTAAGTACACCCAGAAAAATAGCGATGCAATTTGTATTGTTTGCGTTGCGATTTGATGAGACACGATTGATACTTGATAAATATTCGGTACAATAAAACTCATTGTAAACATAAGTGCCCCTAACCCAACGGCTACGACAACGGTTGACTTCATCATACGAACGCTGTTTTGATAAGCTTCTTTAAAGCGATTGGCACCCAATAATTGTGATATAAAGATAGGTGTTGCACCCGCTAACCCTTGTGCAAAAGCAAAAAAGATTGATGATGTCGTTTCGGTAATCGCTAACGCTGCCAACGCTTCATCACCACGTGAACCATACGTTTTTAAAATGGTTGCTTGGCCAAATGACCATATAATTTCATTGAGCGTTAGCGGTAACGCTTTAAACATCACTTCTCTTACCATGTAACGCGGTACATGAAATAACTGACTAACTTTTGTATCAAATGAAAAATGATAACGTTTTGTAAAATAGATTAATATTGTAAATTCTACAATTCTGGAAAATACGGTAGCAATTGCCGCACCTTGAATTCCCATTGGAGAAAATCCGAAATTCCCAAAAATCAACATATAATTTCCGATACTGTTTACAGCCACACTAGCTAAACTGGCTACTAACGGCATTTTAACTTGCCCAATTACCCTTAACGCTGTGGCGTAGTTAATTGAAACGACAAATGGAATATACCCGATAATCATAATGCCCATATAATTTAAGACAGCTTCTTTAATCGTGGCGTCCTGTACAAAATAATGCACCACTTGTTGCGGGAAAATCGCCAAAATACTGCTAGCAACAATAAACACCGTCCCACTCATGAGTAACCCAATACGAAAAACTTCCTTTTGCTTTTCGACATTTTGAGCGCCGTAGTATTGTGCAATAAACACGCTGACTGCTGCGGATACACCAAAAACAGTGAACATGATAATGTCTAAAATTTTGTTTCCCATCGCAACGGACGCAATTGATGTATCGCCTAATTGTCCAACCATCAAATTATCGATCATTGAAACAAATTTCGTAATCATACCTTGTAACATTAGCGGGATAACTACTTTGGCATACGCTTTATAAAAATTTTTTGTCTCCATATATCCTCCAATATACGTGATTTTATCACATATGGTATACTAATAACAGAAAAGACTTTTGGAGGAATTATGAACGTAAATAAAGCAAGCTTTGTCATAAGTGCCGTATCGAGTAAACAGTACCCTGAAACTGAAATGATCGAAATCGCTTTAGCTGGTCGATCTAACGTTGGTAAATCATCATTTATCAATAAACTCATCAATCGAAAAAGTTTAGCGCGTACATCGAGTAAACCAGGAAAAACACAGCAATTAAACTATTATAATATTGATGATAAATTTCATTTTGTCGATGTGCCAGGTTATGGTTATGCAAAAGTATCCAAATCTGAACGGGCGAAATGGGGGAAAATGTTAGAAGAGTATTTCACAACAAGACAACCGTTAAAAATGGTGTTTTTACTCATGGATTTCAGACACGAACCTACATTAGAAGATGTTCAAATGAAAGAATTTGTAGAATATTATGATATTCCTTACCGTATCATTGCCACAAAAGCTGATAAGGTTAAACGGGGCGTTTGGAATAAGCATGAATCGATGTTCCGTAAAAAATTATCGTTATCACAAGATACACCAATTTTCATTTTTTCAAGCGAAACAGGCGAAGGCAAAGATAAAATTTGGAATCAAATTACGCAATTACTAGACGCTCACTAATTTATTTCGATTTAGAGGGGGGGAACGGCATAAGCCGTCACCCCTTTTCATTTGTGCTAAACCACTACCTTTTCTAAATTATCAACCTTATTTTACAAATCACTAGACGATTAAGCGCGCCGGGCATCTTATTTTGTATCATTTCATAACTGAAATATACATTTATGCAGTGTTTATTTAAAAACAAGAAAACCGATAACGAAAAAAACTCGTCATCGGTTAATCAAGTTACTTAATTTTTAATTCCCAGTACCATTTGTCATAGAATCTTGATGTTGTGTCAGTGCTTTTTTACCTAGATGATAACCTAAAGCGCAAGGAATGGCACAAACACCAAAAAATAA